>NZ_CP110128.1:0-110000 GCF_028471945.1 Pseudomonas sp. WJP1
GTGGAGCTTTTGCGCGATGAGCTGCCTGCCCAACAATTCAACACTTGGATCCGTCCACTACAGGTCGAAGCCGAAGGCGACGAGTTGCGTGTCTATGCACCCAATCGTTTCGTCCTGGACTGGGTCAACGAGAAATACCTGAGTCGCGTCCTGGAATTGCTCGACGAGCACGGCAACGGTATGGCGCCTGCGCTTTCCTTATTAATAGGCAGCAAACGCAGCTCTGCTCCGCGCGCCGCGCCGAATGCGCCGCTGGCCGCCGCTGCGGCGTCCCAGGTTCAGGCTGCTGCGGCCGCAGCAGCGCCTGTGGCTGCACCTGCAACACCCGCCAAGCGTGCAACGCAAAAAACTGCTGAAGTCACCGAGCTTGAGCCTTCCCGAGACAGCTTCGATCCCATGGCTGGTGCCAGTTCGCAGCAGGCTCCGGTTCGCGCCGAGCAACGTACTGTCCAGGTTGAAGGCGCGCTCAAGCACACCAGCTACCTGAACCGCACCTTTACCTTCGAGAACTTCGTTGAGGGTAAGTCCAACCAACTGGCCCGGGCCGCGGCTTGGCAAGTGGCGGACAACCCCAAGCACGGTTACAACCCGCTGTTCCTTTATGGTGGTGTAGGTCTGGGTAAAACCCACTTGATGCATGCTGTGGGTAACCATCTATTAAAGAAGAACCCGAACGCCAAGGTCGTGTACCTGCATTCCGAGCGCTTCGTGGCCGACATGGTCAAGGCCCTGCAGCTGAACGCGATCAACGAATTCAAGCGCTTCTACCGTTCGGTGGATGCTTTGCTGATCGACGACATTCAGTTCTTCGCTCGCAAGGAACGTTCCCAGGAAGAGTTTTTCCACACCTTCAACGCCCTGCTTGAAGGTGGCCAGCAGGTCATCCTTACCAGTGACCGCTACCCGAAAGAAATCGAAGGCCTTGAAGAACGCTTGAAGTCCCGTTTCGGCTGGGGCCTCACGGTGGCCGTTGAGCCGCCGGAACTGGAAACTCGTGTAGCGATCCTGATGAAGAAGGCCGACCAGGCCAAAGTCGAACTGCCACACGATGCGGCGTTCTTCATTGCCCAACGCATTCGCTCCAACGTCCGCGAACTGGAAGGTGCGCTCAAACGCGTGATCGCCCATTCGCACTTCATGGGTCGCGATATCACCATCGAGCTGATCCGCGAGTCCCTGAAGGATCTGTTGGCGCTGCAAGACAAACTGGTCTCTGTGGATAACATTCAGCGCACCGTCGCCGAGTACTACAAGATCAAGATCTCGGATTTGTTGTCCAAACGTCGTTCGCGTTCGGTCGCCCGTCCACGTCAGGTCGCCATGGCGTTGTCCAAGGAACTGACCAACCACAGCCTGCCGGAAATCGGTGATGTGTTTGGTGGGCGTGACCACACGACAGTTTTGCACGCCTGCCGCAAGATCAACGAACTTAAGGAATCCGACGCGGACATCCGCGAGGACTACAAGAACCTGCTGCGTACACTGACCACTTGATGAACACCAGCGCAGCTTTTAAGGCAAGGGACTAGACCATGCATTTCACCATTCAACGCGAAGCCCTGTTGAAACCCCTGCAACTGGTCGCAGGCGTCGTCGAGCGCCGACAGACCTTGCCGGTGCTCTCCAACGTGCTGCTGGTTGTCGAAGGCCAGCAACTGTCGCTGACCGGTACCGACCTTGAAGTCGAGCTGGTTGGTCGTGTGCAACTCGAAGAGCCTGCTGAAACAGGTTCCATCACCGTGCCTGCACGTAAGCTGATGGATATCTGCAAAAGCCTGCCGAACGACGCGCTGATCGACATCAAGGTCGATGAGCAGAAGCTGGTAGTGAAGGCTGGCCGTAGCCGCTTCACCCTCTCGACCCTGCCGGCCAACGATTTCCCTACCGTGGAAGAAGGCCCGGGCTCGCTGACCTGCAGCCTCGAGCAAAGCAAACTGCGTCGCCTGATTGAACGCACCAGCTTTGCCATGGCCCAGCAGGACGTACGTTACTACCTCAACGGCATGCTGCTGGAAGTCTCGGCAGGCGTCATTCGCGCCGTGGCCACCGACGGTCACCGCCTGGCGATGTGCTCGATGCAGGCTGATATCGGCCAGCCGGATCGCCACCAGGTTATCGTGCCGCGCAAGGGTATCCTTGAACTGGCACGTTTGCTGACCGAGCCGGACGGTATCGTCAGCATTGTCCTGGGCCAGCACCACATTCGCGCTACCACCGGTGAGTTCACCTTCACCTCGAAACTGGTCGACGGCAAATTCCCGGACTACGAGCGCGTTCTGCCAAAAGGCGGCGACAAGCTGGTGCTCGGTGATCGCCAGGCGCTGCGCGAGGCGTTCAGCCGCACGGCGATTCTGTCCAACGAGAAGTACCGCGGCATCCGCCTGCAACTGGCCGCAGGTCAGCTGAAGATCCAGGCGAACAACCCGGAGCAGGAAGAAGCGGAAGAGGAAGTGGGCGTTGAGTACAACGGAGGCTCCCTGGAAATCGGCTTCAACGTCAGCTACTTGCTCGACGTACTGGGCGTGATGACCACCGAACAGGTTCGCCTGATCCTGTCCGACTCCAACAGCAGTGCGCTGGTCCAGGAGTCCGACAACGACGACTCGGCCTACGTCGTCATGCCGATGCGTCTGTAATCATGTTCAGCAGAAGCTAGATGTCCTTAAGTCGCGTCTCGGTCACCGCGGTGCGCAATCTGCACCCGGTGACCTTCTCCCCCTCCCCCCGAATCAATATTCTTTACGGCGCCAACGGCAGCGGCAAAACCAGTGTCCTGGAAGCCATTCATCTGCTGGGGCTCGCCCGCTCGTTTCGTAGCACCCGGTTATTGCCTGTCATCCAATACGAACAATTGGCGTGCACGGTTTTTGGCCAGGTCGAGTTGGCGGAAGGCGGACACAGCGCCTTGGGTATTTCGCGGGACCGCCAGGGGGAGTTCCAGATCCGGATCGACGGGCAGAACGCGCGTAGCGCGGCGCAACTGGCCGAGATTCTGCCGCTGCAGTTGATCAACCCTGACAGCTTTCGCTTGCTGGAAGGTGCGCCGAAGATTCGCCGACAGTTCCTCGACTGGGGCGTGTTCCACGTGGAACCCCGTTTCATGTCCACCTGGCAACGCCTGCAGAAGGCCCTGCGCCAGAGAAACTCTTGGCTGCGGCATGGTACACTTGACGCCGTTTCTCAAGCGGTTTGGGACAGGGAGTTGTGCCAGGCCAGCGCTGAAATAGATGAATACCGCCGCGCCTACATCAAAGCCTTGAAACCGGTATTTGAACAGACCTTGAGCGAACTGGTTGAGCTCGAGGGCCTAACGCTCAGCTATTACCGGGGCTGGGACAAAGACCGTGAACTGAGCGCTGTGCTCGCCGGATCCCTTCAGCGGGATCAGCAGATGGGACATACCCAGGCAGGACCGCAACGTGCTGATTTGCGCCTCAGGTTGGGCGCACACAATGCCGCGGACATCCTGTCCCGAGGACAGCAAAAGTTGGTGGTCTGCGCATTGCGCATCGCCCAGGGTCACCTGGTCAGCCAGGCCCGACGCGGTCAGTGTATTTATCTGGTGGATGACTTGCCGTCCGAACTGGACGAGCAGCACCGCCGTGCGCTTTGCCGCTTGCTGGAAGACTTACGCTGCCAGGTGTTTATCACCTGTGTAGACCACGAATTATTGAGGGAAGGCTGGCAGACGGAAACGCCAGTCGCCCTGTTCCACGTGGAACAGGGCCGTATCACCCAGACCCACGACCATCGGGAGTGAAGGCATTGAGCGAAGAAAATACGTACGACTCAACGAGCATTAAAGTGCTGAAAGGCCTGGATGCCGTACGCAAACGTCCCGGTATGTACATTGGTGACACCGACGATGGCAGCGGTCTGCACCATATGGTGTTCGAGGTGGTCGATAACTCGATCGACGAAGCGCTCGCCGGCCACTGCGACGACATCAGCATCATCATTCACCCGGATGAATCCATCACCGTTAAAGACAACGGCCGTGGCATCCCGGTAGACGTGCACAAGGAAGAAGGCGTTTCGGCAGCCGAGGTCATCATGACCGTGCTGCACGCCGGCGGTAAGTTCGATGACAACTCCTACAAGGTATCCGGCGGCCTGCACGGCGTAGGTGTGTCGGTAGTGAACGCCCTGTCTGAAGAGCTGGTCCTGACCGTACGCCGTAGCGGCAAGATCTGGGAACAGACCTACGTCCATGGTGTTCCGCAGGAACCGATGAAGATCGTCGGCGACAGCGAAACCACCGGCACCCAGATCCACTTCAAGGCTTCCAGCGAAACCTTCAAGAACATCCACTTCAGCTGGGACATCCTGGCCAAGCGGATTCGTGAACTGTCCTTCCTCAACTCCGGTGTCGGAATCGTCCTCAAGGATGAGCGCAGCGGCAAGGAAGAGCTGTTCAAGTACGAAGGCGGCCTGCGTGCGTTCGTTGAATACCTGAACACCAACAAGACCCCGGTCAACCAGGTGTTCCACTTCAACATCCAGCGTGAAGACGGCATCGGCGTGGAAATCGCCCTGCAGTGGAACGACAGCTTCAACGAGAACCTGTTGTGCTTCACCAACAACATTCCACAGCGCGATGGCGGTACCCACCTGGTGGGTTTCCGTTCCGCACTGACGCGTAACCTCAACACCTATATCGAAGCCGAAGGCCTGGCGAAGAAGCATAAGGTCGCCACCACCGGTGACGATGCCCGTGAAGGCCTGACCGCGATCATTTCGGTAAAAGTGCCGGATCCGAAGTTCAGCTCCCAGACCAAAGACAAGCTGGTGTCTTCCGAAGTGAAGACCGCGGTCGAACAGGAAATGGGCAAGTACTTCTCCGACTTCCTGCTGGAAAACCCGAACGAAGCCAAGCTGGTTGTCGGCAAGATGATCGACGCGGCACGTGCGCGTGAAGCCGCGCGCAAGGCCCGTGAGATGACCCGCCGTAAAGGCGCGCTGGACATCGCCGGCCTGCCGGGCAAACTGGCTGACTGCCAGGAAAAGGACCCTGCCCTCTCCGAACTGTACCTCGTGGAAGGTGACTCTGCTGGCGGCTCCGCCAAGCAGGGACGTAACCGCAAGACCCAGGCGATCCTCCCGCTCAAGGGTAAGATCCTGAACGTCGAGAAAGCGCGTTTCGACAAGATGATCTCTTCCCAGGAAGTGGGCACCTTGATCACCGCGCTGGGCTGCGGCATTGGCCGCGAAGAGTACAACATCGACAAGTTGCGTTATCACAACATCATCATCATGACCGATGCTGACGTCGACGGTTCGCACATTCGTACCCTGCTCCTGACGTTCTTCTTCCGTCAGCTCCCAGAGCTGATCGAGCGTGGCTACATCTATATCGCCCAGCCACCGCTGTACAAGGTCAAGAAAGGCAAGCAAGAGCAGTACATCAAAGACGACGACGCCATGGAAGAGTACATGACGCAGTCGGCCCTGGAAGACGCGAGCCTGCATCTGAACGAAGATGCACCGGGTATCTCGGGCGAAGCCCTTGAGCGCCTGGTGAATGACTTCCGCCTGGTGATGAAGACCCTCAAGCGCCTGTCGCGCCTGTACCCGCAGGAACTGACCGAGCACTTCATCTACCTGCCTGCCGTCAGCCTGGAGCAATTGTCCGATCACGCGGCGATGCAGGATTGGCTGGCCCAGTACGAAGTGCGCCTGCGCACCGTCGAGAAGTCCGGCCTGGTGTACAAGGCCAGCCTGCGTGAAGACCGTGAACGTAACGTCTGGCTGCCAGAGGTCGAACTGATCTCCCACGGCCTGTCTAACTACGTCACGTTCAACCGCGACTTCTTCGGCAGCAACGACTACAAGACCGTCGTGTCCCTGGGCGCTCAGCTGAGCACTCTGCTGGACGAAGGTGCGTACATTCAGCGTGGCGAGCGTAAGAAGGCGGTCACCGAGTTCAAGGAAGCCCTGGACTGGCTGATGGCTGAAAGCACCAAGCGTCACACCATCCAGCGATACAAAGGTCTGGGCGAGATGAACCCGGATCAGCTGTGGGAAACCACCATGGACCCTAGCGTTCGCCGGATGCTGAAAGTGACCATCGAAGACGCCATTGGCGCGGACCAGATCTTCAACACCCTGATGGGTGATGCGGTCGAACCTCGCCGTGACTTCATCGAAAGCAACGCCCTGGCGGTTTCCAACCTGGACTTCTGATCCCGGTTCACTCGCCAAACGAAAAAGGCCAACGCATGTGCGTTGGCCTTTTTTTTGAATTATGAAAGATATTCTGCAGGCGTGAAACACCCACGTTACAGGCATAAAAAAACCGGCTATATCAGCCGGTTTTTTTGCGCCCGAAAAAAACTTATGCACGTTTTTCGGGTTTTTTTCGATTTAAGAAATATCTATATAAATCATCAAGTTAGAAGCAAAAAAAAGCACTTTTCTCACAAACGGTACACAGGTTATCCACAGAGCCTCAGACAACCACCTGATCGTTGGCAGCCGGTGCTTGTGGAGCGGGTGGCAAAGAGCCCATTTCCCGTTGCATCTGCTCGTTCCAGGCCTGAACCCGATCGTTCAAATCGGCGATAGCCCGTGGACCGCTACCTTCGGCATACATCGGCGCGCCGATGATCACGGTGATGACGCCCTGCTTCTTCTTCCAGCCGGTTTTTGGCCAGAACTTGCCAGCGTTGTGGGCAATCGGCAGCACCGGTAGCTCGGCATTCACCGCCAGCGCCGTACCGCCCCGCGAGAATTTGCCGATGGTGCCGTAGGGAACGCGGGTGCCTTCGGGGAAAATCAGCACCCAGACGTTGTCCTTGAGCAGTTCATCGCCTTTCTTGGCGACATGCTTGAGTGCCGCTTTCGGGTTGTCGCGGTCGATGGCGATCGGGCGCAGCATGGCCATCGCCCAGCCGAAGAAAGGCACGTAGAGCAGTTCGCGCTTGAGCACCTGGCTCAATGGCTCGAAATAGGCTGAGAGAAAGAATGTCTCCCAGGTGCTCTGGTGGTTCGACTGGATCACGCAGGGCTGTGCGGGCACGTTCTCGGCACCCTTCACTTCATAGCGAATGCCCAGGAACACCTTGCTCAGCCACAAGGCGCAGCGGCACCAATACACGTTGATGAACCGATAGCGCGCCTTGAACGGCAGAAAGGGCGCGATAAAAAAACTCAGGCTGCACCACAGCAGAGAGCTGGTGCCCAGCAGCAGGTAAAAGAGAAATGTTCTGATGGCCTGCAGTATCGACATGGCGACGTTTACCGTTACGGGCACTGCCCGACTGTTCAAGCGCACTCCCGATCTGTCGAAAGCGCTCTAATTGTGGATAAGTTCTGCGGCAATCGCCGCCAGATCGTCGAAAATCAAAGTGCCTGCCGGTAGGGTCTTGCCCAAAGTCTTTTCGCCTTTCCCGGTCTTAACTAAAACAGGCTGAGAATCGACGGCTTTGGCGGCTTCCAGGTCACCGAGACTATCGCCGACAAACCATAGATCAGTCAGCGATACGTTGTAATGTGCGGCGATGCTTTTCAACATCCCGGGTTTGGGCTTGCGGCAATCGCAGCCGTCGTCCGGCCCGTGCGGGCAATAGACGATCAGGCCGACTTCACCACCCTGCTCGGCCACCAGCGAGCGCAAGCGCGCGTGCATGGCGTCCAGGGTGGCGAGATCGTAATAGCCGCGAGCGATGCCCGACTGGTTGGTGGCGACCGCCACCGTCCAGCCGGCCTTGCTCAACTGCGCGATGGCTTCGATCGAACCGGGGAGTGGAATCCACTCCTCCACCGACTTGATGTAAGCGTCGGAGTCGTAATTGATCACCCCGTCCCGATCGAGTATCAGCAGTTTCAAACAGTCTTACCCCAGCAACGAAATATCGGCGACGCCGAGGAACAAGCCACGCAGACGCGCCAGCAATGCATAACGGTTGGCGCGCACATTGGCGTCTTCCGCATTGACCATCACCGCTTCGAAGAACGCATCCACCGGCTCGCGCAAGGCGGCCAGGCGTGCCAGCGATTCGCTGTACTGACGTGCCGCGGCCATAGGCTGAACAGCCTGGTCAGCCTGCTGGATCGCCGAGTACAGGGAGAACTCGTTGGCATTGTCGAAGTACTTGGCTTCCACCACGGTCGGTACCGAGCCTTCGACCTTGCTCAGCAAGTTCGAAACGCGCTTGTTCACCGCCGCCAGGGCCGCGGCTTCCGGCAACTTGCGGAAGGCCTGTACCGCTTGCACGCGCTGGTCGAAATCGAGGGCCGAGCCCGGGTTCAAGGCACGAACCGACAGGTAGGTCGCCACGTCGACGCCTTCATCCTCATAACGGGCACGCAGACGGTCGAAGATGAATTCCAGCACGGCGTCGTTGAGGCCGGCAGCCTTGACCTTGGTACCGAACGCATTCACGGCGAAGGCCACGGCGTCGTTCAGGTCCAGATCCAGCTGTTTCTCGATCAGGATACGCAGCACGCCCAATGCGGCACGGCGCAGGGCGTACGGGTCTTTGCTGCCGGTCGGCAGCATGCCGATGCCGAAGATCCCCACGAGGGTGTCGAGCTTGTCGGCGATGGCCACGGCCGCACCGGTCAGGGTGGACGGCAGTTCAGCGCCGGCACCGCGCGGCATGTACTGCTCGTTCAGGGCCAGGGCGACGTCTTGCGGCTCTCCGTCATTGAGGGCGTAGTAGTAGCCGGCGACACCTTGCATCTCCGGGAACTCGCCGACCATTTCGGTGGACAGGTCGCATTTCGACAGCAAGCCTGCGCGGGCGGCCCACGAAGCGTTGCCGCCAATGCGCGCGGCGATGTAGGCAGCGAGCTTGGAAACGCGTTCGGCCTTGTCGTAGACGCTGCCGAGTTTTTCCTGGAACACCACGTTTTGCAGGCGCTGGTTGAAGTCTTCGAGTTTCTGCTTCTTGTCTTGCTTGAAGAAGAACTCGGCGTCGGTCAGGCGTGGGCGAACCACTTTTTCGTTACCGGCGATGATCTGCTGCGGGTCTTTGCTTTCGATGTTGGCCACGGTAATGAAACGTGGCAGCAACTTGCCTTCGGCATCCAGCAGGCAGAAGTACTTCTGGTTGTCCTGCATGGTGGTGATCAGCGCTTCTTGCGGCACGTCGAGGAAACGCTCCTCGAACGAGCACACCAGTGGCACCGGCCATTCGACCAGTGCGGTCACTTCATCGAGCAGGGCTGGCGGAACGATCGCCGTGCCTTCCTGGCGGGTGGCCAGTTCTTCGGTGCGCTTGCTGATGATGTCGCGGCGTTCGTTGGCGTCGGCCAGCACGTAAGCGGCACGCAGGTCAGCCAGGTAGCTGGACGGCGAACCGATGCGCACGCTTTCCGGGTGGTGGAAGCGGTGACCACGGGATTCACGGCCGGACTTCTGGGCGAGGATGGTGCAGTCGATGACCTGGTCACCAAGCAGCATCACCAGCCATTGGGTCGGACGCACGAACTCTTCCTTGCGCGCGCCCCAGCGCATGCGCTTCGGAATCGGCAGGTCGTTCAGCGAATCTTCTACGATGGTCGGCAGCAGGCTTGCGGTCGGCTTGCCGGCGATGCTTTGGCTATAGCGCAGTTTCGGGCCGCTCTGATCGATTTCGCTCAGGTCGACGCCGCACTTCTTGGCAAAGCCCAGTGCCGCTTGAGTCGGGTTGCCTTCGGCATCGAACGCGGCCTGACGTGGCGGGCCGTCGAGGTTGATGCTGCGATCCGGCTGCTGGGTGGCCAGCGAGGTGATCAGCACCGCCAGACGGCGCGGCGCGGCATACACGGTTTTGGTCTCGTAGTTCAGGCCGGCAGCTTGCAGGCCCTTGTCGATACCGGCAAGGAACGCCTCGGCCAGGGTGTTCAGGGCCTTGGGTGGCAGTTCTTCAGTGCCCAATTCAACCAGAAAATCCAGAGCACTCATTGTGCAGCCTCCAGCTTGGCCAGTACTTCGTCACGCAGGTCCGGGGTCGCCATCGGGAAGCCCAGCTTGGCGCGAGCCAGCAGGTAGGCTTGCGCAACGGAACGCGCCAGGGTGCGTACACGCAGGATGTATTGCTGACGTGCGGTCACGGAAATCGCCCGGCGCGCATCCAGCAGGTTGAAGGTGTGGGACGCCTTCAACACCATTTCGTAGCTCGGCAACGGCAGCGGCTGGTCGAGTTCGATCAGGCGCTTGGCTTCGCTTTCGTAGAAATCGAACAGTTCGAACAGCTTCTCGACGTTGGCGTGTTCGAAGTTGTAGGTCGACTGTTCCACTTCGTTCTGGTGGAACACGTCGCCGTAGGTCACTTTGCCGAACGGACCGTCAGCCCAGACCAGGTCGTAGACCGAGTCCACGCCTTGCAGGTACATGGCCAGGCGCTCGAGGCCGTAGGTGATCTCGCCGGTCACCGGGTAGCATTCGATGCCGCCCGCTTGCTGGAAGTAGGTGAACTGGGTCACTTCCATGCCGTTGAGCCAGACTTCCCAGCCCAGACCCCAGGCGCCGAGGGTCGGCGATTCCCAGTTGTCTTCGACGAAGCGGATGTCATGCACCAGTGGGTCCAGGCCCACGTGCTTGAGGGAGCCCAGGTACAGCTCCTGGAAGTTGTCCGGGTTCGGCTTGAGCACTACCTGGAACTGGTAGTAGTGCTGCAGACGGTTCGGGTTTTCGCCGTAGCGGCCGTCAGTCGGGCGACGACTTGGCTGCACATAAGCGGCGTTCCAGGTTTCCGGGCCAATGGCGCGCAGGAATGTAGCGGTGTGGAAAGTGCCGGCGCCTACTTCCATATCGTAGGGCTGAAGTACCACACAACCTTGCTCGGCCCAGTATTGCTGGAGGGCGAGGATCAAGTCTTGGAAGGTACGCACGGCTGGCGTAGGCTGGCTCACGAAATTCACCTGTTTCTTGGGCTGCGATTTAAAGAGCGGGAGTATACCCGATTCGTTGCTGCGCACGCCCCCTGGAGCCCTATGCCACGCTGCTTTTGGTGTACCGAAGATCCGCTGTACATGGCTTATCACGATCAGGAGTGGGGCACGCCGCTACGCGATGCGCAGGCATTGTTCGAGTTGCTTTTGCTCGAAGGGTTCCAGGCCGGCCTTTCCTGGATCACCGTGCTGCGTAAACGCGAGCATTATCGCCAGGTGATGTACGGCTTCGACGTGCAGCGCGTGGCGCAGATGAGCGACGCGGAAATCGATGAATTGATGCTCGACCCGGGCATCATCCGCAATCGCCTCAAGCTCAATGCGGCCCGACGCAATGCCCAGGCCTGGATGGCGCTGGAGGACCCGGTGGGGTTTCTCTGGTCTTTTGTCGGCGGTGTGCCAAAGATCAATCATTTCAAGGATCGCAGCGAAGTGCCGGCCATCACGCCCGAGGCGGTGGAAATGAGCAAAGGCCTGAAAAAGGCCGGGTTCACCTTCGTTGGCCCGACCATTTGCTACGCGCTGATGCAGGCCTCAGGCATGGTCATGGACCACACCCGGGATTGCGATCGCTACGCGCAGCTGGTCAACGGCGGTTAGAATAGCCGCCTCGCGCACAGCACAAGATCAGGAGTGACCTGTGGATAAGTTTAAAGGCGCCTTGCTGGTAGGCGCTCTGCGGCTGTTTGCCCTGCTCCCGTGGCGGGCAGTACAGGCTGTCGGCTCGGCGATTGGCTGGGTGATGTGGAAAACCCCCAACCGTTCCCGCGACGTGGTGCGGATCAACCTCTCCAAGTGCTTTCCGGACATGGATCCCGCCGAACGCGAGCGTCTGGTCGGCCAGAGCCTGAAAGACATTGGCAAGTCCCTGACCGAAAGCGCCTGTGCCTGGATCTGGCCGGCCCAGCGCTCCATCGACCTGGTCCGCGAAGTGGAAGGCCTCGACGTATTGAAAGACGCCCTCGCCTCCGGCAAAGGCGTGGTGGGCATCACCAGTCACCTGGGCAACTGGGAAGTGCTCAACCACTTCTACTGCAGCCAGTGCAAACCGATCATTTTCTATCGTCCGCCGAAATTGAAAGCGGTGGATGAATTGCTGCAAAAGCAACGGGTGCAACTGGGCAACAAGGTGGCCGCTTCCACCAAGGAAGGCATCCTCAGCGTGATCAAGGAAGTGCGCAGAGGTGGTGCAGTGGGTATTCCGGCCGACCCGGAACCGGCCGAATCCGCCGGGATCTTCGTGCCGTTCTTCGCCGTTCAGGCGCTGACCAGCAAGTTCGTACCGAACATGCTCGCCGGTGGCAAGGCGGTTGGCGTGTTCCTGCATGCGCTGCGGTTGCCGGACGGTTCGGGTTACAAGGTAATCCTGGAAGCCGCGCCCGAAGCGATGTACAGCACCGATACCGCCACGTCTTGCGCAGCCATGAGCCAGGTCGTCGAGCGCTATGTGCGGGCGTATCCGAGCCAGTACATGTGGAGCATGAAGCGCTTCAAGAAGCGTCCTCCGGGTGAAGAACGCTGGTACTGAGTCGGTCGGCTTGGGCGATCTGCAGTCAGTGCGCCTGACGGTCGAGCTTCTTCAGAAACACTGTCATTTCCTTTTCGGCCTGTTTATCGCCGTGGTTTTGGGCGGCTTCCAGGCCTTTCTCCCAGGCTTGTCGCGCCGCTGCAAAATCCGCCAGCGCCAGATGAGCCTTGCCCAACAGCTTCCAGGCAGCCGAATACTTCGGATCAATCTCGACGCAGCGCTGGAAATGCTCGACTGCCTTGGCGTTATCCCCAAGATCCAGGTAACCCTTGCCCAGGCCGAAGCGCAGCAATGAGTTATCCACACCCTTGGCGAGCATTTTTTCCAGGGATTCGATCATTGGCGGCACCTCTTGTTGATGGGTGGAGTTGGAGATCGCCTTCGCGGGCAAGCCTCGCTCCTACGGGTCCGAGTCGTACTCGAAATACGCGAATAATCAGAGCCTGTAGGAGCGAGCGATGCGGCGACCCGACTTGCCCGCGAAGAGGCCTTCGGATCAGAAAAAACTCAATCCGACATGGAACAGCTTTTCCACATCGCGAATATGCTTTTTATCCACAAGGAACAGGATCACATGGTCACCGGCGGCGATCACGGTGTCATCGTGCGCGATAATCACCTCTTCATCGCGAATAATGGCGCCAATGGTGGTGCCAGGCGGCAAGCCGATATTCTCGATGGCCTTGCCGATCACCTTGCTCGATTTCGCATCGCCATGGGCAATGGCCTCGATGGCTTCAGCCGCACCGCGGCGCAATGAGTGTACGCTGACGATATCGCCACGACGCACGTGAGCCAGCAAGGTGCCGATGGTCGCCAGTTGCGGGCTGATGGCGATGTCGATATCGCCGCCCTGGATCAGGTCGACGTAGGCCGGGTTGTTGATGATGGTCATCACCTTCTTCGCCCCCAGGCGCTTGGCCAGCAGCGATGACATGATGTTGGCTTCGTCGTCGTTGGTCAGGGCCAGGAAGATGTCGGCGTCGGCGATGTTCTCTTCCAGCAACAGGTCGCGGTCGGAGGCGCTGCCCTGCAACACCACGGTGCTGTCGAGGTTGTCCGAGAGATGGCGGCAGCGTGCCGGGTTCATCTCGATGATCTTCACCTGGTAACGGCTTTCAATGGCTTCGGCCAGGCGTTCGCCGATTTGCCCGCCACCGGCGATGACGATGCGCTTGTAGGTCTCGTCAAGACGGCGCATTTCACTCATGACCGCCCGAATGTTTGCCCGTGCGGCGATGAAAAACACTTCGTCGTCCGCTTCGATCACCGTATCGCCCTGGGGCAGGATCGGCCGGTCGCGACGGAAAATCGCCGCCACGCGGGTTTCGACGTTCGGCATGTGCTCACGCAGCTGGCGCAGTTGCTGACCCACCAGTGGCCCGCCGTAGTAGGCCCGCACCGCGACCAACTGTGCCTTGCCCTCGGCGAAGTCGATCACCTGCAAGGCGCCCGGATGCTGGATCAGGCGCTTGATGTAGTTGGTGACCACTTGCTCGGGGCTGATCAGCACATCCACCGGGATCGCTTCGTTGTCGAACAGCTCGTTGCGGGTCAGGTACGCCGCTTCACGGACGCGGGCGATCTTGGTCGGTGTATGAAACAGGGTGTGGGCAACCTGGCAGGCCACCATGTTGGTTTCATCACTGCTGGTCACGGCGACCAGCATGTCGGCATCGTCGGCACCGGCCTGGCGCAGAATGCTGGGTAGCGAACCGCGACCTTGTACCGTGCGGATGTCCAGCCGGTCACCGAGGTCGCGCAGGCGTTCGCCATCGGTGTCGACCACGGTAATGTCATTCGCTTCGCTTGCCAGGTGCTCCGCCAGCGAACCGCCGACCTGCCCCGCTCCAAGGATGATGATTTTCATCCAGTCACTCCGTTGAATCCGTTTAACCGCGTGCGGCGGCGATCTTGATCAGCTTGGCGTAGTAGAAACCGTCGTGGCCGCCTTCCTGGGCGAGCAATTGCCGGCCATGGGGCTGTTTGATCCCGGCCGTCGTGGCCAGGTCCAGTTCGCGGGCACCCGGGGTGCGGGCGAGGAAAGCCTCGATCACTTCGGTGTTCTCGGTCGGCAGTGTGGAACAGGTGGCGTAGAGCAGGATGCCGCCGACTTCCAGTGTCATCCACAGGGCGTCCAGCAGTTCGCCTTGCAGCAACGCCAGCGCGGCAATGTCATCGGCCTGGCGAGTCAGCTTGATGTCCGGGTGACGGCGAATCACGCCGGTGGCCGAGCACGGTGCATCGAGGAGGATGCGCTGGAAGGGCTTTCCGTCCCACCACGTTGCAGTGTCGCGGCCGTCGGCGGCGATCAGTTCGGCACTCAGTTTCAGGCGTTCGAGGTTCTCGCGTACCCGCACCAGGCGCTTGGCTTCAAGGTCCACCGCGACGACACCGGCCAGCTTGGGTTCGGCTTCGAGGATGTGGCAGGTCTTGCCACCGGGTGCGCAGCAGGCATCGAGCACGCGTTGGCCCGGCGCCAGGTCCAGCAAATCGGCAGCCAGTTGTGCCGCTTCGTCCTGCACGCTGATCCAGCCTTCGGCGAAGCCTGGCAGGCTGCGCACGTCGGCGGCTGCCTCAAGGATGATCCCGTCGCGGCTGTAAACGCATGCATTGGCGGCGATACCCGCTTCACCGAGCAGGCCAAGGTAGGCCTCACGGCTGTGATGACGGCGGTTGACCCGCAGGATCATCGGCGGGTGCGCGTTATTCGCCGCGCAAATGGCTTCCCACTGCTCGGGCCAGAAGGCTTTGAGCGACTTTTGCAGCCAGCGCGGGTGAGCGGTACGCACGACGGGGTCGTGTTCCAGTTCGCTCAGCAGGGTCTCGCTTTCCCGTTGCGCGCGGCGCAGTACCGCGTTGAGCAAGGCCTTGGCCCAGGGCTTTTTCAGCTTGTCGGCGCAACCCACGGTTTCGCCGATCGCAGCGTGCGGCGGGACGCGGGTGTAGAGCAGTTGGTAGAGACCGACCAGCAACAGCGCTTCGACATCGGCGTCGGCAGCCTTGAACGGTTTCTGCAGCAGCTTGGCCGCCAGCGCCGACAAGCGCGGTTGCCAGCGAGCGGTGCCAAACGCCAGATCCTGGGTGAAGCCGCGATCACGGTCTTCGACCTTGTCCAGTTGCGTCGGCAGTGAACTGTTGAGCGAAGCTTTGCCGTTCAGGACAGCGGCGAGTGCCTTGGCGGCGGCCAGACGCGGGTTCATTGAGCGTCCACCGCTTGACCGAGGACGGTGCCGATGGCGAATTTCTCACGACGGCTGTTGAACAGGTCGCTGAAGTTCAACGCCTTGCCACCGGGCAATTGCAGGCGGGTCAGGCACAGGGCCTGCTGACCGCAGGCAACGATCAGCCCGTCCTTGCTGGCGCCGAGGATTTCACCCGGTGCGCCCTTCCCTTCGGCCAGGTTCGCCGCCAGCACTTTCAACGCTTCGCCGTTCAGTGTGCTGTGGGTGATCGGCCAAGGGTTGAAGGCGCGAACCAGACGCTCCAGCTCAACCGCTGGCCGCGACCAGTCGATGCGCGCCTCGTCCTTGTTCAATTTGTGTGCGTAGGTGGCCAGGCTGTCGTCCTGTACTTCACCTTCCAGCGTTCCGGCGGCGAGACCGGCAATCGCCTGGAGCACGGCGGGCGGACCCATTTCGGCCAGGCGGTCGTGCAGGCTGCCACCGGTGTCCTGGGCGCTGATCGGCGTGATGACTTTGAGCAGCATCGGCCCGGTGTCGAGGCCGGCTTCCATGCGCATCACCGTCACCCCGCTTTCACTGTCGCCGGCTTCGACGGCGCGCTGGATCGGCGCCGCACCGCGCCAGCGAGGCAGCAGGGAGGCGTGACTGTTGATGCAGCCCAGGCGCGGAATATCCAGCACCACCTGCGGCAGGATCAGGCCGTAGGCAACCACCACCATCAGGTCCGGCTTCAGTGCGGCCAGTTCGGCCTGGGCGTCGGCATTGCGCAAGGTCGGGGGTTGCAACACCACGATATTGTTTTCAAGGGCCAGTTGCTTGACCGGGCTCGGCATCAGCTTTTGCCCACGCCCCGCCGGGCGATCCGGCTGGGTGTAGACCGCAACGATCTCGTAAGGGCTGTCGAGCAGGGCCTTGAGGTGTTCGGCGGCGAATTCCGGGGTGCCGGCAAAGACAATGCGCAGTGGCTCAGTCATGAAAGCTCTCGATTACAAAGCATCTTGAAAAGAAAAAGGCTTGCCGCAGCAAGCCTTTGAAGAGGGGCATCAAGCGTTCTGGCGGTGAAGTTTTTCCAGTTTCTTCTTGATACGGTCGCGTTTGAGCGTGGACAGGTAGTCGACGAACAATTTGCCGTTGAGGTGGTCGCATTCGTGCTGGATGCAAACGGCGAGCAGGCCTTCGGCGATCAGTTCGTACGGTTGGCCATCGCGGTCCAGAGCCTTGACCTTGACCTTCTGCGGGCGATCGACGTTTTCGTAGAAACCCGGCACCGAGAGGCAGCCTTCCTGGTATTGCTCCATCTCGTCGGTCAGGGGCTCGAACTCGGGGTTGATGAACACCCGCGGTTCGGTGCGGTCTTCGGAGAGGTCCATCACGACGATACGTTTGTGCACGTTGACCTGGGTCGCGGCGAGGCCGATGCCTGGCGCTTCATACATTGTTTCAAACATATCATCGACCAGCTGACGCACTTCGTCGTCCACTACGGTCACTGTCTTGGCGATCGTACGCAGGCGAGGGTCAGGGAATTCGAGGATGTTTAAAATGGCCATAAGCTCTGATTACTGCACGTGTGAAGTAAAGTCGGGTCGATGGCCTGGGCGCTCCGAAGAAGATGCAGGCTACCGTTGTAAAACGTAGCTCCCTTCTTTTCATAAGCAAGCCGGGAGCGAGCCACCGAGGGCTCTGGCGTTTCACGCGAATGCACATAATAAAGGGATTCATCGCATGAGGAAATCACTACTCGCCTTGCTGCTTCTGGCCTCGGCAGGTTTTGCGCACGGTCAAGTGCAACTTCGGGAGGGTTTTCCACAGCAGTACACCGTGGCGACGGGCGACACACTCTGGGACATATCGGGAAAATACCTGCGTGAGCCGTGGCAGTGGCCGCAACTATGGCAGGCCAATCCACAGGTTGAAAATCCGAATCTCATCTACCCCGGCGACACGCTATCGCTGGTCTACGTCAACGGCCAGCCGCGCCTGACCCTCAATCGCGGCGCCTCGCGCGGCACCATCAAGCTTTCGCCACGGGTGCGCAGCAGTCCGGTGGCCGACGCGATCCCGAGCATCCCGCTGAAAGCGATCAACAGCTTTTTGCTGAGCAACCGCATCGTCGACAAGGCCGAGGAGTTCGACAAGGCACCTTATATCGTTGCCGGTGATGCCGAGCGCGTGCTCAGCGGCACAGGCGACCGCATCTTCGCCCGCGGCCACTTCGACCCGGCCCAGCCGGTGTACGGCATCTTCCGCCAGGGCAAGGTCTACACCGATCCGCAGACCCAGGAGTTCCTGGGCATCAACGCCGATGACATTGGCGCGGGCGAGATCGTCGCCACCGAAGGCGACGTCGCGACCCTGGCGCTGCAACGGACGACCCAGGAGGTGCGCCTCGGCGACCGCCTGTTCAGCGGCGAGGAACGCTCGATCAATTCGACCTTCATGCCCAGCGCGCCCGACACCCAGGTCAACGGCCTGATCATCGATGTACCGCGCGGGGTCACGCAGATCGGTGCGCTGGACGTGGTCACCTTGAACAAGGGGCAACGCGACGGCCTGGCCGAAGGGAATGTCCTGGTGGTCATGAAAACCGGCGAAACCGTGCGCGACCGGATCACCGGCCAACCATTGAAAATTCCGGATGAACGCGCCGGCCTGCTGATGGTTTTTCGCACCTACGACAAGCTCAGCTATGGGGTGGTGCTCAATGCCTCACGTTCTTTGGCCGTGCTGGACAAGGTGCAGAATCCTTAGCTCACTTCACAAGTTACCAACAGAGTTATCCACAGCTTATTCCCGTTTCGATGGGTGCTCATAACGATCAAGGATGATCCATGTCGATACCAGCTGTTACATCGGTTTCCCCTGCGGAACTGGAAGCGCGTCTACGTCTGCACCGTCTGCCGGAACTCGGCCCGGCGCGTTTCAGGAAATTGCTGGAAGCCTTCGGTTCGGCGTCCAAGGCCATCAGCGCACCGGCCAGTGCGTGGCGAGCATTGGGCTTGCCGCAGGTCTGTGGCGAGGCCAGGCGCGCCCCTGAAGTTCGTGACGGTGCCAGCCATGCATTGGCCTGGATAGAGCGCCAGGACCAGCATTTACTGATGTGGGACCAGCCCGATTACCCGGCGCTGCTGGCGCAAATCAGCGACGCGCCGCCGTTGCTGTTCGTGGCAGGCGATCCGCAGATCCTGGAAAAACCACAACTGGCGATGGTCGGCAGCCGTCGTGCTTCACGGCCAGGCATGGACACCGCCGCCGCCTTTTCCCGCAGCCTGGCCGGTGCCGGGTTCGTCATCACCAGCGGTCTGGCCCTGGGAATCGATGCCGCCGCGCATCAGGCGGCACTGGATGTCGGCGGGCGAACGGTGGGGGTACTTGGCACGGGGCTTGAAAATTTTTATCCACAGCGCAATCGGAAGCTGGCGGACGCCATGATCGCGTCGGGCAGCGCGGTGCTCTCGGAGTTTCCGCTGGACGCCGCTCCCAGCGCCGCCAACTTTCCCCGACGCAACCGGATCATCAGCGGCTTGTCCCTGGGCGTGCTGGTGGTTGAAGCCAGCGTTGCCAGCGGTTCGTTGATCACGGCCAGGCTGGCGGCGGAACAGGGGCGCGAGGTGTATGCGATTCCAGGTTCGATTCATCATCCAGGCGCTCGCGGTTGCCATCAGTTGATCCGCGACGGCGCCGTATTGGTGGAAACCATCGAGCATATCCTCGAAGCCTTGCGCGGCTGGCAGCAGCTACCGTTTTCCACAGATACACCCGCGGCTGCAACGAGCCATCCGCTGTTGAAGCTGCTCCATGCCAGCCCGCAAACCAGTGAAGCGCTGGCCGATGCCAGCGGTTGGACCTTGCCCAAGGTCCTGGCGACGTTGACGGAGCTGGAAATGGACGGCCGCGCTGTCTGCGAAAACGGGCGCTGGTTTGCGCGGGTAAGCTAGGTTTTACAAGGAAGAAAGGTAAACTGCGCAGAGCCTTATTCTGGAGAGTTTTTCATGGTCAACAGTTGGCGTGTGCAGCAAGCCGCACGAGCTATTCGCGCAGGGGCGGTGATTGCCTACCCAACCGAAGCAGTCTGGGGGCTGGGTTGCGACCCGTGGGATGAAGAGGCAGTGGATCGTTTGCTGCTGATCAAGGGGCGGTCTGTGGACAAGGGCCTGATCCTGGTCGCCGACAATATCCGCCAGTTCGACTTCCTCTTCGAAGACTTCCCCGAGCTGTGGATGGACCGCATGGCCAGTACCTGGCCGGGGCCGAACACCTGGCTGGTGCCGCATCAGAACATGTTGCCGCAGTGGATTACCGGCGTGCATGAAACGGTGGCGTTGCGGGTCAGCGATCACCCGCAGGTACGGGATCTGTGCGCACTGGTCGGGCCGCTGGTGTCGACCTCCGCCAACCCACAGGGCCGGCCGGCGGCGCGCACGCGGATTCGCGTGGAGCAGTATTTCCGTGGCCAGGTTGATCTGGTGCTGGGTGGGAACCTGGGTGGGCGCAAGAACCCGAGTGTTATCCGGGATCTGGCGACCGGGCATGTTGTGCGTCCGGACTGAGACCGCGTCGTCCCCAATCGCTGGCAAGCCAGCTCCCACAGTGTTTTCTGGTGTTCACAATATTTGTGTTCACCACCGAAACCTGTGGGAGCTGGCTTGCCAGCGAAGGCGTCATTAAGGCAACAAAATGACCGAACCCGTGGTACGCCGCGCCGACAACTCGGTCTGCGCCTTCGCGGCGTCAGCCAGTGGATAACGCTGGCTGATGTCCACGTTCAGCTTGCCGCTGATGATCATCTCGAACAGCTCATCGGCCATGCGCTGCAGGTTCTCGGCGTTGTTGGCGTAGGTCGCCAGCGTCGGCCGGGTGACGTACAGCGAGCCTTTCCCCGCCAGAATCCCCAGGTTAACCCCGTCCACCGCCCCGGATGCATTGCCGAAGCTCACGACCAGTCCGCGGGGGGCCGCGCAGTCGAGAGAGGTCAGCCAGGTGTCCTTGCCAACGCCGTCGTACACCACCGGGACTTTTTTGCCGTCGGTCAATTCCAGTACGCGCTGTGCGACGTTTTCATGGCTGTAGTCGATGGTCGCCCAGGCACCATTGGCCTTGGCCAGTGCGGCTTTCTGCGCCGAGCTCACGGTGCCGATCAACTTCACGCCCAAGGCCCTGGCCCATTGGCAGGCCAGGGAACCGACGCCACCGGCAGCGGCGTGGAACAGGATGGTTTCGCCACCCTTGAGTTCATAGGTCTGGCGCAGCAGGTATTGCACGGT
The DNA here is from genome assembly GCF_028471945.1 of Pseudomonas sp. WJP1. Lineage (NCBI taxonomy): Bacteria > Pseudomonadati > Pseudomonadota > Gammaproteobacteria > Pseudomonadales > Pseudomonadaceae > Pseudomonas > Pseudomonas sp. WJP1. Next base: position 20,856 of record NZ_CP110128.1, read on the forward strand.
CAGGCCCTTGAGCATCACCCCGGCGGCCTGTTCGAAACTGATGGCGTCCGGAAGGTGCACCAGGTTGGCCTCGGGCAAGACGTGAACCTCGCTGTAGGCACCCAACGGGCCGCTGCCGTAAGCCACGCGATCGCCGACCTTGAACCGGGTCACTTCGCTGCCAACCGCCTCGACCACGCCCGCGCCTTCCGAACCGACACCCGATGGCAGGGACGGTGGCGGATAGAGACCGCTGCGGTAATAGGTGTCGATGAAGTTCAGGCCGATGGCCTTGTTGGTCACGCGGACCTGCTGCGGGGCGGGCTCGGCGGGCTGGTAATCCACATACTCGAGTACTTCGGGGCCACCATGGGTACGGAACTGGATACGCTTTGCCATCTGCACTCTCCTGAGATCGTTTTACCAAGCGCCCTATCGGACTCCTAAGCGTGATCTGCGTCAACTGCGACGAGCGCTTCGGCGGTGGTATGCTACGCGCCCATTTGCGCCAGCCCGCTCCAATGGAGCGCCGCGTAGCTTTGCCCGATCCAAGGTGATGCCATGACTACCCGCACCGAGGCCGTAAAAGCCTACCTGCTCGATCTGCAAGACCGTATTTGTGCTGCCCTGGAGGCCGAAGACGGCGGCACGCGCTTCGTCGAAGACGCCTGGACCCGGCCTGCCGGCGGTGGCGGGCGCACACGAGTGGTCGAAAATGGCGCGGTCATCGAAAAGGGCGGCGTCAACTTTTCCCACGTCTTCGGCAGTGGTTTGCCACCGTCGGCCAGCGCCCATCGGCCGGAACTGGCCGGGCGTGGCTTCGAGGCGCTGGGCGTGTCGCTGGTGATCCACCCGCACAACCCGCATGTACCGACTTCCCACGCCAACGTGCGGTTTTTCATCGCCGAAAAGGAAGGTGAAGAGCCGGTCTGGTGGTTTGGCGGCGGCTTCGACCTGACGCCGTACTACGGCAATGAAGAAGATTGCGTGCACTGGCACCGAGTTGCCGAGCAGGCCTGTGCGCCGTTCGGTGCGGATGTCTACCCGCGTTACAAGGCCTGGTGCGACAGCTACTTCCACATCAAGCATCGCCACGAACCTCGGGGCATCGGTGGATTGTTTTTCGATGACCTGAACGAGTGGGACTTCGACACCAGCTTCGCTTTCATGCGTGCCATCGGCGACGCCTACATCGAGGCGTATCTGCCGATCGTGCAGCGCCGCAAAAACGACGCTTATACCGCCAAGCAGCGCGAGTTCCAGGAGTTCCGTCGTGGCCGTTACGTCGAATTCAACCTGGTCTACGACCGTGGCACCCTGTTCGGCCTGCAATCGGGTGGCCGTACCGAGTCGATCCTCATGTCGCTGCCGCCGCAAGTACGCTGGGGTTACGACTGGAAAGCCGAACCTGGCAGCGAAGAAGCACGCCTGACTGAATATTTCCTGCAAGACCGCGATTGGTTGGCCAAGGCCTGAACGAGGAATCCAGATGGACCGTTACGTCGTATTCGGTAACCCGATTGGCCACAGTAAATCTCCGTTGATTCATCGACTGTTCGCCGAGCAGACCGGGCAGAAACTCGACTACAGCACTTCGCTGGCGCCGCTCGATGATTTTTCCGGCTGTGCCCGGGCGTTTTTCCTCGAAGGCCGTGGCGCGAATGTGACGGTACCGTTCAAGGAAGACGCTTATCGCCTGGCCGACAGCCTGACGGCACGGGCGCAACGGGCCGGCGCGGTCAATACCCTGAGCAAACTGGACGATGGCAGCCTGCTGGGCGATAACACCGACGGTGCGGGTCTGGTACGGGACCTGACGGTCAATGCCGGTTTCAGCCTCAAGGGCAAGCGCATCCTGCTGCTCGGTGCCGGCGGCGCAGTGCGCGGTGCGCTGGAACCGTTGTTGGCCGAGCAGCCGGCATCGGTGGTCATTGCCAACCGTACGGTGGACAAGGCCGAGTTGCTGGCCGAACTGTTCTGCGACCTGGGCCCGGTATCGGCCAGTGGTTATGACTGGCTGCAAGAGTCGGTAGACCTGATCATCAATGCCACGTCCGCGAGCCTGTCAGGTGATGTCCCGCCGATTGCCAGCAGCCTGATCGAACCGGGTAAGACCCTTTGCTACGACATGATGTACGGCAAGGAGCCGACCTCGTTTTGCCGTTGGGCCAGCGAACATGGCGCGGCGGTGTCGATGGATGGGCTGGGGATGTTGGCTGAGCAGGCGGCGGAAGCCTTCTTCCTGTGGCGCGGGGTGCGTCCGGATACGGCGCCGGTGTTGGCGGAGTTGCGCCGGCAATTGGCCGCATAACCGGGTTTCAATCCTCAAACCGGATCGGGCATTTCTCTGCCCCTTCCAGCTTCCTCAATTCATCCACCACCTGCGGCCGTGCCCGTCGCAGGGTCAGGCTGCGGTCCTGGCGCAGCAGCCGCCGCGCTTCCTGATGCAGCATCTCAACCCCCGAATAGTCGATGAAGTTGATCTGCTGCGCCTCGATCACCACCCGTGCACCGTGCATTCGTTGCAGGCGAACCTGCAGGTAATGGCTGGCGCCAAAAAAGATCGAGCCGCCAACCCGCAAAATGTCTTCATCGCCGTCGCGTAAATGCTGCACGCGGGGTTGTGAGGTGCGCTTGAGGTAAAAGAACAGCGACGCCAGCACCCCAGCATAGATCGCTGTCTGCAGTTCCAGCAGCAGCGTGGCGATGCAGGTCAGGCCCATGACCACGAACTCGGCGCGGCTGACCCGCAGCAACGCACGAATGCCCCGATGGTCCACCAAGCCCCAGGCGATCAGCAAAATGCTGCCGGCCATGGCCGGAATGGGGATGTGTGCGATCAGGCCGGCGCCGAAGATGGCGAACAACGCCACCCACAAGGCCGAAAAGACTCCCGCCAATGGCGAACAGGCCCCCGCTTCGTAGCTCAGGCCTGAGCGGGTGAAGGAGCCGGCCGAGAGCGATCCGGAAAAAAACGCGCCGACAATATTGGACAAGCCTTGGGCGCGGACTTCCTGATTGGCGTCGAGCAACTGCTGCGAGCGCGCCGACAGCGAACGGGCAATCGACAGGCTGGTGACCAGCCCTAGCATGCCGACCGCCACGGCACTGGGCAGCAGGCGCAGGATCAGGTCGAGGTCCAGCGGCAACGGGCTCAAAGGCGGCAACTTGCCGGTGAAGGCACTCACCAGCTTTACGTGGCCGAACATCGAGGGCCAGAACCAGACCAGCAGTGCACCCAGGGCCAGGGTTATCAACAGCGTCGGCCAGCGCGGCAAGCACAGCTTGAGGATCACGCCGACCACGACGGTGGCCAATCCGAGCATGAGCGAAGGTTTATCCACTTCCCCCAGGTGCCTGAACAGCGTGATGAAACTGTCCAGTGCGGTGGCCTGGCTGGGCAAGTCCAGCCCCAGCAGGTTGGGTAACTGGCCCACGGCAATCACCACTGCGGCGCCGAGGGTGAAGCCAAGCACCACTGAATGAGAGACGAAATTGACCAGTGCACCAAAGCGCAGCAACCCCAGCAGCCACTGGAAAATCCCGGCCAGGAGGGTCAGCAAAAGGATCACGGTGACGTAGTCCTGTGTCGCCGGAACGGCGAGGGGACTGACGCTGGCGTACAGGACGATGGAAATGGCCGCCGTCGGACCGCAGATCAAATGCCACGACGAACCCCACAGGCAAGCGATCAACACTGGGATGATCGCCGCATACAAGCCGTATTCCGGTGGAAGGCCGGCAATCAGTGCGTAGGCGATGGATTGCGGCAACGCGAGAATCGCGCCACTGAGGCCGACGATCAGGTCACGACCGACGCTGGCGCGGGTTTGCCGGGGCAACCATGTGAGGAATGGGAAGAGTGAATGGCGGCTGGGAAGGGCCATGGGTCCTCTCGGGTTGGGTTTTGCACAAGGGTATCAGCACTGGACATTGTGGGAGCGAGCCTGCTCGCGATTGGGGTGTGTAAGCCGATACAAATGTCGGATCTGATGGCCTCATCGCGAGCAGGCTCGCTCCCACAGGTTTAAAGCTTGGCTTTTACTGCCGGCAACGCATCCTTGCCATCCACGGTCTTCACGCCCTCGAGCCACTTGTCCAGCACGGCCGGGTTGGCCTTGATCCACGCCTTGGCCGCATCGGTATTGCTGACTTTCTTGTTCACCACCTCGGCCATGATGCTGTTCTCCATCTCCTGAGTGAAGCTCAGGTTGGTGAGCAGCTTGCCGACGTTCGGGCAGGCCTGTGCATAACCTTTGCGGGTCAGGGTGTGGACGCTGCCGGTGTCACCGAAGTATTTCTCGCCGCCCTTCAGATAATGCATTTTCAGCTGCACATTCATCGGGTGCGGCGTCCAGCCGAGGAAGGTCACGAACTTCTGCTTCTTCACCGCGCGGGACACTTCCGCGAGCATGGCCTGCTCGCTGGATTCGACCAGTTTCCACTGACCCATGTCGAAATCATTTTTCTTGATGATCTCTTGCAGCGAAATGTTTGCCGGTGCGCCAGACCCGATGCCATAGATCTTGTGGTCGAACTTGTCGGCGTACTTGTTCAGGTCGGCAAAGTTATGCACACCCGCGTCCCAAACATAGTCCGGAACAGCGAGGGTAAACTCGGTGCCATCGAGGTTCTTCGCCAGTTGCGTGACGTCGCCGGTGGCGACGAACTTGTCGTAGAAACCCTGCTGTGCGGGCATCCAGTTGCCAAGGAAGACATCCACCTGGCCGTCCTTGAGCCCACCAAAGGTGATCGGCACCGCGAGGGTGTCGACCTTCGCCTTGTAGCCCATGCCGTCCAGCAGAAACCCGGTGATGGCGTTGGTCGCGGCGATGTCGCTCCAGCCCGGGTCGGCCATTTTCACCGTCTCGCAACTCTGATCGGCATACACCGATGCACTGCCAAGGGCCAGGAGCCCGACCATCAGTACTGTGGATAACCTTTGCATGGACTTCCCCTTAACATTATTGGTTTTGGCAGGGTTGTGGATAACGTGCTTTGCGCTCCAGATCGTCGAGGTCGATGTGATTGCGCATGTACTGCTGACTGGCGTCCACCAGTGGCTGGTGATCCCAGCTCTTCAGCTTGCCGATGGTCAGGGCCTCGGCGACGAAACGTCTGCGCCGCTGGCTTGCGAGCACCTGTTGGTGGATCGCCGGAATGTCCCATTTAGCCCGCGCTTCCGCGAGAAAATCGTCGAACAGCTGGCGATGTTGCGGTGAGTGGCTGAGTTCTTCCAGCTCCCGCGAGTCATTATGTACATCGAAGAGTAGGCAAGGGTCGTCTTCGCTGTAGATGAATTTGTAAGCGCCACGGCGAATCATCATCAAGGGGCTGATGGTGCCTTCGGCCATGTACTCGCCGAACACTTCATCGTGCCCGCCCTGCCCTTGCAGATGCGGAACCAGCGAACGGCCATCGAGTGGCAAGCCGGGTTCGAGGGAGCCGCCGGCCAGCTCCACAAACGTCGGCAACAGGTCGGCGGTGGATACCGATGCGCTGACCCGGCCGGCGCCGAATTGCCCTGGCGCACTTATCAACAGGGGGACACGAGCGGCCATCTCATACCAGTGCATTTTGTACCAGAGGCCACGTTCGCCGAGCATGTCGCCATGGTCGCCGGAGAAGACGATGATGGTGTCATCGATCAGCCCGGTATCCTCGAGGGTTTGCAGGAGTTTGCCGACATTGCTGTCGATATAGCTGCACGCGCCGAAGTAGGCACGGCGCGCGTCACGGATTTTATCCACAGGCAGGGGTTTGTCCCACAGGTCATAGACCTTGAGCAATCGCTGGGCGTGCGGATCGAGTTCGCGTTGATCCGGTGTTGCCGGCAACGGGATGTCGGCGTCGTCGTACAGGTCCCAGAACGGCTTGGGAATCGTGTACGGATCATGGGGGTGAGTCATCGAGACCGTCAGGCAAAACGGCTGGTCGCCATCCTCGCGAATGTGGTCGAACAAGTACTGCTGGGCCTTGAACACCACCTCTTCGTCGAAATCCAGTTGGTTGGTGCGCACGCAGGGGCCTGCCTGCAATACCGACGACATGTTGTGGTACCACGTCGGACGCACGTCCGGTTCATCCCAGTTCACCGCCCAGCCGTAGTCGGCCGGGTAGATATCGCTGGTCAGGCGTTCTTCATAGCCGTGCAACTGGTCCGGACCACAGAAATGCATCTTGCCCGACAGCGCGGTGCGGTAGCCGAGGCGCCGCAGGTAATGGGCATACGTCGGCACATCGGCGGGGAAATCCGCCGCGTTGTCATAGGCACCGATCTTGCTCGGCAACTGGCCGCTGACCAGGGTAAAACGTGAAGGCGCGCACAGCGGGCTATTGCAATATGCGCTGTCGAACACCACGCCCTCGGCGGCGAGGCGGCTCAGATTAGGCAATTTGATAGGCGAAGGACCGTAGAAAGGCAACATTGGCGCGGCCATTTGATCGGCCATGATGAAAAGAATGTTCTTGCGCTTCATGTGATCGCGGCATTCCATAGTGGATGTTTATGCGAGAGTGCTGGGATCGAGGATGTAACCCACGCACTTTGCGGTAAAGCCCATGGCCGACAATGACTAGGATAAGTACAGCTTATGTATGACGCGCTTGGTGACCTTTCCTTGGATTTGCTCCGCGCTTTCGAATCGGCGGCGCGCCAGCGCAGCTTCACGGCGGCGGCGAACGAACTGGGCACCACGCAGCCGGCGGTCAGCCAACAGATCAAGCGACTGGAGGAGCAGTTGGGGACTCGACTGTTCGACCGCATCTATCGCGGCATCGAACTCACCGAAGCGGGGGCAATCCTTTTTGAGCAAGTTCAGCTCGGTTTGCAGAATATCGAGGCAGGACTGAGTGCGATCAGCGCCCAACAACAGCATGAAGTGCTACAGGTGGCCACCGATTTCGCCTTTGCCGCCTATTGGCTGATGCCTCGGTTGCACCGCTTTCACGCGGCCAATCCACAGGTCGACGTCAGCCTGGTGACCAGTGAGCGCAGCCATAACATGCTGCGCACCGATATCGATGTGGCGGTGCTGTTCGGCGATGGCCGCTTCAAGCAGGGCGAGAGCCATTGGCTGTTCAGCGAGGAAGTGTTCCCGGTGTGCAGTCCGCAGTTGTTGAATGACCGTGCCCTGCCCTTGCCCGCCCAATCCTTGCTGGAGTTTCCGCTCCTGCATCTGCGGGGCGAGAACAGCAGTCACTGGTTTGACTGGAGTGGGGTCTTCCGCGAGTTGGGCATCACCTCACCCCCGGCGCCCGGCCAATTGCGTTTCGACAATTACACCTTGCTGATTCAGGCCGCCATTGGCGGTCAGGGCGTGGCCATTGGTTGGCGGCACCTTGTGGATAACTTGCTGGCACAAGGTTTGTTGTGTCGGCCGATTGCCGAAACGGTGATCTCCAGGCTGGGTTATTACGTGGTTTTGCCGCAGCGCAAACGGCGTGGCGCCCTGATTCAGCAGTTCGTCGACTGGTTGATGGCCGAACAGGCCTGCAGTGCGCAATCGTTGAACGGGATGGCGCTGCCCTCCATTGCGGTTTAGCTGTCGGTCGCGATGAAATTGACGTGCTCGCCAATGTGCAGGTTCAGGCGCAGCTCATCGGCGATCCCCACCGCCGTGCGGGCCAGGCGTGCGAGCGGCTCGGCCAGATCCGGCTCAAGGTTGCCACCCAGGTGACTGAAATGCTCGATGGTCAGCCCCGGCACCCCGCGTGGGGCGTTCACCATCGTCCAGTGCAAGGTGCTGCTTTGTAGTGCTTCGCGGATTTCTTCGGCGGCGTGGCGCTGCAGCCCGTCCTCGAACTCCGGATCGTCCAGGATCTCGAAATCCCCCACTAGAAATAACCGGGCGATGCCCGCTGCCTGCATGCCATCAATCAATGCATCCACTGCCAGCACCTGCTCGACCGGGCCGGGCACGATGGTTTTTTCCACGTGTTCACTGTTGAATGGCAACCCTGGCGCGTCCAGCAAACAGATGACCACCGAACTGCCGGCTACGCTTTGCTTCACACGCTGGGCATCGAACAGGTCGCCGGTCTTGGTACGCAAACCCGGGCGTGGCGCCAGCGCCGTCAAGTCATCGAGAATGGCGATCACTTCATGTTGGCGCCGCAACATTTCAGCCATTAGCGCACTGCCCAGGCTACTCAAGGCACCATAAAGCACCACTTTCACCACCGGGGTTTCGGCATTTTTCATGGCTGAACTCCCTTGTTTGCCTCCTGTATTGCATTTGACCTGCAGGAAACGGTGAGGGTTCGACTCGGTTTTAGAGGGATTCAAATGCAACGGATCAAGGGCTACCACGCCCATGTCTATTTCGATGCCAGCACCATCGACCAGGCGCGAGCCCTGTGTGAGCAAGCCGCACAATTGTTCCCGCTGAAAATGGGCCGGGTACATGAGCGCCCTGTCGGACCGCACCCGGACTGGAGCTGCCAACTGGCGTTCGGCCCCGAGCTGATCGGGGATGTGCTGCCGTGGTTGGCGCTCAACCGCAAGGGACTGGTGGTGTTCCTGCACCCGGACACCGGCAACGATCTGCTGGATCACAGCGAGCACGCGATCTGGATGGGCGCGATTCGACCGCTGGACCTGTCTATTTTTTGATCACATGGTTTCTTCGGCTTCGCCCGGCAGGTGCTCGTCCAGGTGTAGCCACGGCAGGCGGCTGTCGGTCCAGATGTGGCGTTCGGCCGGGGCCTGCTCGGGATGGTCGAGGGTAGCGATGGTCAAGTCGATACTGTCCGGGCTCAGGTGGGTCACGAATGCCAGCTGCGCCCCACAGTTACCGCAGAAATAGCGCGCGCCGGTTGGCGAAGAGTCGTACCGTGCCGGTGTTCCCGCCAGCCATTGAAAGGATGACGCTGGCACCGTGATCCACGTGGTCACGATCCCGCCGCTGACTCGCCGGCAAATTGAGCAATGGCAGTGGGCGATATCGTGCAATGGCCCGCTGAATTGGTAGCGCAGTTGCCCGCAGTGGCAACCGCCTGTGTGGATGTTGGCCATACCGTTTCCTCCTGGTGCGCTTTCTCTGACGCCATCGCGAGCAGGCTCGCTCCCACAGGGGATCTTTGCCGTACACAAAATCAGTGTAGGAGCGAGCCTGCTCGCGAAGGACACGACGCGGTTTCCCTCCCTGCCCCGGTCCGACGATCGGTTGCACATCCGGTCAATGCTTTCATCGACGAAAGCTGGCTGAAAGCTTCCCCGATTAGGATCGCCCTCACTGCCGGCAATAGACCGGCTGGCTAATGCGAGTGTTCGACTGCTCGCCCGGCCCATTTAACAACAACAATGGTGACCCTGATGTCCTCTTCTATCCGCCGCTTCGCTGCAACTCCGCCCGTACGCCTCGTGCTTCCCGTTCTGCGCTGATCCCGTCCGATCCGCCCATTCCCTAGCCGCGCTACGCCTGGAGTATTCCCATGCTGACTTTCCTTGGCTTCGCCATGGTCATCACGTTCATGTTCCTGATCATGACCAAGCGCCTGTCCGCGTTGATCGCCCTGATCATCATCCCGATCGTTTTCGCCCTGTTCGGCGGTTTCGGCCCGAAAATCGGCCCGATGATGCTCGAAGGCATTACCAAGCTCGCGCCGACCGGCGTGATGCTGATGTTCGCCATTCTGTACTTCGCCCTGATGATCGACTCCGGATTGTTCGACCCGGCCGTGCGCAAGATCCTCAAAATGGTCAAGGGTGACCCGTTGAAAGTGTCGGTGGGTACCGCCGTACTGGCGCTCGTGGTTTCCCTCGATGGTGACGGCGCGACCACCTACATGATCTGCGTGGCCGCCATGCTGCCGCTCTACAGCCGCATCGGCATGAGCCCGCGGATCATGGCCGGCTTGATCATCCTCGCCGGTGGCGTGATGAACATGACCCCGTGGGGTGGCCCGACCGCCCGTGCCGCCAGTGCGCTGCACGTCGACCCGTCGGCCATCTTCGTCCCGATGATTCCAGCGATGGCGGCGGGTGTCCTGGCCATCCTCGCCATTGCCTACTTCTACGGCAAGCGTGAGCGTGCACGCCTGGGTGAATTGCACTTGGTGGGCGATGAGATCGATCACAGCGAAATCACCGTCTCGCAATTCCCGGATGCCCGTCGTCCGAACTTGATCTGGTTCAATGGCGCCCTGACCCTGGGCCTGATGTGCACCCTGATCGCCGGTCTGTTGCCGCTGCCGGTGCTGTTCATGGTGGCATTCAGTATTGCAATGATCGTCAACTACCCGTGCCTGCAACAGCAGAAGGACCGCGTCGCGGCCCACGCCGGTAGCGTGCTGGCGGTGGTCGGGCTGATCTTTGCCGCGGGCATCTTCACCGGTATCCTGTCGGGCACCGGTATGGTCGATGCCATGTCGAAAAGCCTGCTGTCGGTGATTCCGGATTTCCTCGGCCCATACCTGGCAGTAATCACGGCGTTGGTGAGCATGCCGTTCACCTTCTTCATGTCGAATGATGCATTTTATTACGGCGTGTTACCGGTACTTGCCGAAGCCGCTAGCCATTACGGTATAACCGCGGTGGAAATGGCACGTGCCTCGATCGTTGGTCAGCCCGTCCACTTGTTGAGCCCGCTGGTACCATCGACTTACCTGTTGGTGGCCCTGGCCGGCATCGACTTTGGTGATCACCAGCGCTTCACCCTGAAGTGGGCAGTGTTGGTCTGCATGTGCATACTGGTCGCTGCATTGCTGATGGGGATTTTTCCGCTGTTCAGCACTCTATAAGCCCAAGACTCACCATTTCGGGTCCAGGCTTCGCGGTTTGAAGTCGGGGCCCTTTTTGGTTTAACAATCGCTCAAAGGAATACACATGGAATGGCTGACCAACCCTGAAATCTGGGTTGCCTTCTTTACCCTGACCGCCCTGGAAATCGTCCTGGGTATCGATAACATCATCATGATTTCGATCCTGGTCAGCCGCATGCCCAAGCACATGCAACAGCGCACCCGGATTTTCGGCCTGGCGCTGGCCATGGTCACGCGGATTCTGTTGCTGCTGTCGATCACCTGGGTCATGCGTCTCACCGCCGACCTGTTCGAAGTGTTCGGCCAGGGTATCTCCGGGCGTGACCTGATCCTGTTCTTCGGTGGCCTGTTCCTGTTGTGGAAGAGCTCGCAAGAGATGTACCACGCGCTGGAAGGTGAAGACGAAAGCGACGACGAGCCTTCGCTCAAGGGCGGCAACTTCCTCTACACCATCATCCAGATCGCGATCATCGACATCGTGTTCTCCCTGGACTCGGTGATCACCGCCGTCGGCATGGTCTCCCACGTACCGGTCATGGTGGCAGCGATTGTCGTGGCGGTACTGGTGATGATGCTGGCCTCGGGCACGATCAGCGCGTTCATCGACAAGCACCCTTCGTTGAAGATGCTGGCGCTGGCGTTCCTGTTGATCGTGGGTATGGTGCTGATTGCCGAAGCCTTCGACGTACACGTGCCAAAAGGCTACGTCTACTTCGCCATGGCGTTCTCGCTGGCGGTGGAAGCGATCAACATCAAGATGCGCACCGCGATTGCGAGAAAGAAGAAGCAGCAGGATCCGGTGAAACTGCGCAAGGACATTCCGGGGCAGTAACCCGAATGCCTTGCTGAGCAAAAAGGGGCCTTCGGGCCCCTTTTTCTTTGTCTGCATCAAACTTTTTTCATGACAGTTTTGTTTCAATCACTTCTTTAGCTATGCGATGCTGGCGCCCAGACCGTTAGCCAACTACAGCTTAACTACAGAACGTAGAACGTCGCGCGGCACCGTCAACTTGCCCCTTTGGGGCGCTACCACCACAGGGGGCCTGCATGCTCACCCTGCTCAATCTTCTCTCAGCCGTAGCCTTGCTGATCTGGGGCACGCACATCGTCCGAACCGGCATCTTGCGGGTCTACGGCTCCAACCTGCGTCACGTCATCGGACAGAACATGTCCAAGCGCTGGCTGGCGTTCATCTCGGGGATCGTCGTGACCGCGATGGTCCAGAGCAGTAACGCCACGGCGATGCTCGTCACCTCGTTCGTCGGCCAGGGCCTGATGGCGCTGACCCCCGCCCTGGCAACGATGCTCGGGGCCGATGTCGGTACGGCATTGATGGCGCGGGTGCTGACTTTCGATCTGTCATGGCTCTCGCCACTGCTGATATTTCTCGGGGTGATTTTCTTCCTGTCGCGCAAACAGACGCGGCTCGGGCAAATGGGCCGCGTGAGCATTGGCCTGGGGCTGATCATTCTGGCACTGCAATTGATTGTCGAAGCGGCCGCGCCGATCACCCACGCCCAAGGGGTGAAAGTGATTTTCGCCTCGCTGACCGGCGACATTTTGCTCGACGCCCTGGTTGGCGCGTTGTTCGCGATGATTTCCTACTCCAGCCTGGCGGCGGTCCTGCTGACCGCGACCCTCGCCGGCGCCAGCGTGATCAGCCTGCCGGTGGCCATCGGCCTGGTGATCGGTGCCAACATCGGCAGTGGCATTCTCGCGTTCCTCAGCACCAGCATGCAGAACGCCGCCGGCCGCCAGGTGGCGTTGGGCAGCCTGTTGTACAAGATGATCGGCCTGTTGCTGATCATTCCGGTGCTCGACCCCCTGGTGCACTGGATCGACAGCCTCGACTTCAGCCCCCAGGAAATGGTCATCGGCTTCCACCTGCTCTACAACACGGCGCGTTGCCTGGTCCTGCTGCCCAGTGTCGGGCCGATGGCCAGGTTCTGTGCGTGGATACTGCCCGAGCGCCCGCAAACCAACGGCATGGTCAAACCCCGGCACCTTGACCCGACAGCCTTGGTCACCCCAAGCCTGGCGTTGGCCAATGCGGCCCGGGAAACCCTGCGCATGGGCGATCTGATCGACAACATGCTGGAGGCCATGCTCGACGTGCTCCACGGCAAGCAAACGGCAGTGACCCAGGAAATGCGGCGTCTGACCGATGATGTCGAGGCGCTCTACAGCGCAATCAAGCTGTATCTGGCGCAAATGCCCCGGGAAGACCTCAGCGACCAGGACAGCCGGCGCTGGGCGGAAATCATCGAACTGGCGATCAACCTCAAACTCGCCAGCGACTTGATCGAACGCATGCTGCGCAAAGTCCAGCAGCAGAAAACCGCCCAGCGCCGGTCGTTTTCCGAGGTGGGGCTGGAAGAGTTGGCCGGGCTACATAGCCAGTTGATCTCCAACCTGCGCCTGGGCTTGTCGGTATTTCTCAGTGGCGACAAGGAAAGTGCGCGCCAGTTGCTGCGGGAGAAACGTCGCTTTCGCGCACAGGAACGCCGCCTGGCCCACGCCCATGTCAGCCGTTTGCAACGTAAGATCGTGCAAAGTATCGAGACCAGTTCGCTGCACCTGGAGTTGATTGCCGACATGAAGCGTCTAAATTCACTGTTTTGCAGCAGTGCCTACGTGGTATTGGAAACGTCTGACACCGGGGCACTGGCGGTCGACGATTTGGCGGACATCACACATTCGCCTTGAACGTCTGGCACGGTGGTTAGTCAGTAACATTGATTCAGCCTCAAGGCCGTCATAGCGGATTGAAGGACGAAACGGATCTCCGATTGATTGCCGGGAAGCTCGTTATGCGTTGTCTGTTGTTCGCCTGTCTGTTGCTTGGCTCACTCCCCTCGTTTGCCCTGGATCGCTTCCAGGTCGAAGGCTACACCCTGCGCAACGGTTTGCAGATGTTGCTCAAGCCTGGCACCGAACGCGGCCATGTGGCGATTCGGCTGGTGGTTGGCGTAGGCCTGGATGATTTCGGTTGCGCCGAGAAAGAACTGCCGCACCTGCTTGAACACTTGCTGTTCAGCGGCATCGACGCCAGCGGTGAAGGCGGCCTGGAGGAGCGCATGCAGGCGCTGGGTGGCGAGTGGAACGCTTTCACCAGCAACGCCGACACCACGTTCGTGATCGAAGCCCCGGCGAAAAACCAGCGCAAGGTGCTCGACCTGCTGCTGGCGCTGCTGACGCAAACCCATTTCGATGACGACGCCATCCACGCCGCCAAGCAAGTGGTCGAGCGTGAAGACGGCGGCCACTACACCCACCTGCAACGCTGGCTGGATCGCCAGGACCTGGGCAATACCGCCAGCAAACAACTGGCCGTGGAGCTGGGCCTCAAATGCCCTGAGCGCGCGGAAGTCGATCACCTGACCCGCGAACAGCTGGAGAACGTGCGCAAGGGCTGGTACGCGCCCAACAACATGACGCTGATCGTCGTCGGCGACCTCGACCGGTTACTGCCGGCCTATCTGGATCGGGCTTATGGCGCGCTGACCGCCATCGACCCGACCGAGCACCCGCCCCTGCCACAAATCCAGGCCAGCGCTGCCCATGAGCGCAACCTGATTCATGGCTTCGTCGGTGGCGGGGCCAAGCTGCACTGGCTGGTACCGGAGCCGGTACTGGACGATCAGCACGACGAAACCTTCGACCTGCTCAAGGATTATCTGGACTGGGCACTCTATCGCCAGCTGCGCCTGGCACACAGCTTGTCCTATGGTCCCTGGGCCGAGCGTGAGGTGTTTGGCGGCGTCGGCTTCATGAGCCTGAATGCCGACCTTGAGCGCGACGACGTGGCCGAAGCGCAAGAGGTGCTGGATGAATTGAAGGCCGGTTTGCTCAAGGACGGTCTCAATGCCGAGACCTTCAACCGCCTCAAACAGGCCGCCATCGCTCGCCAGGCCTGGGCGGTGCAAGGCAACAGTGCACTGGCCGACTACTACTGGAGTGCCTTGGGAGACTACGAAAACGGCCGTTTCGCCAGCCCGGTCAAGGAATTGCAGGCGGTCACGCTGGCGCAAGCCAACAAGGCCATGCGCGAACTGCTCCTGCAACCGGGCTATGTGCGGATCGAAAAGCCGTTGGTGAGTTATGACCAGTTGATGTGGGCGATTGCCGGAGTGCTGGGATTGGTGCTGTTGAGCCTGGCGGCATGGCGTTTTCATCGCAGAAAGTAAGCACTTTTCGCGGATGAGGCGGTAACCTGTCAGGGATTTTTCCTACGACTACTGTGAACCGCCGAATGCCGACCCTGACCCTTATCGTCCAGCGCATCCTCGAACTGATGAAGCGCTACCCCGGGGTCATTGCGCTCGGCGGTTTCATCTCCGGGATCGGTAGCTTCATCCTGGTGGATCGCCAGCAGGGCCTGGCGAGCTGGATCACCACCATCATGCTGATCAGCTGGGTCTGGCTGATGCTGGAAAACAGCCTGACCAAGCTGTTCACCCGAATCTTCAAGCGGGAAATTCCCCAGCCACTGCTGCGCTATGCGACGCAGATGATTCACCAGGAAAGCCTGTTCTTCGTCCTGCCCTTCTTTTTCATCACCACGACGTGGAACAGCGGCCAGTTGTTCTTCACCGGGCTGCTGGGCATCGCGGCGCTGATTTCCATCATCGACCCTCTCTACTACAAGTGGCTGGCGCCCCGGCGTTGGGCGTTCCTGGCGCTGCATACCCTGACCCTGTTCGCCGCCCTGCTCACCGCATTGCCGGTCATCATGCACCTGACGACCTCGCAAAGCTTCAAATGGGCACTGGGCATCGCTGTGCTGTTGTCGTTTCCCAGCCTGGCGTCGATCTTTCCGATCCGTACCGTGCGCAACGCCGTGGCGATCCTGAGTATTACCGTGGGGATCGGCGGTGTCGGCTGGGTGCTGCGTTCGTGGGTGCCACCAGCGACCCTGTGGATGACCGACGTGGCCATCAGCACCCAGATGCAGGACCGCACCCCCGGCGCCAGCCTCGAAGAAGTCAGCGCCGAGCAGATTCGCGGCGGCGGCCTCTATGCCTACACGGCGATCAACGCGCCACGTGGGCTGGATGAGCGGATTTATCACGTCTGGCAATTCAACGGCAAAGAGGTCGATCGCATCCCTCTCGATATCCACGGTGGACGCAAGGAAGGCTACCGGGCCTGGACCCACAAGCAGAACTTCCCTGGCAACCCGGCAGGCAAATGGCAGGTGCGAGTGTTGACCGAAGACGGCCAACTGATCGGTGTGTTGCGCTTCAAGGTGGCAGACAGCACACCGGTCAAAGAAAAGTGAGTCAGTTCGTGTTATTACATAGCTCTGCGTAATAGCCGAAAAAGCACGGAGCTTATGACCAGCAGCACAGTGGCCGGCAATGCCCAATTGGACACCTCGCACTCCCCGCCGCAGATTCGGGTGACGGGAGACTGGACGCTTGCCCATTACGCCGACCTCAAGCACCTGAGCGAAAAGCTCGAAGGCCAATACGACGACAGCACCCGCATCGACCTCAATGGCCTCGGCGCCCTTGATACCGCCGGCGCTTCGCTGTTGGTGGAGCTGCTGGGCTCCGAGCGCCTGGGCCGATCCGCCGAACATCCCGATTGCACCCTCTCCTCCGCCGACCGCGCGTTGTTGCAGACCGTCTATCAGTCACTGACGGACTTCTGCGTGCCGCTCAAGGAGCCGGAAATCAGCGTCGGCATTCAATTGCTGACCCGCATTGGCCGCGCGGTGGACACCGTCTGGCAGGACACCCTGCAGCTGCTGGGGTTCGTCGGCCTGATTCTGGAAACCATCGTTCGTGGGCTGTTCCGTCCCAGCCGCTGGCGCATCACGCCGATGGTGGCGCACATCGAACAGACCGGCCTCGACGCCGCGCCCATCGTTGCCCTGCTGACCTTTCTGGTGGGTGCCGTGGTGGCCTTTCTCGGGGCGACGGTGCTGACCACGTTCGGCGCCAGTGTGTTCACGGTGGACCTGGTGGCGTTTGCCTTCCTGCGCGAATTCGGCGTGCTGCTGACGGCGATCCTGATGGCCGGGCGCACCGCCAGTGCGTTCACCGCACAGATCGGTTCGATGAAGGCCAACGAGGAAATCGACGCCATCCGCACCCTGGGCCTCGACCCGATAGAGTTGCTGGTGGTGCCGCGGGTCTTGGCCCTGCTGGTGGCATTGCCGATGCTGACCTTTTTGGCGATGGTTTCGGGGATTATCGGCGGCGGCGTCGTCTGCGCGGTATCGCTGGATATTTCGCCGGCGATGTTCCTGTCGCTGCTGCAATCGGACATCGGCGTTCAGCACTTTTTGGTGGGGATCGTCAAAGCACCGATCTTCGCGTTTCTGATTGCCGCGATCGGTTGCCTGGAAGGCTTCAAGGTCAGCGGCAGCGCCGAGTCCGTCGGCGCCCACACCACCTCCAGCGTGGTGCAGTCGATTTTCGTGGTGATCGTGCTCGACGCCGTGGCCGCGCTGTTTTTCATGGAGATGAGCTGGTGAGTCGTTTACCCCGAGCGCCCGCCGAGGCGGTGATCGAAGTCCGTGGCCTGTGCAATCGTTTCGGTAGCCAGAGCGTGCACGAAAACCTCGACCTGGATCTGTACAAGGGCGAGATCCTGGCCGTGGTCGGTGGTTCCGGTAGCGGTAAATCAGTGCTGCTGCGCAGCATTGTCGGTTTGCGCCAGCCCAGCGAGGGCGAGGTGAAAGTCTTCGGTAAAAACCTGCCGACCTTACCCGAGCACGAGCGGTCGCTGATCGAACGGCGCTTCGGTGTGCTGTTCCAGAAAGGCGCCCTGTTCTCTTCGTTGACCGTGACCGAGAACGTCGCCCTGCCCCTGATCGAACACGCGGGTTTGAGCCGTGACGATGCCGAGCACCTGGCGGCGGTGAAACTGGCCTTGGCCGGCTTACCGCTGTCGGCGGCGGACAAGTACCCCGCGTCCCTGTCCGGCGGCATGATCAAGCGGGCGGCACTGGCACGAGCCCTGGCGCTGGACCCGGACATCCTGTTTCTCGACGAACCCACCGCCGGTCTCGATCCGATCGGTGCCGCCGCCTTCGATCAACTGATCCTGACCCTGCGTGATGCCCTGGGCCTGAGCGTGTTCCTGGTGACCCACGACCTCGACACCCTCTACACCATCACCGACCGCGTGGCGGTACTGGCGCAGAAGAAAGTGCTGGTGGCCGATGCCATTGATGTCGTCTCGGAAACCGACGACGCGTGGATTCACGAATACTTCCATGGCCCTCGCGGCCGCGCGGCGCTGACGGCCGCTCAACAGCTCAACGAGGTCTGACATGGAAACCCGAGCCCATCATGTATTGATCGGCCTGTTCACCGTGATTGTGGTGACAGGTGCCCTGCTCTTCGGCCTGTGGCTGGCCAAGTCCAGTGTCGACACCGAGTTCAAGGATTACGAGGTCGTGTTCAACGAGGCGGTCAGCGGCCTGTCCAAGGGCAGTTCGGTGCAGTACAGCGGGATCAAGGTCGGCGACGTGGTGTCGCTGCGCCTGGACCCGAAGGACCCGCGCCGGGTGCTGGCGCGGATCCGTCTGGGCGGCGATACCCCGATCAAGGAAGACACCCAGGCCAAGCTGGCGCTGACCGGGGTCACCGGGACATCGATCATCCAGCTCAGCGGCGGCACGCCCCAGAGCCCGACGCTTAAAGGCAAGGACGGCAAACTGCCTACCATTATTGCTTCGCCCTCGCCCATCGCCCGCTTGCTCAATGACAGCAACGACCTGATGGCCGGGGTGAATACCTTGATGCACAACGCCAACCTGATGTTTTCCATGGAAAACATCGAGCGCATCAGCAAGACCCTGGAGCATCTGGAGCAAACCACCGGGGTCATTGCCGACCAGCGCGGCGACATTCGACAGGCCATGCAGCAACTTTCCTCGGTCGGCAAGCAGGCCAGCACCATGATGGAACAGACGTCGGCGTTGATGCGCAACGCCAATGGCTTGCTCAATGATAAGGGCAAACAGATGTTCGGCAGCGCCGAACAGGCCATGAAGTCGCTGGAGCAGAGCACCGCGACGATCAACAAACTGCTGACCACCAATCAGGATTCGCTCAACAGCGGCATGCAGGGGCTCAATGGCCTGGCCCCGGCGGTGCGTGAATTGCGTGAAACCCTCACCTCGTTGCGCGCCATTTCTCAACGCCTGGAATCCAACCCCAGCGGCTACCTGCTGGGCAGTGACAAGAGCAAGGAATTCACCCCATGAAGCTGACCCGCCTCGCCCTCCTCGCCAGCTTCACCCTGATCAGCTCGTGCTCGATCCTGCCCAAGACCGAACCCTTCGAGCTCTACCGATTGCCGTCGGCGCATAGCAGCACATCGGCCAGTCAGGTCACGCCGCAGCGCTGGTCGTTGCGCCTGAACAAACCCCAGGCCAGTGAAGCGTTGAACAGCCCGAACATCGCCGTCATTCCCCAGGGCGACGTGATCAGCAACTACAAGGGTGCACGCTGGAGCGACCCGGCGCCGGTGCTGGTGCGCAATCGCCTGCTCGATGGTTTCCAGCGTGATGGTCGGGTGACGTTGCTCAGTACCGATGACAGCAACTTCCAGGCGGATCTGGAGCTGGGCGGTAGTTTGCAGGCGTTTCAGACCGAGTATCAGGGCACCGGCGCCAGTGTCGTGGTAAGGCTGGATGCTCTGCTGGTGCGCGGGTATGACCAGCGCATCCTTGCCAGTCGCCGCTTTGAGGTGCGCCAGCCATTGAATGATGTGAAGGTGCCCGCCGTTGTCAGCGGATTCGGCCAGGCCAACGATCAACTGACGGCACAGGTGGTGGCTTGGGCGGTGGAGCAAGGGCAGAAAGTCGCGCCCCTGTAGGAGCGAGCTCGCTCGCGATGGTCGTGAACGATAACGCGTAAAACCAGATGGCCCGCAGCGCCCTCTGGTTTTTCGCGAGCAAGCTCGCTCCTACAGGGGGCTTGGTTAGCCGAAGAACCAGTAGCAGACACCAATGGCGCCCAGTACGCCCGCCAATTCCGCCAGCAACGCACACCCCACCGCATGCCGCGCTCGCTGGATACCCACCGCACCGAAGTACACCGCCAGCACATAGAACGTGGTTTCGGTACTGCCCTGAATCGTCGCCGCCACCAGCGCCGGGAAGCTGTCCACACCCGACGTTTTCATCGTTTCGATCAGCATCGCCCGGGCGGCGCTGCCGGAGAAGGGTTTGACCATCGCAGTCGGCAGCGCATCGACAAAGCGCGTGTCCCAACCTGCCCATTCCACCAGGTGACGAATCCCGTCGAGGCCGAAATCCAGGGCGCCGGACGCCCGCAACACGCCCACGGCGCAGAGCATCGCCACCAGGTACGGCAGCAGGTTCTTCGCCACGTCGAAGCCTTCTTTGGCGCCTTCGACGAACGCTTCGTAAACCTTCACTTTGCGCAGCGCGCCGATTACCAAAAACAGCATGATTATCCCGAATAGCGTCAGATTGCCGAGGATCGACGACAAACTGGCGAGTGCAGTGGCAGAAAGCGTTGCCAGCAACGCCATGAAACCACCCAGGATCAAGGCACCGGGAATCATGTACGCCAGCACCACCGGGTCCCAGACGCGCAGGCGTTGCATGAAGGCCACGGCCAGGAAGCCGACGATGGTCGAGCAACTGGTGGCGAGCAGGATCGGCAGGAACACCAGCGTCGGGTCGGGCGCGCCTTGCTGGGCGCGGTACATGAAGATGGTCACCGGCAACAAGGTCAGGGAGGAGGCGTTGAGCACCAGGAACAGGATCTGCGCGTTACTGGCGATCGTATCGCTGGGATTGAGCTCCTGCAGGGCCTTCATGGCCTTGAGGCCGATGGGCGTGGCGGCATTGTCCAGGCCCAGGCCGTTGGCGGCGAAGTTCAGGGTAATCAGGCCGATGGCGGGGTGGCCGGCCGGGACTTCCGGCATCAGGCGCAAAAACAGCGGCCCCAGGGCCTTGGCCAGCCATTCGACGATCCCGGCCTTCTCGGCGATCCGCAGAAAGCCCAGCCACAGGGTGAGGGTGCCAAACAGCAGGACCATGACCTCGACCGACAACTTGGCCATGGCGAATATGCTTTCCACCATCGCCGCGAAGATCCCGGCGTTGCCGCCGATCAGCCATTGCGCCAGCGCCGACACGGCAGCCACGATGAAGAAGCCAAGCCACAGGCCATTAAGCATCAGTCAAATCCCCCAAAAGATGCGCGAATGATAGCGGGGTGGCCAGAAACGACAAACCCCGGATTTCTCCGGGGTTTGTTGGTAGGGCTGGCTCGGATCACTGTAGGAGCCACCACAGGGTTCAGCTATCAGTTACGGGAAGCTTCACCAGCCGGCAGCTTTTCCTTGCTACGCCAGTGCGGCAGGGAGTTCCAGTAGCGCTGGCCCTTGGCGTCGTCGTACATGCCTTCCCAACGCGCGATGACCAGTACGGCCAGGGCGTTGCCGATCACGTTCAGAGCGGTACGCGCCATGTCCATCACACGATCGACACCGGCGATGAATGCCAGGCCTTCGAGCGGGATACCGACGCTGCCCAGGGTGGCCAGCAGCACCACGAAGGACACGCCCGGTACGCCAGCGATGCCTTTGGAGGTGACCATCAGGGTCAGTACCAGCAGCAATTGCTGACTGATCGACAGGTCGATGCCGTACAGCTGGGCAATGAAGATGGCCGCGATGCTCTGGTACAGGGTCGAACCGTCCAGGTTGAACGAGTAGCCGGTCGGCACCACGAAGCTGCAAACGGCTTTTGGCGCGCCGTAGGCTTCCATCTTCTCGATCACACGTGGCAGCACGGTTTCGGAGGAGGCGGTGGAGTAGGCCAGCACCAGCTCATCCTTGAAGATGCGCATCAGCTTGAGCACCGAGAAGCCGAACAGGCGAGCGATCAGGCCCAGTACCACGAAGGCGAAGAAGGCGATGGCGAAATAAACCAGGATGACCAGTTTTGCCAGCGGCAGCAGGGACGCGAAGCCGAAGTTGGCCACGGTCACCGCGATCAGTGCGAACACGCCGATCGGCGCGTAGTTCATGATCATGTGGGTGACCTTGAACATGCTTTCCGATACGCCCTGGAACATCTTCACCAGCGGCTCGCGCAGGTCCGCCTGCAAGCTCGACAAGCCGAGACCGAACAGTACGGAGAAGAAGATGATCGGCAGCATTTCGCCGCGGGCCATGGCCGCGAAGATGTTCGACGGGATCAGGTTGAGGATGGTTTCGATGAACGCGTGTTCATGCTGAACCTCGGCCGCCGTGGCCTGGTACTTGGAAATGTCCACAGTGCCCAGGGTGCTCATGTCGATGCCGGCACCTGGATGGAACAGGTTGGCCAGCAGCAGACCGACCACGATGGCGATGGTGGTGACGATTTCGAAGTAAATGATGGTCTTGAGGCCAATGCGCCCAAGTTTCTTGGCGTCACCGACGCCGGCGATGCCTACGATCAGGGAAGAGATGACGATCGGGATCACGATCATCTTGATCAGACGGATAAAGATATCGCCTGCTGGTTGCAGGACGTTGCTGATCCACCAGGCTTTTTCGGCACTGAAATGGTTGAGCAGCGCACCGATTGCAATCCCCAATACCAGACCGATGAGGATCTGCCAGGCGAGGCTAAGCTTTGCCTTCTTCATATCTTTACCCTTACTTCAGTTTGACTCGAACACATGCATGAGCGGCTTCGCTTGTGGCGAAAATGTCAGTGCACATGTTCCCGTATAAGGAGCCCCGGAGCGCTTGTTAATGGCTCTCTGGCAGGCGAAAAAAGGCGCAACTATTCCGATGCAAGGAAGCGACGTCTAATGCCGTAAACGCCTACCCTATGCCGAATCGGCATGAGGTTTTTTGAGTGAAACGCGCGTCCCAACCGGTTCGAATACGACATATTGGCAGGCATAAGTGCCGTGAACCGGCCATCACAGAGCAGGTTGTGTGTTTTTTGAACAGTGGGGAAGGGTGTCGAAATGAAGGAAAATCGCGAGATTTGCCCAGAGACTTGAGCGCAAAAGAAAGGCGATTTTTCTCGATGTACGGTCGCTCTTGCAGCCTCGAAGACTATTTATTGCTGGTGCTTTGAGCTTCAAGCCCTACGCAAGCCCGTCGAGCCGTGGTTGGCCGGCGAACTTGCGTGGAAGCTTTCCTGACCCGGCCCTCACGCAGGCACTCCCTGTACCCGTAGGTCACTCCGCCCCTGAAGCAGGCAGAACGTCCCGACCCCTTGGTCATGCGCCTGCCTTCCTCGGGTGGCGCAATGGGAAAGAAGCGATGCGCCTCTTTCGCGTCTTCAATTCAGTACCACTGTGGAACTTCGCTTGCCATGGCACGACCGCCCGCCCGGTAGCAGGGCGGCTGCCAATGTCTTTAAAACGCTCATGTTCATCCTCGGCCGCGACGGCCAAAGAAGAAGGAAGCAATGAACATCACCAGGAACACGACAAAGAGAATCTTGGCGATACCCGTGGCGGTGCCCGCGATGCCACCGAAGCCCAGTACTGCAGCAATGATGGCAATGATCAAGAATGTGATTGCCCAGCTCAACATGGTGATTCTCCTTACGCTTCTATTTAGAGGTGTTGCTTTCCCGGCGCGGCGAGCGCACCAAGTCGATGTGCTTAGAACACCCAGCGTTCCTGACGGGACATTTCATCGGCCGGCTGCGCCTGGTCGACGTCCATCATTCGCATCGGGGTGGTATCTACCAAACCGCTGCCTGCCGCGCTGAATTGGGTTTGGGTCGGACGCTCGAACGAAACGCGCGGGGCTTCTGGCTGCTGGCTCTGTTCCCACAGAAGAAACTGTTGACCGGCGATCAAGGTGATCACCAGTGCAAGTACCGCAAACAGGCCTTGCTGAACATGCAGTGGCGAGAGATGCAATTGGGCGGCACGTTGGCGATTCATCCTGAAGCTCCTCCCACGCTGGGGAATTGGGTTGAGGGCATTTGTTGTTGCCCTGCGTTAATCAGGTTATTGCAGCCTGCATGCCAGCTTTTTTTCTTAAAAAAATCGTTTAAAAACAGATAGTTATGCTTATGCGGAGAATGTGGCCCGACGCATCCTGCACGATGAGCCCTCGTGCAGTCGTGCGTAATGCACGACTCCGCGCAAAGACATCGCAATATTTTTGAATTGAGAGGAGGGTGCGGCTGTCAGAAATGGACGCAAGGCATCTCTGATAAGGGGTTTTCTTTCCAGAAAGCGCAATTGCGGGCGCTGCGGCGAGGGAACAGGAGTTAGCTACCCTGCTAAGGCAGGAATGGATCAGAATAAACCATGCAACTTGCCCGATTTTTCCGGGACTAACCAAGATCATTCATTAAGGAGCGTAGGAAAATGGAATCCGCCACTGAGCATCAAGGCCGCATTCTTCTGGTGGATGATGAATCTGCCATCCTGCGAACCTTCCGTTATTGCCTTGAAGATGAAGGCTACAGCGTGGCGACCGCTAACAGCGCTGCGCAAGCGGAAGCCTTGCTGCAGCGTCAGGTCTTCGACCTGTGCTTCCTGGATTTGCGCCTCGGAGAGGACAACGGCCTGGACGTTCTGGCGCAGATGCGCATCCAGGCCCCATGGATGCGCGTGGTGATCGTCACCGCGCATTCGGCCGTAGACACTGCCGTGGATGCGATTCAGGCGGGTGCCGCCGACTATCTGGTCAAGCCGTGCAGCCCCGATCAGTTGCGCCTGGCCACGGCCAAACAGCTGGAAGTGCGGCAATTGTCGGCACGTCTGGAGGCACTGGAAGGTGAGGTACGTAAACCCAAGGACGGCCTGGATTCCCACAGCCCGGCCATGAAAGTCGTGCTCGAGACTGCCCGTCAGGTGGCCACAACCGACGCCAACATCCTGATCCTTGGCGAGTCCGGTACCGGTAAAGGCGAGTTGTCCCAGGCGATTCATGGCTGGAGCAAGCGCTCGAAAAAGTCCTGTATCACCATCAACTGCCCGTCGCTGACGGCCGAACTCATGGAAAGCGAACTGTTCGGGCACAGCCGGGGTGCATTTACCGGCGCCAGCGAAAGCACCCTGGGGCGCGTTAACCAGGCCGATGGCGGCACCTTGTTTCTCGACGAAATCGGCGATTTTCCCTTGGTTTTGCAACCAAAGTTGCTGCGCTTCATTCAAGACAAAGAGTACGAGCGGGTGGGTGACCCGGTCACCCGTCGCGCCGATGTGCGCATCCTTGCGGCTACCAACCAGAATCTCGAAGACATGGTGCGCGACGGCCGTTTCCGCGAGGACCTGCTGTATCGCCTGAATGTCATTACGCTGCACCTGCCGCCATTGCGCGAGCGTCGGGAAGATATTCTTACACTCGCTGACCGGTTTCTGGCCCGTTTCGTCAAGGAATACGCGCGTCCCGCACGGGGTTTCAGTGACGAAGCACGTGAGGCGCTCCTGGGTTACCGCTGGCCCGGGAACATTCGCGAGCTGCGTAACGTGGTGGAGCGCGCGAGCATTATTTGCCCGCAGGAGCGGGTGGAGATCAGCCACCTGGGCATGGCCGAAGCACTGATCAATAACGCCCCGCGTATCGGAGCCCCATTAAGCCTGGATGAGCTGGAAAAGGCCCATATCGGTGCCGTCCTCGCCACCGCGGGTACGCTGGATCAAGCCGCCAAAACCCTGGGGATCGACGCGTCGACGCTGTATCGCAAGCGCAAGCAGTACAACCTGTGAGTTCGCGGCGATGAAGCTGGCGATGAAGTTGCAGACCCGTCTCTTCCTCAGCATTTCTGCGCTGATCACTGTGGCACTGCTTGGGCTGCTGCTCGGTCTTGTCAGTGTGTTGCAGATGGCCGGGAGCCAGGAAGCGTTGGTGCGCAACAACTTCGTCACCCTGGACCTGGGGCTCAAGTTGCGGCAGACGCTGGGCGATCAGTTGCTCGTCATGCTTAGCGAAAACAATGATCCCGCCGCCTTCGAAGCGTCCAGGCAGCGTTACCTTGAGCTGCTGGAGGAAGGTATTGCCCAGGAGCCGCCGGGTGAAAACCTCGGCTTCAAAAAGGCCAAAGCCGACTATTTGAGCTTCATTGGTGCGTATGAAGTGTCCGCTGACCCCCGGCGCGTACTCAGCGGCAACGATGAGCTGACCGAAAAATTCAATCTGCTGCGCAATGGCTTGATTGCCGAACACAAGCGGGCGCTGGATGACATCAGCACCGTTGAACGCAAGGCCCGTGAGCGTGCGCTGCTGATCGCCGGGCTGCTTGGCCTGGTCGGGCTGGCGGTGTTGGTCATCGGCTTCATCACCGCGCATGCCATCGCCCGGCGTTTCGGTGAGCCCATCGAGGCTCTCGCGCAGGCGGCGGATAATATTGGCCAGGGAAATTTCGACGTCACGCTGCCGGTGTCCTCGGCCGTGGAGCTGAATCAGCTGACCCGGCGATTCGGGATCATGGCCGAGGCGCTGCGCGAACATCAGGCCACCAACGTCGATGAGTTGCTGGCGGGACAGCAGCGGTTGCAGGCGGTGCTCGACGGCATCGACGATGGCTTGCTGATGATCGATCGCCAGGGGCACCTGGAGCATCTCAACCCGGTAGCGCAACGTCAGCTGGGATGGGACACCGATCGACTCGGGCGGGGCTTGGGTGAGGCGCTGGAGCATCCCGAGCTCGATGAACAATTGCAGCTGGTACTGCGTGGCGGCACGTTGGAGCGTATGCCGGATGACCTGAGTATCGAGGTCGATGGCGAGACGCGGTTGCTGACTTATAGCCTGACGCCGGTCATCCATACCCAGGGGCATATCCTCGGCGCGGTGATGGTGCTGCACGATGTGACTGAACAACGAGCCTTTGAACGGGTGCGTAGTGAGTTCGTCTTGCGCGCCTCCCATGAACTGCGCACACCCGTTACCGGCATGCACATGGCATTCGGCCTGTTTCGCGAGCGCGCGCATTTCCCGCCAGAGTCCCGGGAAGCGGACCTGCTGGACACGGTAAACGAAGAAATGCAGCGGCTCATGCAGCTGATCAACGACCTGCTGAATTTCTCCCGCTACCAGAACGGCTTGCAAAAACTCACCCTGGCGCCGTGTTCCATCGAGGATTTGCTGGAGCAGGCGCAAATTCGTTTCACTGACGGCGCACAGGAGAAGGGCGTCGAGCTGTTGGTGGAAGTCCAAGGATCCTTGCCACGGCTGCAAGCCGATC
This sequence comes from Pseudomonas sp. WJP1, assembly GCF_028471945.1. Classification (NCBI taxonomy): domain Bacteria; kingdom Pseudomonadati; phylum Pseudomonadota; class Gammaproteobacteria; order Pseudomonadales; family Pseudomonadaceae; genus Pseudomonas; species Pseudomonas sp. WJP1. The sequence continues at coordinate 47,755 of NZ_CP110128.1, forward strand.
AGCCGCAACTGGACCGGGTGCTCGACAATCTGATCGATAACGCGCTGCGCCATACCGCCAGCGGCGGACTGATACGTTTACAAGCCAGGCGCCATGGGGACAGGGTCATCATCAGCGTCGAAGATAACGGTGAAGGCATCGCCTATGGGCAACAGGGTCGGATCTTCGAGCCCTTCGTCCAGGTCGGTCGCAAGAAAGGCGGGGCCGGGCTCGGTCTGGCGCTGTGCAAGGAAATCGTGCAGTTGCATGGTGGACGCATGGGCGTTTACTCGCGACCGGGGCAGGGAACTCAGTTCTATATGACGTTGACCGTGTAAGCGCTTTTACGCTTCGTCATCCAGGCGTCGACCGGCCAGTCGGCGGCCTCGGGTTATCAGCTCAATGAACTGCACCGCACTCAGTGCATGAGCGAACAGCCAGCCCTGGCCGAACCTCACCCCCTCACTGCTCAGGAGCGCCGCCTGGGCTTCATGTTCGATACCCTCGGCAATCACCTTCAAATGCAGTGACTGGGCCATGTGAATGATATGCGGCGCCACACCGCTGCTCGCCGCGTCATGGCCGAGCGCATCGATGAAAGCCTTGTCGATCTTCAGGCAATCCACCGGCAGGGTTTGCAGGTAGGCGAGGCTGCAGTAGCCGGTGCCAAAGTCATCGATCAGTACCTGATGCCCGACATCCCGCAAGGCTTGCAGGTTTTCCCGGGCCACCACCACATCGATCAATCCGCGTTCGGTGACTTCGAAGGCAATCTGCTTGGCCGCGACCCGGTGCAGGGTCAACAAGCGAGCCATCACTTGGCCGATCCGCGGGACCATGACATCGCAGGCCGCCAGGTTGACCGAGATGTACAGCTGCGGATTGGCCCGCAGCAGTTGCCCCAACTGCTCAAGCAGGCGTTGCAGGACAAAGTCGGTCATCTGGCGGATCTGCCCGGTGTTCTCGGCCATCGGGATGAACAGGTCGGGACTGGTCAGGGTGCCATCTGGCCGTCGCCAGCGCAGCAAGGCCTCAGCCCCGACGCAATTGCGGCTGTCGAGGTCAAAGATCGGCTGATACAGCACCTGCAACTCACCCCGGCGGATGGCGCCCGTCAGCTCCGCGTCCAGTGACTGGCGCTGGCGCACCAGCAAAAACACCAGGAAGCCTACGCACAGTGCCAATAGCAGGCAGGCGGGCAGCAACCACCACCACACGGGCGGTATATGGGTGCCACTGCGCGGGCTGATCAGCACCAGTTGGTATTCCGGGTTGTCGGTGGGCATGCGGTAAATCAACTTGGTCTGGGTGACTTGCAGCGCATCGCGGGTTTTCGGGGGCCAATGGCCGGTTGGTGGCCAGGCTTGCGCAACGCCCAGTACCGGAATCGCCCGGGTGCCATGGTCAAGAACCACCAGCAGGCTGCTTCCCGGCGAAAGGTCGACCATGTCGGTCAGATGGCCGCGAGACGTCGCGACCCGGAAATTGCCGCGTCCGAGCATCAGCGCGGCACGGTTTTCATCGGGCTCGGTGGTGGTGTTCAACCAGTAACTGTAGGTGGGGCCCTGGATGTCCGGTGGGCGTATCAGGGACAAGCCTTCCTGGCGGGGACGGTTGGAACAGATTCGCGAGGCGTCCATGTAGGCCGCCTCATAGACGAAGCGATAATTGAAGCTGACCTGCTGCAGGGTCGCGATCATGTCGTCATCGCAGCTACGTAGCGGCTGGGCTTCGAGGTCATCAAGGCTTTCGCGCAACTGCCCGAACAGTTGCTCCAGCCGAGCGAGAAATCGTTCACCCTGGGCGTTCATTTCCCAGCTTTCGTTTTGCTCAACCTGGTGCACGGCGACAAAGTAGCTGCCGGCCATCATCAACGTCGCGCTCAAGACAGCAGCCAGCATCGCCAGAAACCAAGGGCGATAGAACCAGCTGCTAAGTGTCTCTCGAGCAACAGTCATTATGGAATATCCGACGGATTACCAATGAGTTATAGCTGCTATTTGAGAAATGCGCTGACCGTCGGGCGATCGTCATTATTTTGTCTGATTTAAAACCTGAAGCAGCGCTGCCGTTTGTGCGTCCGGCGTACCGTCAAAACGCGACGGGCGGAAATGCATCTGGAAGGCCGCCAGTACATGGCGGGTAGCAACATCCAGTTCGCCGGTTTGCGGCGTGTCATAACCGACGCGTGCCAGTTGTGCCTGGAACCAGCTGATGCTCGGTAGCTGTGTTTCGAACCGGGGTTGCTGGCGGGCTACGGCTTGCTCGTTCGGCCATATTCCTATCCCTTGTTCAGCCAGGCGCTTCCAGGGAAACAGAGGCCCCGGATCAAGCTTGCGCAAGGGCGCGATGTCGCTATGGCCGACAATACTGCGAGGGCTGATTGCGTAGCGCTGGCTGATGTCCTTGAGCAGGACGATCAGGGACTCGACCTGCGCTTCGGAGTAGGGGTACCACAGGCGCCCGGTCGGGGTGTCCTTGAAGCCCGGATTGACGATTTCAATGCCGATGGAACTGGAGTTCATCCACGTCCTGCCTTGCCATTGGCTTTCCCCGGCGTGCCAGGCCCGCAGGTTTTCATCCATCAGCTTGTAGATGGTCGCCTTTTTGTCGTCGCCGATCAGGTAGTGGCTGCTGACTTCGCCATGGGTCAGCAGTTGCAGCGAGCGCTCCAGCGATGCATTGGTGTAGTGGAGCACGACGAACTGAATACGACTGTCGTGATTGGGCGAAGCATGGCGAGTGTCGTAGCGCGGACCACTGGCGCAGCCGGCCAGCAGGATCAGCGACACGATGAGAGCAAGATATTTCATGGAGGGAAGCCAACACGCTAGAGACAGTAATGCAACAGTGTAACGTACTGTCTTGCGCGTGTTGGGTCATCGCAACGATTTGAACTAAATGGAGCGACAAAGCGCTCAGCCCATCTCCACCCGGTTGCGCCCGGCATTTTTTGCACGGTAAAGCGCCTGATCAGCTCTTTTAAGCACCACATCGCCATGCTCACCGGGCCTGAACGCCGCCAGTCCTATGGAGAGGGTGACGGTCACCGGTTCACCCCTGAAGTGAAAAGGGCAGGCTTCGATGGCGGCGCGCAGGGTTTCCAGGAATTTCATGCCGTTTGCCGGGACTGTGGATGGCATCAGCAGGACAAATTCCTCGCCACCAAACCGCGCAATGAAATCCGTCGTGCGCAGGCGCTTGCGCAGCACACTGGCAATGATTTTCAAGACTTTGTCGCCCGCCAGGTGCCCGTAATTATCATTGATGCGCTTGAAGTGATCGAGGTCGAGCATGGCCAGCATCAACGTATTGCCGTGCTGCTGCCATTGGCCGATCTCATACTCAAGGCGCTCGCTCCAGGCCGCGCGGTTGGGCAGGCCGGTCAGCGGGTCGATCAAGGCTTTCTGGCGTTGCTCTTCCAGGTGCTCACGAAAGCCCTGGGCTTCCTGTTCCATGTGCGCAACTCGTTCGGCCAGGCCTTGAAGGCGGGCCGCCACCTCCTGCTCGCGCTCGTCGCGCTGCTGGCGGTGCTGGTCCATGGTGCCGAGCAAACCTTCCAGATGGTTTTCCAGCACGTGCTTGAGATCATTCAGGTCGGCTGCTTCCTGCATGCTGCTCTGCATGCCGTCGACTTGTTCGCGAATCTGCGTGTCCATCGCATGGGCGGCGGATCGGCTGTCGGCATGCCCGGCGCTGGCGGCCAGCAAGTTGCTCTGGAACGATTCCAGGCGTTCGTTGAGCCCCTGCAGATAGGCTTCGAACTCGTGTTGGCCACCGTCGGAGATTGCCAGCATTAAAGTCGCAAGATCGTCGAGAATCGGCAGCAACTCGTACCAGTTCAAGCCATTTTTCAGGCGCTCACGCATTGAGTCGGCTTGTGGACGGTGCCGCTCGGGTACCGTCAGGTCGTCAAGCAAGCCCAACAAGGTGTCTTCGATGTGTTTGGCCACCGAGCTGTAAGACGGTTCGGGCGAGTCGGGCAGGGCGTAGAGCATGTCCTGCTCGGGTTGATGCGGATCGATGGCAGCCAGGACCTGGGCCATGGGCGAGGGCAGCGGCAGGGTGTCGAGCGGCACCACCGGGCTCAATTCGTCGGGATTGACTGCCGGTTCAGCCAGGATGGTGGGTGCAACAACAGGTGCAGGCTGTATCTCGAAGTGCTGAGTATCGGCTTCGGCCATGACTTGCGCAGGCCGGGCTGGAGCTTGCTGCGGCTCCAGGGCTGGCGCAATAGCAGCAGGTTGGGTTGCATCCGGAATGTCGCGGAGTATCTGAGGTATGGTCTCGGCAATGACCGACGGGGTCGCGACCATGGGCGCCAGAACGGGTTCGCCCATCTGCGCTACAAGCGTTTGTTCTGTGGGGGCGGTTGTATCTTCCGCATCGCGATGACCGAACAACCGCTGCAACAAACCCGGGCGTTCGGGTTCCGTCGGGCTCTCCAGCTGACTCAGGGCCTTGCCTTGCAGTCCGCTCAGTTCGCCCAGCAGCAACGGGATCTCGCGCGCCTGGCTGACGCGACTGTCCAGTTGCTTGGCGAAGTGCTTGAGGGGACGACTCACTTCCCGGGGCAGCGGCAATGTTTGCAGCTGCGTGACCAGGGCATTGAGTGCGGCGCTGGTTTGGTTGACCCGGGTCTCCCGTCGCTGCTCGGAGTCGAGTACGGCTTTTTCCAGGCGTGGTAGCAGGGCGGCGAGACCGGCGTCCATGTCGTCGGTGCGCACGACTTCGCGCATCTCCTTCATGCATTGGTCAACGGCGCGGTCGGTGCCTTCCGCTGCCAGCGTGCTGCGCACCAGACCCCGGCGCAGCAGGTCGAGCCGGGCATCCCAGCGACGTTCGAGCTTTTCCTGTTGTTCGATGCTTTGCAGGTACTTCTCTTTCCAGCGCTGTGCTTCGTCGCTCATTCATGGGATCCGCGGGGGGCAGGACTCAACGCGGGCAATGCATCGGCCGTGAGCGAACCCGGCAGACGAATCTCTACCGCGACCGGCAGGTGATCGGAAATGGGTTGTGCCAGCACCTCGACCTTTTCAAGGGTCAGGCTCGGGCTCAGTAGAATATGGTCCAGGCAGCGCTGCGGGCGCCAGCTGGGGAACGTTGCTTCCATTTGCGGGGCCAGCAGCCCAAGGTCGCGCAATGGGGAGTGTTGCAGCAGGTCACTGGCGTGGGTGTTCATATCACCCATCAGCACCTGGTGTTTGTAACCGCCGATGACTTCGCGGATGTAAGCCAGTTGCAGGCTGCGGGCACGAGCGCCCAGTGCCAAGTGCATCATGACCACCACCAACGCTTCCGGGCCTTCGCCGAAGCGCACCAGAATCGCTCCGCGACCCTTCGGCCCTGGCAGAGGATGGTCCTCGATCGCCCACGGCCGCAGGCGACTGAGCACACCGTTGCTGTGCTGGCCCAGGCGACCGAGATTGCGATTGAGTTGCTGATACCAGTAAGGAAAGGCGCCGAGCTGGGCCAGGTGTTCGACCTGGTTGACGTAGCCTGATCGCAGGCTGCCGCCATCGGCTTCCTGGAGGGCGACCAGGTCGAAGTCGCCCAGCAGGTTGCCGATCTTTTGCAGATTGTCGGCACGCCCGGTGTGCGGCAACAGATGTTGCCAGCCCCGGGTCAGATAATGCCGATACCGCTCGGTGCTGATACCGACCTGGATATTGAAGCTGAGCAAGCGCAGACGGCTGTCTGCGGGCAGGCCCGTCGATTCCAGGTGATGCTCGTTGACCCGCGGATCATGCAGGCCAACGATGCGTTCGGTTCCCCAGCGGCGCATGGCAGGCGCCTCTTAGTTGGCGGCAGCCTTGTTAGCCGCTCGCTCCTGGTCGACCAGTTTATCGGCCAGTTGCAGGGCTTGTTCGGCACCGCCGGCAGAACCTACGTCAAAACGATACTTGCCGTTGACGATCATGGTTGGAACCCCGGTGATTTCATATTTTTTCGCCAGCTCGCGCGCCTTGTTGATCTGGCCCTTGATGGCGAAGGAGTCAAACGTGGCCAGGAACTTGTCCTTGTCGACGCCCTGGGTGGCCAGGAAGTCCGCCATGTCATTCTTGTCGGTCAGCTTCTTGTGTTCTTTCTGAATGGCTTCGAACACTGCGGCGTGGACCTTGTGCTCGACACCCATGGCTTCGAGGGTCAGGAACATCTGGCCGTGTGCATCCCATGGACCGCCGAACATGGCTGGAATGCGTACGAAGTTCACGTCGGAAGGCAGCTTTTCAACCCATGGGTTGATCACGGGTTCGAAGGCGTAGCAGTGCGGGCAACCGTACCAGAACAGCTCCACCACTTCGATCTTGCCAGGCACGGCGACCGGCACCGGATTGCTCAGCTCGACATAAGGTGCGGCGGGGGTTTCAGCGGCTTGGGCAGTCATGCCGAACAGGCTGGCAGCGGCAAAAACGGCGCTGATGATCAGATTACGCATGCTTTACTCCTGGACAATTTTTTCGCCTCGCGGGACCTGATTTCAGACAGGTCATGGCGGGCCTGAGTTCTGTAGTGTAACGGCAGCGGCCACAAAAAAGGGCGGCCAAAGCCACCCTTTTTATACTTGCTGTGACGGATTAATCGAGCGTTAACGTTGCAAGGGTTCTATGCCTTGCGCTACGCCCGATGTATCGGTCTTAGTGCAGGCCCTGGATGTAGCTGGACACTGCGGCGATGTCTTCGTCGCTCAGCTTTTTGGCAATACTCTGCATTGGTTTGGTATCGCCGTCGTTATTGCGACCGCCTTCTTCCTTGCGGAAATCGGTCAGTTGCTTGGCGACATATTGAGCGTGCTGGCCGCCTAGATGCGGGAAGCCGGCGGCTGCGTTGCCTGCGCCGTTTGGCGAGTGGCAGCCGGTGCAAGATGGCAGGCCCTTGGCCAGGTCGCCACCGCGGAACAGCGCTTCACCGCGAGACACGACTTTCGGGTCGGCGGCGCCGACGCTGCCCTTCTGGCTGGCGAAGTAGGCGGCGATGTCCGCCAGATCCTGGTCGCTCAGGTTGGTCAGCAGGCCAGTCATTTCCAGAACGGTGCGCTTGCCCGACTTGATGTCGTGCAGCTGCTTGGTCAGGTAGCGTTCACCTTGGCCGGCCAGTTTTGGAAAGTTAGGCGCCATGCTGTTGCCATCCGGGCCATGACAGGCGCCACATACGGCGGCTTTTGCCTGGCCTGCGGCGGCGTCACCAGGTTTGACTGGCTCACCTGCAGCATGGGCAATGCCGGAGATCCCCACGGTCAACAGCAGACTCACGATCAATTTGTTCATCAGCTAATCCAACTACGGCTAAGGGTTAAGTTATGGACCGGGTTTACTCGCTCATCCAGTGGATGATGGCTTGGTAATCCTCGGCACTGCAGTCCATGCACAAACCACGCGGCGGCATCGCCTTGAAACCCTGGGTCACGTGTTGCACCAGCGTCTCCATACCTTTCGCCAACCTCGGCGTCCAAGCTTCCTGATCGCCCTTGCGGGGCGCCATGGGTAGTTGGCCGGAATGACAGGCACCACAAACACGGTTGTACACAGTTTCCGGATCCTGTGTAGCCTGAGCGCTGTAAAGCGGCATCAAGACTCCGGCAACTAGCAGCCATTTCGTCATAAAACGACCTTTTCAGGGTTGAGAGCGATCTGCGTTCTAGTGCGCAATCAAGGTCTGTCGCTCTCGTGAACTTCATCCTGCGTCGGGACAAAGCGCACACAAAATCTGCGGCATTATATACTGGCGTCACTGAAACGGAAGCGACACTGCTTGCCGCGCCCATTCCTGGCGCCGCCCACATCGGAAATCCCATGCAACTCAAGAATCCCATCCTCGGTCTGTGCCAACAGTCCACCTTCATGCTCAGCGCCGCCAAAGTCGACCAATGTCCGGATGACGAGGGCTTCGAAGTCGCCTTCGCCGGGCGTTCCAACGCCGGCAAGTCCAGTGCTCTGAACACCCTGACCCATGCCAGCCTGGCGCGCACCTCGAAAACCCCGGGGCGCACGCAACTGTTGAACTTCTTCAAGCTAGACGATGAACGCCGTCTGGTCGACCTGCCGGGCTACGGTTATGCAAAAGTACCGATCCCGCTTAAGCAACACTGGCAGCGTCACCTGGAAGCCTACCTGGGTGGTCGCGAGAGTTTGAAAGGTCTGATCCTGATGATGGACATCCGTCACCCGATGACCGACTTCGACCTGTTGATGCTCGATTGGGCCGTTGCGGCTGGCATGCCGATGCACATCTTGCTGACCAAGGCGGACAAGCTGACCTACGGCGCGGCCAAGAACACGCTGCTCAAGGTGCAGTCGGAAATTCGCAAGGGTTGGGGCGATGCGGTGACGATCCAGCTGTTTTCGGCCCCGAAGCGCATGGGCCTGGAAGACGCCTACACTGTATTGGCAGGCTGGATGGAACTGGCGGACAAGGGCGCTGACGAAGTAACTGTGTAAGCGTGAAAAAGTTGTCTGGGGAGCGGTCAGGCCAGCGCGGCATGATCGCACCAGTCAGTTTTTTACAGGCAAAAAAAACCCCGGACTTCTATGGGGAGGGGGAAGTTCCGGGGTTCAAGTTCTAGACCGCTAGGGCGGGGTCCAGATATCTGCCAACACTTAACACAACATAGGAGCATCGAAGGGCTTCACCAGCCATTCAGTAAATCTGAGTGGCTGGGGCCAGATTAGTTCAGTTTTTTTTCAGAAGCTTTGGAATAACCCCAAGCGCCTTTTGGTCTAAGCAGCCCTCGAGAGCTCTGCTGCGGCATCATGCCGCAGCAGAGTCTGCACTCAGTGCGCCTCGTCCCAGTTATTGCCCACCCCGACTTCCACCAGCAATGGCACATCCAGTTTCGCCGCACCGCTCATGTGCAGGCGAATCTCAGCGCTGACCTGTTCGACCAGGTCCTCGCGCACTTCAAGTACCAATTCATCGTGCACCTGCAGGATGACCTTGGCGTCCAGGCCTGACGAGGTTAGCCATTCATCCACGGCCACCATGGCTTTCTTGATGATGTCGGCCGCCGTGCCTTGCATCGGCGCGTTGATTGCCGTGCGTTCGGCGGCGGCACGCTCTTGCGGCTTGTTGGAATTGATCTCCGGCAGGTACAGGCGCCGCCCGAAGAAGGTTTCCACGTAGCCTTGATCCGCCGCCTGGGCGCGGGTGCGGTCCATGTACTCACGAACGCCGGGATAACGGGCGAAGTAGGTATCGATATAGGCCTTGGCGGTCTTGGTATCGACGCCGATGTCCTTGCCGAGTTTCTGCGCACCCATGCCGTAGATCAGGCCGAAGTTGATCGCCTTGGCGCTGCGCCGCTGGTCGGAGGTGACCTGGTTGAGTTCGACCTTGAACACTTCGGCAGCGGTAGCGGTGTGCACGTCCAGGTTATTGCGGAAGGCATTCATCAGGCCTTCATCGCGGGAAAGGTGCGCCATGATCCGCAGTTCGATCTGCGAATAGTCGGCAGCCAGCAGCTTGTAGCCTTTCGGAGCGACGAAAGCCTGGCGGATGCGTCGCCCTTCCGCGGTGCGCACCGGTATGTTCTGCAGGTTCGGGTCGCTGGACGAGAGACGCCCGGTGGACGCCACGGCCTGGTGATAGGAGGTGTGGATGCGTCCGGTGCGCGGATTGATCTGTTCCGGCAGACGGTCGGTGTAGGTGCTTTTGAGCTTGCTCATGGAACGGTATTCCATCAGGACCTTGGGTAGTCGATAGTCGTCCTCGGCCAGCTTGGCCAGCACTTCTTCGGCGGTGGACGGCTGGCCCTTGGCGGTCTTTTTCAGCACCGGCAACCCGAGCTTCTCGTAGAGGATCACGCCGAGCTGCTTGGGTGAGCCCAGGTTGAATTCCTCACCGGCAATCTCGAAGGCTTCACGCTCCAGCGCCACCATCTTGTCGCCCAGTTCGATGCTCTGCACGCCCAGCAGGGCAGCATCCACGAACGCGCCCTGGCGTTCGATACGTGCGAGCACCGGCACCAGGGGCATCTCGATGTCGGTCAGCACGCTGGCCAGGGTCGGGATGGCGGTCAGCTTCTCGAACAAGGCCTGGTGCAGGCGCAGGGTGATGTCTGCGTCCTCGGCCGCGTAAGGCCCGGCCTGCTCCAGCGCAATTTGATCGAACGTCAGCTGCTTCACGCCTTTGCCGGCGATGTCCTGGAAGCTCACGGTGGTGTGATCCAGGTACTTCAGCGCCAGGCTGTCCATGTCATGGCGGGTGGCCGTGGAGTTGAGCACATAGGACTCAAGCATGGTGTCGAAAGCGACGCCGCGCACGGTGATGCCGTTTGCCTGATCGCCACCAATGGCGCAGTTGGCCAGGATGTTCATGTCGAACTTGGCGTGCTGGCCGACCTTGAGCTTGTTCGGGTCTTCCAGAATCGGCTTGAGGGCGCGCAGGACGGTGTCGCGATCCAGTTGATCGGGCACGCCGATGTAGGAGTGGGTCAACGGGATGTAGGCCGCTTCGTTGGCTTGCACCGCAAACGACAGGCCCACCAATTGCGCCTGCTGCGCGTCGATGCCGGTGGTTTCGGTGTCGAAGGCGAGCAGTTTGGCGTTTTTCAGTTTATCCAGCCAGACGTCGAATCGCGCTTGGTCGAGGATGGTCTCGTAACGGGCTTCCGGCGTGGCCGGCGGCACCTCGGCTTCGGTTTCGGCTTCGGTGGCACTGAACAGATCGACTACTGGCTCAGGCTTGGGGGCAGCAGCGCTCAGTTCAAGACGTTTGGCGTCCCGATCAAGATCGTTCAGCCAGCTTTTGAATTCCAGCAGGGAATAGAGCTCGTAGAGTTTGGCCGGATCATCCGGGCCCATTTGCAAGTCGTCCAGGCCAATGTCCAGCGGCACATCGACCTTGATGGTCGCCAGTTGATAGGAGAGGAACGCCATCTCCTTGTGCTCTTCGAGCTTGGCTGGCAGGGTCTTGGCGCCGCGAATCGGCAGGGTGGGGACAATGTCGAGCTGCGCGTAAAGCTCGGTCAGGCCGCCATTTACACCCACCAGCAGGCCGGAAGCGGTCTTTGGACCTATGCCCGGAACGCCTGGAATGTTGTCGGAAGAATCGCCCATCAGTGCCAGATAGTCGATGATCTGCTCGGGAGCGACGCCAAATTTCTCCTTCACGCCGTCTACGTCCATGCTGCTACCGGTCATGGTATTGACCAAGGTAATGTGGCCGTCGACCAGCTGCGCCATGTCCTTGTCGCCGGTTGAGATGACCACCGGGCGATCGGCCGCCGCGCTGCTGCGTGCCAGCGTGCCGATCACGTCATCGGCCTCGACGCCTTCAACGCACAGCAGCGGGAAGCCCAGGGCGATCACGCTTTGATGCAGGGGTTCGATCTGCACACGCATGTCATCGGGCATGCTCGGCCGGTTGGCCTTGTATTCGGCGTACATGTCATCGCGAAATGTCCCGCCCTTGGCGTCGAACACCACGGCGAAGGGACTGTCCGGGTACTGCTTGCGCAGACTCTTGAGCATGTTCAATACGCCCTTGACCGCGCCGGTAGGCAGGCCTTTGGACGTGGTCAGCGGTGGCAGCGCGTGAAAGGCGCGGTACAGGTAAGAAGAACCGTCCACCAGGACGAGGGGGGCTTGGCTCATGAGCAGGATCAACCTTTTCGGCGGGTCCGGCGCTAGAATAGCGGGACCGTTGACGACAAAGGGACAAGGTTATCATGCGCACACTAAATCGCCTGTTGCTGGCTGGGTTGTTTGCAGTCACTCCGTTGGCCGTCATGGCGGCGGACGATGCGCCATCGCCAGATCCGGAAGTAACCATTCGCACGGAAGGCGACAAAACGATTCAGGAGTACCGTCAGAACGGTTTTCTCTACGCCATCAAGGTCACACCTTCGGTGGGGAAACCGTACTTCCTGGTTCGTGCGGATGGATCGGACGGTAACTTCATTCGCTCGGATTACCCGGATATGCTGATCCCGGCATGGAAGATTTTTGAGTGGAAATAGTTTCTTAATATTAATCGGCGCTGGCTCAATATCGGCGCCCGTACTGGCAGTTTAAATATGTCTGTGTTCACCCCCCTGGCTCGGCCCGAGCTGGAAGCTTTTCTCGCCCCTTATGGCCTCGGCCGCCTGCTTGATTTCCAGGGGATTGCCGCCGGTAGCGAAAACACCAATTTCTTTATCAGCCTGGAGCAGGGCGAATTCGTCCTGACCCTGGTCGAGCGCGGCCCGGTCCAGGAGATGCCGTTCTTCATCGAATTGCTCGACGTGCTGCACGAAGCCGACCTGCCGGTGCCTTACGCGCTGCGCACCACCGACGGCGTCGCGTTGCGCGAGCTGGCCGGCAAGCCTGCGTTGTTGCAACCGCGCCTGGCTGGCAAGCACATCAAGCAAGCCAACGCACAGCATTGCGCGCAAGTAGGCGAGTTGCTTGCCCACCTGCACCTGGCCACCCAGGGAAAGATGATCAAGCGCAAGACCGATCGTGGCCTGGACTGGATGCTGGAAGAGGGCACGCAATTCCTGTCGCACCTCAATGCAGGGCAGAAAGCTTTGCTGGAGCGGGCGCTGGAAGAAATCACCCAGCAGAAAGAGAAAATTCTGGCGCTGCCTCGGGCCAACATCCACGCCGACCTGTTCCGTGATAACGCGATGTTCGAAGGCACGCACCTGACCGGGCTGATTGATTTCTACAACGCCTGCTCGGGGCCGATGCTCTACGACGTGGCGATTGCCCTGAACGACTGGTGTTCCGACGATGACGGCTTGATCGACGGTCCACGGGCGCGGGCGTTGCTGGGGGCTTATGCTGCGTTGCGACCATTTACCGCCGCCGAGGCCGAGTTGTGGCCGACCATGCTGCGGGTGGCGTGCGTGCGCTTCTGGTTGTCACGGTTGATCGCGGCGGAGTCGTTTGCCGGACAGGATGTGTTGATTCACGATCCGATGGAGTTTGAGCAGCGTTTGGCGCAGCGGCAGACAGTCAATACGCCATTGCCTTTCGCCCTCTAAACATTGTGGCGAGGGGATTTATCCCCGTTGTGCTGCGAAGCGGCCCCAAAAAGAGGGACTGCTGCGCAGTCCAACGGGGATAAATCCCCTCGCCACAGGTTATGGGTTGTTACAACGACTCCAGACACCCCGCCAAATCATTCCCCAATTTCTCCAGCACCTGCTCATACCCCTGAGCCGTCGCTGGCGTATAGCCGCCCAGCGCATCCAGCTCTGCCAGTTTCACCGGCAGCCCGGCCACCAGGGTTTCCGCCAGGCGTGGGCGCAGCGGTGGTTCACTGAATACACAGGTCTTGCCGACTTCCTGCAACCGCGCACGCATTGCTGCGACGTGCTGGGCGCCGGGTTGCACCTCGGCTGCAACACTGAATACACCCGCGTGCTTGAGGCCGTAGGCGTCTTCGAAGTAGTCGAACGCTTCGTGGAACACGAAGTAAGGTTTGCCTTCAATACCGGCCAGACGTTTCTTCAGGCGTGCATCCAGCGCATCGAGACGTTCGTCAAATGCCTTCAGGTTGCTCTGGTAGCGCGCCGCGTTGGCCGAGTCGGCTGCACTCAGGTCCGCAGCCATTTTCGCCGCGATCACCCGGGCGTTGACCGGCGACAGCCACAAATGCGCATCCAGGGTGCCCGGACGGTGATCGTGGTCGTGTTCGTCGGCTTCTTCGGCGTGGGAGTGGTTATCTTCGGCGAAATGTCGCAGCTTCAGGCCAGGAAGCTCCTGCACGGCGACGCTCGGCAGCGTACGACCATTGAGCACCCGCGGCATGAAACCTTCCATGTCCGGCCCGATCCAGTACAGCAGGTCCACCGATTGCACCTTCCGTACGTCGGATGGGCGCAAGGCATAGTTATGCGGCGAGGCGCCGGGTGGCAGCAGGACTTCCGGGATCGCCACGCCATCCTGTACGGCAGCGGCGATCAGCTGTAGTGGCTTGATACTGGTGAGGACCTTGACCTCGGCTTGCGCCGAGCCGATCAGCAGAAAACTGGTGAAAATTGCGACAAAGATGGAAAAAAGTCGGGACACGATGACCACTCGAAGAGGCGAGAACGGGTAACATAATAACGTCTCTCACAAAACTCGTCGCCGCTCATGCCTAAAACACCGATTGCCAGCCGTCCCCACGACCACTCACATTGCGTTCACAGCGCACTGTCTGAGGCCGATGCCTTGTGCGCGCGCCAGGGTTTGCGCCTGACCGCATTGCGTCGGCGCGTGCTGGAACTGGTGTGGCAAAGCCACAAACCCTTGGGCGCCTACGACATTCTTGCGGTGCTTAGCGAGCAGGATGGCCGCCGAGCGGCGCCACCGACCGTTTACCGCGCGCTGGATTTCCTGCTGGAAAACGGCCTCGTACACCGAATCTCCTCGCTCAACGCCTTCATCGGTTGCAATCATCCGGAGCACGCCCACCAGGGTCAGTTCCTGATCTGCCGTGAATGCCACGCCGCCATCGAACTCGAACAGAAATCCATCAGCGACGCGATCATCGTCAGCGCCAAGGACGTCGGGTTTGTCGTCGAAGGCCAGACCGTCGAAGTGATCGGTCTCTGTTCGGGCTGCCAGGGGGCTTGATGAGCAACGCGCTGATCCGCCTCGAGCAGGTTGCCGTCACGTTTGCCGGGCAACCTGTGCTGGATAACATCGAACTGAGCGTAGAGCCCGGGCAGATCGTGACCCTGATCGGCCCTAATGGCGCTGGCAAGACGACCCTGGTGCGCGCCGTGCTCGGCCTGTTGAAGCCCGACAGCGGCAGTGTCTGGCGCAAGCCGAAACTGCGGGTCGGCTACATGCCGCAAAAGCTGCATGTCGACCCGACCCTGCCGCTCTCGGTGCTGCGCTTCTTGCGCCTGGTGCCGGGCGTGGACCGCGCGATGGCTTTGGCCGCGCTCAAGGAAGTCGGTGCCGAGCAAGTGATCGATAGCCCCGTGCAAAGTGTTTCCGGCGGTGAAATGCAACGCGTCCTGCTGGCCCGGGCCTTGTTGCGCGAGCCTGAACTTCTGGTGCTCGACGAGCCGGTACAAGGCGTCGACGTGGCCGGCCAAGCCGAACTCTATAGCCTGATCACCCGCCTGCGAGACCGTCATGGCTGCGGTGTGTTGATGGTTTCCCACGATCTGCACCTGGTGATGAGCACCACCGACCAGGTGGTTTGCCTGAATCGCCATGTCTGCTGCTCCGGCCACCCCGAGCAGGTCAGCGGCGATCCGGCTTTCGTCGAACTGTTCGGAAAAAACGCCCAAAGCCTGGCGATTTATCACCACCACCACGACCACGCCCACGATTTGCACGGCTCGGTGGTCAAGGCGCCCGCGTCGGGCCATAACCATGTTCACGGAGATAGCTGCAAGCATGGCTGATTTTCTGCTCTACGCCCTGCTTGCAGGTCTGGCTCTGGCGGTTGTGGCGGGCCCCTTGGGCTCCTTCGTGGTCTGGCGGCGCATGGCCTATTTCGGCGACACCCTGTCCCACGCGGCATTGCTGGGCGTGGCGCTGGGCTTTCTGCTCGATGTCAGCCCGACGGTTGCAGTCACCGTCGGCTGCTTGCTGTTGGCGGTGCTGCTGGTGACCTTGCAACAGCGCCAGCCGCTGGCCTCCGACACGCTTTTGGGAATTCTCGCGCCCAGTACCCTCTCTTTAGGCCTGGTGGTACTAAGCTTCATGCACGAAGTGCGGATCGACCTGATGGCCTATCTGTTCGGTGACTTGCTGGCGATCAGCCCGACCGACCTGGCGTGGATCCTCGGTGGCAGCGCCGCGGTGCTGGCGTTGCTGGTGACGTTGTGGCGGCCACTGCTGGCAATCACGGTGCACGAAGAGTTGGCGAGGGTCGAAGGGCTGCCGGTGGCGGGGTTGCGCCTGGCGCTGATGCTGTTGATTGCCGTGGTGATTGCCGTGGCGATGAAAATCGTCGGTGTGTTGCTGATCACCTCGTTGTTGATCATTCCGGCGGCTGCGGCACAACGTCATGCCCGCTCACCGGAGCAGATGGCACTGGGCGCCAGTGTGCTGGGCATACTCGCGGTGTGTGGCGGACTGGCGCTGTCCTGGTTCAAGGACACCCCGGCGGGCCCGTCGATTGTAGTGGCGGCCGCCGCGCTGTTTCTGCTGAGTTTTGTTCTGCCCCGTAGAGGGGTGTAGACTTGCTCGTTTTTTGCGCAAATAGAGAGTCGCAGGAATGAAGTCGTTCGCCTCCCGTTATCTGCTCCTTGTCGCATTTTCTTTGCTGCTGGGCGCTTGCCAAAGCACGCCACCGGCAACCCCCGAGGTCCCGGATGCGCGGGCCACGGCCATTGCACAGCTGGAACAAAGCCTGGCCAGCAGCGATTTGGCCACGGCCGAAGGGCAATTGGCCGCGTTGCAGGCCGAGTCCCCCAACGATCAATCCCTTGAGCAATACCAGCGTCAACTGGCCGAAGCCTATCTGCTGCGTAGCCAGATCGTGCTGCAAAAAGGCGACGTAAACGCTGCTGCCACCGCACTGGCCCGGGCCCGGGTCTTGATGCCTAAAGCGCCTGCGCTTACCGGGGGCGTCAACGGCGCCATCGCACAAGCCCGCAAGGCTGAGCTGGAAAAAGCCGAAGCAGACCTCAAGTCCGCCGAAGCCAAGCGTAAAGCCAAGGTCATTGATCCGGAGGCGGAAAGCACCACGGTGAAGCTTAAAATCACCGATATGGGGAAAATGCGTCGTCAATTGGATGCTATTGCCGCCGATGTGGTGAATTTTCAGTGCGACGTGAGCATTCAGGTGCCGCGTACCGATGATTATCCATGGGTGGCTAACTTGCTGACCAAGCGGGTGAAGAAGCTTGATCCGCAATTTGACCTGAATCTGGAGCGGCAGATTCTGCGCAGCGTTCCGGCGCAGGTTGTTCTTAGCCCTCGCAAGCAGCCTTAAAAGCTTCGCGAGCAAGCCCGCTCCCACATTGGTTCTGCGTCGAGCACAGATCCAATGTGGGAGCGGGCTTGCTCGCGAAGGCGTCCTCACATTTAACAAATAACCTAAGCCGGAATCGCCTTGGCCTTGGGCTCCCTGTCCCAAACCCGATGCTGCCCGATCGCCGCAAAAAACGCTTTGGCCAACTTCGCATCCGTGCCGACGATCAACCCCGCATCAACCTCCAGCTTCAACACATCCAGCAACTGCTTCGCCTCGCCGTGTAGCGCGATCGCTTTCAAATGTTTGTAAGCCTCCAGCACGTAATGCAATGCCACCCCGTCAGTGCTCAGCGCCTTGATCGAGGCCGCACCTCCAGGCACGAATACCGCATCGAATGCCACTGAAGGCAAGCCTTCCATGGACGCATCCACCGGCAACGATTTGCCATCGGAGGTCTTCACCGGCGCCGAGGTCGGGCCGAGCAATTTGGCATGGGCCCCTTCAGCTTCCAGCGCTTTCTTCATGGCATCGATTGCTGCGCCGTCTACGCCATCGGCAGCCAGGATCGCTACTTTGCGGGTTTTGATATCGCCTGGCAGCAGGTTGGCCTGACTCAGGGCCGGCGAGCGGTCCAGGGACGTTTTTGGTACATCGATGGTCCCCGCTTTCGGCACCGCAAGTCCGAGGTTCTGTGCCACCCGCTTGGCCAGCTCCAGATCGATGTTGGCCAGGATTTCATTCACTTCCCTTGCCCGAATGAACTCACGCTCAACCTTGCCCAGCTCGAAGCTGTACGCGGCGATGATGTGTTCTTGCTCATGTTTGCTCATGCTGTGGAAAAACAGGCGTGCCTGGGAGAAGTGGTCGCTGAACGATTCGCTGCGCTGACGGATCTTGTTGGCGTCGATGCGCTCGGCGTAACTCTCGAAGCCGCCATCTTGCGCTGCGGGCGGCGTTTCTTTCGGCCAGCCGCCATCGATAGAGTTAGGTTCGTAGGCCGCACGACCCTTGTCGATGGTGGTGCGGTGCAGCGCATCCCGCTGGCCGTTGTGCAGGGGTGAAATCGTTCGGTTGATTGGAATCTCGTGAAAATTCGGGCCACCGAGTCGGCTGATCTGCGTGTCGGTGTAGGAAAACAGCCGGCCCTGCAGCAGCGGATCGTTAGAGAAGTCGATCCCCGGCACGATATGCCCCGGGCAGAACGCGACCTGCTCGGTTTCGGCGAAAAAGTTGTCCGGATTGCGGTTCAACACCATCTTGCCCAGCGGGGTGATGGGTACGATCTCTTCAGGTATGAGCTTGGTGGGGTCGAGGATGTCGAAATCGAAGGCGTGTTCGTTTTCTTCCTCCACCACCTGCACACCCAGCTCCCATTCCGGATAGTCACCCATCTCGATGGCCTCCCAGAGATCGCGACGATGGTAGTCGGTGTCTTTTCCCGCAAGCTTTTGTGCTTCATCCCACACCAGCGAACAGGTACCTGCGGCAGGGCGCCAGTGAAACTTGACGAAGCGCGATTTTCCTTCGGCATTGATCATGCGGAAGGTGTGAACCCCAAAGCCCTGCATGCTGCGCAGGCTTTTGGGGATCGCCCGGTCGGACATGGCCCAGATCACCATGTGTGCCGATTCCGGCTGCAACGAAACAAAGTCCCAGAAGGTGTCGTGGGCCGAGCCGCCGGTGGGTATTTCGTTGTGGGGTTCGGGTTTTACCGCGTGGACGAAGTCAGGGAACTTGATGGCGTCCTGGATGAAAAACACCGGCATGTTGTTGCCCACCAGATCGTAAATACCTTCATCGGTGAAGAACTTCACGGCGAAGCCTCGTACATCACGCACGGTATCGCCTGACCCGCGAGGCCCCTGCACCGTGGAAAAACGCACGAATACCGGGGTCTTTTTACCGGGGTCCTGTAGGAATCCGGCTTTGGTCAAGACGCTGTGTTTTTCATAGCTCTGGAAGTAACCATGGGCACCCGTCCCGCGGGCATGAACGATGCGCTCGGGAATGCGTTCATGGTCAAAATGCGTGATCTTTTCACGCATGATGAAATCTTCCAGCAGCGACGGCCCACGGGCGCCGGCTTTCAAGGTGTTCTGGTTGTCCGCCACCTTCACGCCCTGATTGGTGCGCAAGGCCTGGCCGGTGGCGTCGGAGCGGAATTTTTCCAGGCTATCAAGCTTGGCGTTGGTGTTATTGCGGTCCAGGGTATCGGTCCCGGCCAGGTCGCTCTTTGGCGCGGCAGGCTTTTTAGTACTCATCAGGCGTGACTCCTCGGCTGAATTCGAGTTGCCTAAGTAGTGACTGATGGCGTTTTTAGCCGTTCCTTTTATCTGACCTTTGATCGCGTTATTGCCAAATGACTGGTCGAATGCGAAATAAATGCTAAGAACTGCTATACGGACAGGCTAAAATGCGCGCCCGGCTAACCGCTGACCCTTTTCCAACGCGCCCCACAAGGTTCGCTACGTGATCGAGTTTCAAAACGTCCATAAAACCTACCGCGTCGCCGGTAAGGATATTCCCGCCCTGCATCCGACCAGTCTGACGATTGAAAATGGTCAGGTCTTTGGTCTGATCGGCCATTCCGGTGCGGGAAAAAGTACCCTGCTGCGTCTGATCAATCGCCTGGAAAACTCCAGCGGCGGCAAGATCATCGTGGACGGCGAAGAAGTCACCGCGCTCGACGCCAACGGACTGCGCCGTTTCCGTCAGCAGGTCGGAATGATTTTCCAGCACTTCAACCTGCTGGCGTCCAAGACCGTTGCTGACAACGTTGCGTTGCCGCTGACCCTGGCCGGTGAATTGTCCCGCCGCGACATCGATCAGCGCGTGGCCGAGTTGTTGGCCCGGGTCGGTTTGTCCGATCACGCCAACAAGTATCCGGCGCAGTTGTCCGGTGGCCAGAAACAGCGTGTCGGCATTGCCCGCGCCCTGGCGACCAAGCCGAAAATTCTGCTGTGCGACGAAGCCACCAGTGCACTGGACCCGCAGACCACGGCGTCGGTCCTGCAGTTGCTGGCCGAGATCAATCGCGAGCTGAAGCTGACCATCGTGCTGATCACCCATGAAATGGACGTGATCCGCCGGGTCTGCGACCAGGTAGGCGTCATGGACGCTGGCGTGATCGTCGAGCAAGGTTCGGTGGCAGAGGTGTTCCTGCATCCGAAGCACCCGACCACCAAGCGCTTCGTGCAAGAAGACGAGCAGATCGACGAAAGCGAACAGCGTGACGACTTCGCTCACGTGCCAGGCCGCATCGTGCGTCTGACCTTCCAGGGCGAAGCGACCTACGCACCCCTGTTGGGTACCGTCGCGCGGGAAACCGGTGTGGACTACAGCATCCTGGCCGGTCGTATCGACCGCATCAAGGACATCCCTTACGGGCAACTGACCCTGGCGGTGACCGGCGGTGACATGGAAGCGGCTTTCGCACGCTTCACCGCAGCGGACGTCCACATGGAGGTGCTGCGCTAATGGAAGCCCTGACAAGTTTCTTCGCCAACATCGACTGGTTCGAAATCTGGTTGGCCACTGGCGATACCTTGCTGATGCTTGGTGGTTCACTGCTGTTCACCGTATTGCTGGGCCTGCCGCTTGGCGTGCTGCTGTTCCTCTGCAGCCCGCGTCAGTTGCTGGAAGCCAAAGGCGTCTACGCGATGTTGTCCCTGGTGGTGAACATCCTGCGTTCGCTGCCGTTCATCATTCTGTTGATCGTGATGATTCCGTTCACCGTGTTGATCACTGGCACGTCCCTGGGCGTCGCCGGTGCAATCCCGCCGCTGGTGGTGGGTGCCACGCCGTTCTTCGCGCGACTGGTGGAAACCGCCCTGCGCGAGGTGGATCGCGGGATCATCGAAGCGACCCAGGCCATGGGCGCGACGACGCGGCAGATCATCACCAATGCCTTGCTGCCCGAAGCCCGCCCGGGCATTTTCGCGGCGATTACGGTGACGGCGATTACACTGGTGTCCTACACGGCAATGGCCGGTGTAGTCGGTGCCGGTGGCCTGGGTGACCTGGCGATCCGGTTCGGTTACCAGCGTTTCCAGACCGACGTGATGGTGGTCACGGTGGTGTTGCTGCTGGTGCTGGTGCAGGTCCTGCAAACCGTCGGCGACAAGCTGGTTGTGCATTTTTCTCGGAAATAAAAAGTTCTCGTAAATGACAAATGAGCCGGCCATTCGCTGGCAGGCGCCAGACGGGCGCCTCAAATGGAGTTAGCTGAATGAAAAAACTACTCGTTGCGTTCGCTGCCGTTGCAGCCTTTTCCGCCCACGCCGCCGACACCCTGACTGTCGCCGCTACTCCGGTGCCGCACGCGGAAATCCTCGAGTTCGTGAAGCCGGCCCTGGCCAAAGAAGGCGTCGACCTGAAGGTCAAGGTCTTCACCGACTACATCCAGCCGAACGTGCAGGTTGCGGAAAAACGCCTGGATGCCAACTTCTTCCAGCACCAGCCGTACCTGGATGAATTCAACAAGGCCAAGGGCTCTAACCTGGTCTCGGTTGCCGGTGTGCACCTGGAGCCTCTGGGCGCTTACTCCAGCAAGTACAAAACCCTGGAAGAGCTGCCAAGCACCGCCACCGTGGTGATCCCGAACGACGCCACCAACGGCGGTCGTGCATTGTTGCTGCTGGCCAAGGCCGGTGTGATCAAGCTGCAGGATTCGAACAACATCCTGTCGACGGTCAAGGACATCACCGAGAACCCGAAGAACCTGAAGTTCCGTGAACTGGAAGCCGCGACCATCCCGCGCGTGCTGACCCAGGTCGACCTGGCGCTGATCAACACCAACTACGCGCTGGAAGCCAAGCTCGATCCGGCCAAGGACGCACTGGTCATCGAAGGCAGCGACTCGCCTTACGTGAACATCCTGGTCGCTCGTCCGGACGACAAGGACAGCGAAGCAATGAAGAAACTGGTGGCTGCCTTGCACAGCCCGGAAGTGAAGGCCTTCATTCTCGAGAAGTACAAAGGCGCGGTCGTGCCGGCGTTCTGATTGGCTGAAAGCAACGAAAAAGGGGACGCCAAGTGCGTCCCCTTTTTTGTGCCCATGGACTCGTCCTGAATAAGGTTTACACCTTCTGACCCATTCTCAGGATGGAGTTATGAATACGGGACACCTGCTCAATGACCAATGGCTACGACTGCTATCAAAATGCTTTGGCCGAATGTGTGAATGGGATTGTGAAAACCGTGTTATTGCTGCATCGCCCCAAAGATTTTTCAGAAGCCATCCAGATGGTGAATGAGTCGGTGCAAATCTATAACAACGAGTGGCCTAAAAACACGGACCTTGAAGGAATCCGGTTTGCCGGTGATGGCGATTTCAAAGACGGCATCGCCGGCAAGCCGGGCTCCTACAAGGTTTTGTCAGTTTTACTATCAGTTCTGCTAGTAGACAGTGCGGTGAGTATTGCCGAAGCTGAGCCATCCCAACAGATATCCTCATAGGGGTCGCTCATGATCAGTAATACTCGAGATGTTATATGCAGATATCACTACGATGCGTTGGATCGATTGGTCGGAACGAAGACTGCGAACGATGAGGAACTCCGACGTTTTTATTGCAGAAAACATTTGATAACTGAAATTCAGGGCGTAGTTAAGCGGTCGATATTTCAACAGAACGACTTTCTGCTCGCGCAAAAAAACAAAACGGTCGGCGCCGACCAGACATCATTAATTTTGACAGATCAAATGCGGTCGGTGTTGCAGGCAGTTAACGGCGGTCCATCCGTTCCAATTGTCTATTCGCCTTACGGCCATCGTTCAGATGAAGTTGCAATGCTCAGCCTGTTAGGGTTCAACGGCGAACGGGCTGACCCCATTACTGGATATTATTTCTTGGGTAATGGCTATAGGGCGTTCAATCCGATGTTGATGCGTTTTAATAGTTCGGATAGTGCAAGCCCATTCGGAAAAGGTGGGCTGAACTCGTACGCTTATTGTTCTGGGGACCCAGTTAATCGATTTGATGAAAACGGACATAATTTTCTTCGGAAACTGTTCGGGTTACAATCAAAGCCCAAAACATATAAAATTGTGCACCCCAAACCATTGGTAAAACTTTATCATGAAAATTTCGAAAGTACTCGGCACTTGGCGCCGGAGGAAGTGATACGCCGTGTGCAAGATGCCAAAGGTATTGATTATTTGAGCGCAGGTGATAAAGCGAAATTTGTATTCACTAAAAATAGGGAGTTAATTTTAGGAAAAATCCCTAAATACAATCAAGATTGGCACGGAATACATTATGTTCATCATGGTAGTTTGGTCGCGAATGAGCGTAGTTCGAAAGTTCTGGCTGCTGGATATTTGTATGTGGACGAGGGAGGGGGTATCGCAATAAGTAACAAGTCTGGTCACTACAAGCCGGATTTTGAATCGATTTATATGGTTAGGGACTATATTGAAGACAATGGCATAGCGAAGGAGGTCAAGTTGATTAGCTGGAACAAAAAAGATGACCTTTGAATGTTGCTGCCTCGTTTACGTCGACTTGCCGGCGATGGCGATTTCAAGGCCGCCATCGTCGGAACGCTGCTCGCAGCAAGCCGGCTTCCTACAAACTGTGCGTCATTAATCGTGTTTGAGCATCACCGGCAACTGCGCCACCAGCTTTACGTTATTCAACGGCGCCCGAATGAACCCGCGCTGGGTGCCGTCCGGGCCTATCACCGCGAGGTTACCGCTGTGGTCGACCGTGTAGTTTGGCTTGCTGGTATCGGCCGGAATGAACGGAATACTCACGGCATTGGCAACTTTCTGCAGTTCTTCTACCGACGTTGCCGTCAGGCCGACAAACTGCGGATCGAAGTAGCCCAGGTACTGCTTGAGCTGCTTGGGCGTATCGCGGTGCGGATCGACACTGACCAGCACGATCTGCAACTTGTCCACAGCCTCGGGCGGTAATTCGCTCTTGATCTGACGCAGCTGGGCAAGGGTGGTCGGGCAGATGTCCGGGCAGAAGGTGTAGCCGAAGAACAGCAGGCTCCACTTGCCTTTGAGCTCGTTGATCGCCACCGGCTTGCCATCCTGATCGGTCATCTTCACATCCGGCAGATTGCGGCTTTGCGGCAGGAGAATGATGCCAGCGTCGATCAGTGCCGTCGGATCGCCCTGGCCTTTGCCGGAGAGCACTTTGTTGATGGTCAGGCCCAGGACCAGCGCGATCAGGGCGACAAGGATGAAGACGGTTTTCTGGGTTCGGGTCATAGGTTCAACAATAAGTAGTGGTCAACGAGCAGGGCGATGAACAGCAGGAACAAGTAGTAAATAGAGTACTTGAAGGTGTTGATCGCCGCGTGCGGCCGAGTGCCACGGTACAGCACCACGGCCCATTGCAGGAATCTGGCGCCAAGACCGATGGCGCAGACCAGGTAGAGCAAGCCGCTCATGTGGATCACGTAGGGCATCAGGCTGACGGCCAGCAGCGCGCAGGTATAAAGCAGGATGTGGATTTTGGTGTAGTGCTCGCCGTGGGTCACCGGCAGCATCGGGATGTCGGCCTTGGCATATTCCTCCTTGCGATGAATCGCCAGCGCCCAGAAGTGCGGCGGGGTCCAGGCGAAGATGATCAGTACCAGCAGCAGTGGTTCGGCGCTGACGTGGCCGGTGGCGGCGGTCCAGCCGAGCAGCGGCGGAGCGGCACCGGCCAAGCCTCCGATGACGATATTTTGCGGCGTCGCACGCTTGAGGAATCCGGTGTAGACCACTGCGTAGCCGAGCAAGGAGGCGAGGGTCAGCCACGCCGTCAGCGGATTGGTGAAGGCCAGCAACAAGGCCTGGCCGAGCAGCGCCAGCACCAGGGCAAAGGTCAGTGCAGCGGCAGGAGACACCCGGCCTTCGGCCAGCGGACGCTTGTGGGTACGTGCCATGACCGCATCGATCCGCCGGTCCACCACATGGTTGACCGCTGCCGCACCGCCCGCACACAAGGCAATGCCCAGGTTACCAAACACCAGCACGGTCCACGGCACTCCGGCGCGCGTCGCGAGGAACATCCCCACCAGCGAAGTGATGAGCATCAGCACCACCACTTTTGGTTTGGTCAGCTCCAGATAGTCACGCCAGATCGCCTGGCTGGGACGTTCGCCGATCAGAATCGCCACGGCATCTCTCCTTTTATTGTTATGGGCCCGGCTGAGTGTTTACGCGGGCTGAAACGCCAGCGTGTCGGCTGCTTGACCCGAACCAGGCTGGTCCGGGCGTGGTAATTGACCAGCACCATCGTCAGCAACAGCGCTGCACCCCCGGCGTTGTGGGCGACGGCAATCGGCAACGGCAGGTGCAACAGCACGTTGCTGATGCCCAGGGTGATTTGCGCCGCGAGGGCGATCAGCACCAACCCGGCGAGTCGCGTCATGCCGACGACTTTCAGTTGCCAGGCGAGGCCGAGCAGCACCAGGGTCACCAACAACGCGCCGATTCGGTGGGTCAGGTGAATGGCGGTGCGGGCATCGCTGTCCAGTTGCCCGCCGAGGTAGTTCGGGCCGATGTGCTGGGTCAGGTGAAAGCCGTTGGCGAAATCGGCCGGTGGCAGCCATTGACCATGGCAAGTCGGAAAGTCGATGCAGGCCACGGCGGCGTAGTTGGAGCTGACCCAGCCACCCAGGGCGATTTGTCCGATGACCAGCAACAGCCCCGCGGTCGCCCAGTACTGCAGGCGTCGCGGCACCGTGAGTGCGGGCAACACGCCGGACAGGCGCAAGGTCAGCAGAAACAGCAGGCTCAAGGTCGCAAAGCCGCCAAGCAGGTGCCCGGTGACCACTTGCGGCCAGAGCTTGAGCGTCACCGTCCACATGCCGAACGCCGCTTGGGCGAACACCACTGCCAGCAGGAACAACGGCAGCTTCACCGGTTGCCCAGGATGCCGGCGATGGACCCAGGCCCGACCGGCCAGCACCGAGATCAGCAGCCCCAGCGTGCCGGCGAAGTAGCGGTGGATCATCTCGTTCCAACCTTTATGGGCTTCTACCGGCGTGTCCGGGAAATGCAATTCGGCATGGGCCAGTTGCGCTTCGCTTTTGGGCACGCTGATAAAGCCGTAGCAGCCAGGCCAGTCTGGACAGCCCAAGCCTGCGTGGGTCAGGCGGGTATAAGCACCGAGCAACACCACAATCAGTGCCAGCAGGGTGGCAAACAGTGCGAGGCGAAATCCAGGCTTGGCCATGACGATGCCCTTATCCGATGTTCGACAGTTTCAACAGATGCCGCAGGTCATTGAGCAGATCCTTGCCTTTGACTGACGGGTCGTAGCGCAACACCAGATTGCCGTGGGGGTCGATGATCCACAGGTGTGGAGAGTCATTGCTCTGAGCGCCTTTGGTGTAGGTCGGCAAGTCCAGTGGATAGCGCTGCAACTGCGGGTACTCGCGTTGAAGTTTAGTCTCGTAATCACTGCTCAGCGGCTGCGTGACCGCCAGTGCGTGACTGGCGCGACCGGCATCGCGACCCAGGCCGATCTGGATTTGTCGCGCCAGATAAACCAGTTGCTGGCAGTCCACCGAACACTCTTTCGGTGCCGTCACCAGCAACTGCCAGCGGTCTTCCTGTGCCTGTACGCCAAGTTCGGCGCGGCTTTGTCCGTTGCCAATCAGTTCGCCGTGATAACTGCGACCTTCCGGCACCCAGAAATTCAGTTTGTACATGCCGGTGGCCAGGATCATCGGACCGACCACCCCCAGCACAATCAGCAGTAACTGCAACCGTCCCTTGCGTCGGTTCACCGGCGCTTTTGCCTCAGACATGCTGGGTGGATTCATGGCCGCTCCCATGGTGTTTCTCCTTTGCGTTGTGCCAGCCGAGGTAGAGATAAAGACCGAACAGGGCGATCGACATGGCGAACCACTGCACGGCATAAGCGATATGTTTTTCCGGGCCCGTGGCAACCACTGGCCAATCAGCCTGGTAAGTCGCAGGTCCGGCTTCTGCGCGTAATTCGTAGGCAAAGCCTTCACGGCCCAGGGCTGTCCAGAGTGCGTTGGGGTCAATGGCCGTCAGCAATTTTGGCCAGGTGCTGGTGCTTGGGTCGGCGTGAAGCTGGAAGGTCGCACCGGGCGAAACGTAGACCCATGCATCGAGACTCAAGGCATCGGTCGGTGTGGTGAATTGCGGTGGCGTCCGGCGGTCGGGCCATGGCAGCCAGCCGCGGTTGACCAGCAGCCACAGCCCGGTGGCCTGATCCTGAAACGGTTGCAGCAATTCGACCCCGACCTTGCCGCCGCGCTGGCGGTTATCCAGCAACAGGCTGTGCGCGGCGTCGAACTGGCCGTGCAGGTGAATCCGTCTGAAGGCCGGGTCTGCGGTGTGTTGCAGCTCGGTGCTGGCCATCGGTTCTGCGGCCCGGCGTTCGGTGTAGCTTTGCAGCAGCGCGCTTTTCTCCGCGCCCCGGCTTAATTGCCAGAACCCGAGCGACACCAGCAGGGGCAGCAACAGCGCTACCACCAATGTCGGAATGATGCCCGGCCGAAAGCGCTTCATGGCGTCGCCAGAAAGTCGGTCATCGCGATAGCTATACTCAGATGCATCGCTTGTCCCCCCGGAGTCTCACCATGCTCAAAGCAGCCATCGTCCTGATGCTGATTGCCACGGTTGTCAGCCTGTTCAGCGGCCTGTTTTTTCTGGTCAAGGACGACAGCAGCTCGAACCGCCTCGTCATTGCCTTGAGTGTTCGTGTGGCACTGGCCGCTATCACCGTCGGCTTGATCGCCTGGGGTTTTTTCAGCGGCCAGCTTGTCTCTCACGCGCCTTGGTAACGGTAGGAGCGAGCATGCTCGCTCCTACAGCACATAGACAAAAACGAACAGCCCGATCCACACCACATCCACGAAGTGCCAGTACCAACTCGCCGCCTCGAAACCGAACTGATGTTCGCTGTCGAAGTGCCCGCGCATGACCCGCATCAGCATCACGAACAGGATGATGGTGCCGATGGTCACGTGGGCGCCGTGGAACCCGGTAAGCATGAAGAACGTGGCACCGTAGATGCCCGAACCCAGGGTCAGGCCCAGTTCGTTATAGGCATGCATGTACTCTTCGGCCTGAAAGCCGAGGAACGCAACGCCCAGCAGCACCGTGAGCGCCAGCCAGATTTTTAGCGCGCCGCGATGGCCCTTTTTCAAGGCATGGTGGGCGATGGTCACGGTGACGCTGGAGCTCACCAGTATCACGGTATTGAGCAGCGGCAATCCCCAGGGGCTGATGACCTCCTTCGGTGGTGGGAACAGCTTGGAATCGGGGTTGTTCAGCAGTGGCCAGGTCCACTCGAAGGCTGGCCACAGCATGTGGGCGAGGCCTTTGGTGCCTTCACCGCCGAGTGCCGGGCCGGAGACGTGGCGCACATAAAACAGTGCGCCGAAAAAGGCGATGAAGAACATCACCTCCGAGAAAATGAACCAGCTCATGCCCCAGCGGAACGAGCGATCCATCTGCGCGCTGTACAGGCCGCCGCGACTTTCCTTGATCACCGTACCGAACCAGCCAAAGAGCATGTAGGCCAGCAACAGGCCGCCGACGAAAAAGATCAACGGGCCGTGGGATTCCGGCCGCGCCGCTTTCAGATCGTTGAACCAGGTGGCCAGGCCGAACACCGTGACGAACATCCCGACCGTAGCGATGATCGGCCATTTGCTCTGGGCCGGAACGTAATAATGTTCATGAGTTGCCATTTATTGTTCTCCTTATCGGGCACGCTCAACCGCCAGTATTTACTGCGACCGGTGGATGTCGGGCGGTGATATCGAACAGCGTGTAGGACAGCGTCAGGTGCTTCACATCCTTGGGCATGTCGCGGTCAACGATGAAACGTACCGGCATCTCGATCCGTTGACCGGGCTGCAGCACTTGTTGGGTAAAGCAGAAGCATTCGGTCTTGTGGAAGTACGCCGCCGCGGCGCTGGGCGCGATGCTTGGCACCGCCTGGGCGCTCATCGGGCGATCGGTAGGGTTGTGCGCGATGAAGATCATCTCGTTCACCGCCCCGGGGTTGGCCGTCAATTCGTCGTGCTTGGGATAGAAGTCCCAGGACATGTCGGCGGAATTGGTCGACAGGAACTGCACGCGAACCTGCCGCGAGGTATCGACCGTTTGTTCGCCCTCGTACTGCCCGGCAGTCTTGCCATTGATACCGAATGCCTTGCACATCACGTCGTAGATCGGCACCAGGGCAAAGCCGAAGATAAACATCGCTACCACCACCAGTAACAGGCGGGTGACCAGTTTCTTCATCGAAATCGAGTCAGCCATGATTCGAACCCTCAACACCAAACCCTGTGGGAGCGGGCTTGCCCGCGAAGCAGGCGCCGCGGTCTGACAGGAGCACCGCGTTATCGTTCTTCGCGAGCAAGCCCGCTCCCACAAAGGGTCGAATGTTCATTTCACTTCCGGCGGCGTGGTGAAGGTGTGATACGGCGCCGGTGACGGAATGCTCCATTCCAGGCCTTCAGCCCCATCCCACGGTTTGGCCGGTGCTGGCGGGCCGCCGCGAATGGTCTTGATAACGATGAACAGGAAGAAGATCTGCGTTGCACCGAACATGAACGCACCGATCGAGGACACCATGTTGAAGTCGGCAAATTGCAGGTTGTAGTCCGGAATCCGCCGCGGCATGCCAGCAAGGCCGACGAAGTGCATCGGGAAGAAGGCCATGTTCATGCCGATGAACGACAGCCAGAAGTGCAGCTTGCCGAGGGTTTCGTCGTACATGTGGCCGGTCCACTTCGGCATCCAGTAATAAGCCGAGGCGAAGATCCCGAAGATCGCCCCCGGTACCAGCACGTAGTGGAAGTGTGCGACCACGAAGTAGGTGTCCTGGTACTGGAAGTCCGCCGGGGCGATGGCCAGCATCAGCCCGGAGAAGCCGCCGATGGAGAACAGGATCACGAACGCCACCGCGAACAGCATCGGCGTCTCGAAGGTCAGCGAACCCTGCCACATGGTACTGGCCCAGTTGAACACCTTGACCCCGGTGGGCACCGCGATCAGCAACGTGGCGTACATGAAGAACAGCTCGCCCACCAGCGGAATGCCGACCACGAACATGTGGTGCGCCCAGACGATGAACGACAGGAAGGCAATAGATGCCGTGGCGTAGACCATCGAGGTGTAGCCGAACAGGGGTTTGCGCGAGAAGGCCGGAATGATCGAGCTGACGGCACCGAAGGCCGGCAGGATCATGATGTACACCTCGGGGTGGCCGAAGAACCAGAACACATGCTGGAACAGCACCGGGTCACCGCCACCGGCGGCACTGAAGAAGCTGGTGCCGAAGTGGATGTCCATCAGCATCATCGTCACGCAACCGGCCAGTACCGGCATCACCGCGATCAGCAGGAACGCGGTGATCAGCCAGGTCCAGACGAACAGCGGCATTTTCATCAGCGTCATGCCGGGGGCGCGCAGGTTGAGAATGGTGGCGATCACGTTGATCGCACCCATGATCGAACTGATCCCCATCAAGTGGATGGCGAAGATGAAGAACGTCACGCTTTCCGGTGCATAGGTCGTCGACAGCGGCGCGTAGAACGTCCAGCCGAAGTTGGGGCCACCGCCGGGGGTGAACAGGGTCGAAACCAGCAGGATGAACGCCGCTGGCAACAGCCAGAAGCTGAAGTTGTTCATCCGCGGCAGCGCCATGTCGGGTGCGCCGATCATCAGCGGGACCATCCAGTTGGCGAGGCCGACAAAGGCCGGCATCACCGCACCGAAGACCATCACCAGGCCGTGCATGGTGGTCATCTGGTTGAAGAATTCCGGCTGGACGATCTGCAGCCCTGGCTGGAACAGTTCGGCGCGAATCACCATCGCGAACGAGCCGCCGAGCAGGAACATGGAAAACGCAAACCACAGGTACAGCGTACCGATATCCTTGTGGTTGGTAGTCAGCACCCAGCGCATCAGGCCTTTGGCGGGGCCGTGGGCGTGCTCGTGGGCGGTGCCGGTCTGAACATGGTCATCGACTACAACAGTCATGTCCTGTCTCCTGCAAGCAGATGGGCTGGGCAGGTCGGGGCGTGATGCACCGACGGGTTCCTTGGGTGCGCAATAGACCGGGTCATTTGCTTTCCGCCTGTTTCAGCTCCAGCACTTCCTTGGGAGTGACCATGTCGCCCTTGTTGTTGCCCCAGGCGTTACGCTCGTAGGTCACGACCGCTGCGATATCGACTTCCGACAGTTGCTTGCCGAACGCCGCCATGGCGGTGCCAGGCTTGCCATGGAAGACAATGCTCAGGTGATCCTTGATCGGTCCGGTGGCGATTTTCGAGCCCTTGAGTGCCGGGAACATGGGCGGCAAACCCTGGCCTTCGGCCTGGTGACAGGCCACGCAGGTGGTGTGATAGACCTTGTCGCCGCGCTCCTTGAGCTCGTCGAGGGTCCATTCCTTGCTGGTCAGCTCCTTGAGTTGCGCCGCTTCGGCCTTGCGTTCAGCCAACCATTTTTCGTAATCGGGCTTGTCCTTGACCTCGACCACGATCGGCATGAACCCGTGATCCTTGCCGCACAGCTCGGCGCATTGGCCGCGGTAGACGCCGGGTTTTTCGACACGGGTCCAGGCTTCGTTGACGAACCCCGGGATCGCATCGCGCTTGACCGCGAAGGCCGGTACCCACCAGGAGTGGATTACGTCGGCGGAGGTCACCAGGAATCGCACCTTGGCGCCGATCGGAAGCACCAGGGGCTTGTCGACCTCGAGCAGGTAGTGCTCGCTCTTGGCTTCCTTGTTGTGGATCTGATCGGCGGGAGTGGCCAGGTTGCTGAAGAACTCAACGTCCTGGCCCAGGTACTTGTAGTGCCATTTCCACTGATAGCCGGTGACCTGGATATCGATATCCGGCTCACTGGCGTCGTACATCTTGATCAGGGTGGCAGTTGCCGGAACCGCCATGGCCACCAGGATGATGAAGGGCACGATGGTCCAGAGGATTTCGACGGTGGTGCTTTCATGAAATTTTGCCGCCACCTGCCCGGTAGAGCGGCGGTGCAGGATCATCGACCAGAACATGGCACCAAAGACGATGATGCCGATCACTACACAGATCCAGAAAATGGTCATGTGCAGGTCAAACACAGCGTGACTGATTTCAGTCGCTCCAGGCGCCATATTCACAGTCCAGGCCGCTTGCGCCTGACTGAAAATCGACCACAACAGGAGGCCCATCCAGACATGTGGATGTCGCATCATTGCGGGTTCCCCTTATCGTTCTTTTTATCCCGCCGGCTTTCACCTGCGGCAAGGGAGCGGCTGCATCAGACTACGAACTTGAATCGCCGGGCCTTGCTGCATTGCAGTCGGGCGTCATCAGCTAACTCCATTCCAACCCGAGTATAGACAGCGACTCTCACCTCGCAATGTGCTGGCGTAAATCATGTGAAACAGCATTAACTTGCATTGCAGGGCACGAATGGAGAAGGATGCAGACGAGTGGTGGCGAACCGATATAACGGAGGCGTCTCAAGGATGAAACAATTATGACAAATGCGTCTTAGCATTTTTCGTATGCCAGCTAAGTTATGTCTTCCCTATTTCATTGCCTTGTTTCCTGGAGTTTTCATGAACACCGCCGCATTGCGCGAGCAGATCCAAAAAGCCCGACAACACGAAGCCGAGACCGGCCTGCTGACCCGTCAGCTGGAAACCCAACTGCCTCATCTACACCGCGCGATTCAGTTACCGGAGGCTGATGCCAACGGCGTACTGGCGCGTTTTGTCGCCGCCTATATTGATGAAGTGCCAGACCTGCTGGATGCAGCCAATGAAGTCGCCAGGGAAGCGGGCATCGAGTCACAGATCAAACCGGTGCTGAAAATCGCCGAACAGTACTTCCTCCAGCCGCCGGCGATCATGGCCGGGCACGAAGGGCTCGACAGCCTTTTGGACGAGGCCTATCTGGCGCACCGGTTCGTCGAAGAGGTCAACGACCTGTACATCAAGCATCTTGGCCAGCCACTGATCCCCTTGGACATGACTGTCGCCAACCTGATTGCTCACCAGTTGATCGGTGAGGAATTTGCCAACCAACTGGACGAGGCGGTGCATCACGCTGTGGACGAAATGCTCAACGACGACAGCTTTGCGCTGGAGTCGGTCGAAGCCTACCGCGAGAAACTTAGCAGCCCGGACACTGGCGCCGCTTGGAAGCGCTGGCCCTGCATGTCCCGCCGACTGGGCGTGGGCCTGGATCTGGAACAGCCGGTGGCGTAGGTCCGCATTACCCTTGTAGGAGCGAGCATGCTCGCGATTGACGACAACGATTACGCGGGTATCCTGACACCCCGCGGTGTTCTTTGGTCCATCGCGAGCAAGCTCGCTCCTACAGGTGTTTTACTCAGCCAGCCGCACCAATACCGATATTGGTCCGCACCCGCCCTTCCAGCCTGCGCTTCAACCCGCGCGATTCGATCAACAACTTCGAACCCTTGGCCGCATTGGCCCGTCCCCATTCCTCCAGCAGCTCCAGACACGAATGATCGATGTAGCTCAGGTTATTGAGCGGCACATGCACCGTCGCACCGGCTGGAATGCTGCCCAGTACCCGGGTTAATGCCGGCACCTTGAGAAAGGTCGCCGCACCTACCAGACGCAGCTCCATTTCCCCGTCCCGGGGCAGGTCGATCAGGCTTATTTTCAGCCGTGAAGCCTTCAGCGCCAGTTTTACCAGGGTCAAGCCGAAGCCGATCAGCACGCCTGTCAGCAGGTCGGTGAAGATGATCGCCAGTGCCGTCGCGGCGTAGGTGAACATCGGCATTCGACCGTATCGACCCAAACCGCGAAAAGCCTTGAGGTCGACCAGTTTGAAACCCGTGTAAACCAACACACCGGCCAGGCTCGCCACAGGAATGCTTTGCAGCACGCTTGACAGCAACATCACGAACGCCAGCAGCCACAATCCGTGGAAGATCGTCGAATAGCGCGTGGTTGCACCCGCCTGGACGTTGGCTGAGCTACGTACGATCACCCCGGTCATCGGCAACGCGCCGAGCAATCCGCACAGCATGTTGCCGACGCCTTGGGCAGACAGTTCGCGGTCGAAGTCCGAACGTTGACCACTGTGCATGCGGTCGACTGCGGCGGCGGACAGCAGGGTTTCGGCGCTGGCGATGAAGGCTACCGCGAATGCCGCGATCAGCAGTGCAGGGTCAGCCAGGTTCAGCAAGTCCGCAGGTTTGAGCCAGTCGATGGCTTCGGCCAGGTTGGCCGGCACTTCCACCCGTTTGACTTGCAGCGCCAAGGCCAGGCTGACGACGGTGGCAATCCCTACTCCGAGTAGCGCGCCGGGAACGAAGCGCAGGGAATGGGGACGCAGCTTTTCCCACAGCCACATGACAGCGATCGTTCCCAGCCCGAGCAAGCCGGCCTGCCAGCCAAAGGAGGGCAAAGCTTGAGCCACGGCGGCTGGGAAAGCTGCCAGGTTATCCAGCCCTGAGGGCTTGGGCGTGGCGTCCAGCATCACGTGCAGCTGTGACAGGACGATCAGCACCCCGATCCCGGCGAGCATGCCGTAGACAACGGCGGGCGCGGTCACGCGAAACCAGCAGCCCAGTTTCAACCGACCGGCCACCAGTTGTAGAAAGCCCGCCAACAGCAGGATCGGCCCGAGCATGACCACACCATGCTGGCGTACCAGTTCGAACACCAACACCGCCAGGCCTGCCGCCGGGCCGCTGACCTGCAACGGCGAGCCGGCCAGCCAACCGACTACCAGTCCACCGATGATCCCGGTGATCAGGCCTTTGGCCGGCGGCAGTCCCGAAGCAATGGCAATGCCCATGCACAGGGGCAGGGCGACCAGAAACACAACCACCGAAGCCAACAGCTCCCGTGGCAGCACAGCTTTAAGTTGCGCAGCACGCATGATGATTCTCCCGAAGTTTTCTTCAGGCATGGCAAGGCCGGGCCGCTGAAACAGCGGCCGGCGTCAAACCACACAGATGGTTAGGAGGATTTAGAAGCGCGCTTTGGGCGTCGCCACCGGAATCGGATGGCTGCCGTCGAGCGGCAGGAAACGACCCTGATCCGCGTCGTAAGCTTTGATTTGGCTGGTTTCGATGTCATAGACCCAACCATGGATGAACAGTTGACCGTTCGCCATGCGCGAGGCTACCGAGGGATGAGTCCGCAAGTGCTGCAATTGGGCGATGACATTTTCATCGGTGAGGACATGCATGCGCTCGTTTTCGTCGGCGCAGTTGCAGTTGTCGTGCACCATGGTTTTCGCGACTTCCGCATGCCGCAGCCAGGCTTTGACCGTAGGCATTTTTTCCAGGCTGTCGGGGTTGAGTACCGCACGCATCGCTCCGCAATCGGAGTGACCGCAGATGATGATGTGCTGTACGCCCAGTGCCAGCACCGCGTACTCGATGGCGGTGGAAACGCCACCGTTCATCTGGCCGTAAGGGGGTACGACGTTGCCGACGTTGCGGGTGACAAACAGGTCGCCAGGCGAGCTGTGGGTGATGAGCTCGGGTACGATGCGCGAGTCGGCGCAGGTAATGAACATCGCCCGTGGCTGCTGGGCCGTGGCGAGTTTTTTGAAGAGTTCTTCCTGTTGCGGAAAGATCTCATGATGAAAATGCAAAAAGCCGTCAACGATATGCTGCAGCGCTGCATCGGCGGTTTCCGCCTCGGGTTGGGCAGAAGCCGACGCAGCCAACGGCTGTTTATCCTTGTCACTCATGATTCATCCTCTTTGGCGGAGTCAGGGATATTCCCGTTTTGTCCGGTGTGAAGCCAGTGGCTGTTTAAAAAAACATCCAGGTCGTCAATCGACCCGTCAGTCACTCGATGAACAAGGTAGCCGTCGAATCTTAACTCAAACTGAATAGACCGCTCTAGAACCTGTGTTCCAGGTCACAAAAAACGTGACTGGCGAAAAAGTCGAGCGCGATCCCCAGTACTCAACCATAGGCTAATTGTCCTTAAATCAACGACATTTGGCGACCCGGCGGACAGAAGGCTTCGCAGTCCAGGTCAAAACCTTCCCGATGGTTGAGCCCCAGGCGCTTGATGGCCTTGGCAAAACGTTGTGCCAACAAATCGGCAAAGGGGCCTTCACCACGCATCCGTGCGCCAAAGCGACTATCGTACAGCTCGCCGCCCCGGCTCTGGCGAATCAGGCTCAGGACATGGGCCGCACGTTGCGGATAGTGGGCCGCCAGCCATTCTTCGAACAGGGGGGCGACTTCCAGGGGCAACCGCAACATCATGTAGGCGGCGCTCTGTGCCCCGGCCGCGTGGGCCTCTGTGAGCAGGTTTTCGATTTCGCTGTCGTTGATCATCGGAATCATGGGTGAACACAGCACGCCCACCGGAACGCCCGCTTCGCGCAACACCCTGATCGCTCGCAGTCGGGCCTTGGGTGCCGCAGCACGGGGTTCGAGGATGCGCTTGAGCTCGTCGTCCAGCGTGGTCAGGCTGATCATCACCGCCACCAGCCTTTGCCGGGCCAGTTCGGCCAGCAGGTCCAGATCGCGCAGAATCAACGAGCCCTTGGTCACGATGGTTACCGGATGACGGTAGCGCAGCAGCACTTCGAGGGTTTGGCGGGTGATCTTGTACTCACGCTCGATGGGCTGGTAAGGGTCGGTGTTGGACCCCAAGTTAATGGGGGCACATTGATAGCCACGTTTGGAAAGCTGTTCCTCCAGTATGTCCGCGGCATTGGTCTTGGCGATCAGCTTCGTCTCGAAATCCAGGCCTGGCGACATGTCCCAATAGGCGTGGCTGGGCCGCGCATAACAGTAGATGCAACCGTGCTCGCAGCCGCGATAAGGATTGATCGATCGATCGAAGGGCAGATCCGGTGAATTGTTGCGGGTGATGATGGTTTTCGCCGTCTCGATGGACACCTCGGTGCCTTGGGTCATCGGCGCTTCCTGATACCAGCCGTCGTCCTCGGCCACCGAGCGATGGGGTGCGAAGCGGTTATGCGGGTTGGTGGCGGTGCCGCGACCGCGTGGGGGCAATGACGCGTTCATGGGGATGGCTCGCATGCTGTATGCCCATACAGTATACGTGAAAGACTCGAGTGACCAGTGCCGTTGGGCAGCTCTCCGGTCTGGTCTCGAAAGTCATTGAACGATACATATCGCGTCTGGTTGAAACGCTCAAGGCACCGGTATTGTTATGGTCGCTCCATGCATTGATTGGAGTATTAATTAAAAGGATTTAATTATGTCTATGTTCAATCGTCGCGGTATTTTTTTACAAAAGCTTGGCCCAAGCTCCGTCAATCCAATAGAAGTGCAAGTATCGATGCAGTTCGCATTGAAAGAAGAGACTTGGGATGCAAAAAATTTCGCGACGAGCACCGCTTTACTGGACTCCACCACCCTAATCGCCTCCTCAAATGATGGGGGACAATCATTCAAGATCCGTAACTTCAATAAAGATGTCGATGGTGATGGCGATGTTGACGCCGAGGACCTGCTGAAACTGCTGGCGCTGGCTAAAGCCTACGTCAGCATTTCCACGCCTTGACTGAAACTCGATTACCTCTCACGGCGTTGCGCCGTGAGAGGTGCCGCTTTCTATTCAGTGTTGTTCGTCAGGCTTTTTCTTCAGCTTCGGATTCGGAAAGAACTGCACGGCCTGAACCTTGGTGTCCGCAGGCTTGAGTGCGGAAGTGTTGACCCGGGTGCCCAGTTCCTTGGGAACGGACAGGCCTTGTTCATTCAGCGTATCGGAATAACCGCAGGCCACGCATTCGCGGTGCGGTACGTCGTCTTCGCTCCACATCATCAATTTGTCCGGCTCGCTGCAGGCCGGACAAACTGCGCCGGCGATAAAGCGTCGTTTGGTAATCACGGGACTCTCACTCATGCTGCCGCGCCCTCACTCAGGCCGCTATGGCGCAAGAGTGCGTCAATCGACGGCTCACGACCACGAAAGTCGACGAACAGCACCATCGGCTCTTGGGAACCGCCGCGCGCCAGGATCGCTTCGCGGAACGCCCGGCCGGTGTCCGCATTGAGCACGCCTTCTTCCTCGAATTTGGAGAAAGCGTCGGCCGAGAGCACTTCAGCCCATTTGTAGCTGTAGTAACCGGCCGCGTAACCACCGGCGAAGATGTGCGCGAAGCTGTTAGGGAAACGGTTGTAGGCCGGAGGACGCATCACCGACACCTCGTCTCGCACGCCTTCAAGTACTTGCAATACGCTGCGACCGTCACCGTGGGTGGCGTGTAGTTCGAAGTCGAACAGCGAGAACTCCAGTTGGCGGACCATCATCAGGCCGGACTGGAAGTTTTTCGCCGCGAGCATTTTCTGCAGCAGGTCCTGTGGCAGTGGTTCGCCGGTTTCGTAATGACCGGAAATCAGCGCCAGGCCTTCCGGTTCCCAGCACCAGTTTTCCATGAATTGGCTCGGCAGCTCGACCGCGTCCCAGGCCACACCGTTGATGCCGGACACCCCGGCGTGTTCGACGCGGGTCAGCAGGTGATGCAGGCCATGACCGAACTCGTGGAACAGGGTGGTGACTTCATCGTGGGTCAGCAGCGCAGGCTTGCCGCTGTCGGCTGGAGTGAAGTTGCACACCAGGTTGGCCACCGGGCTTTGCAGCACTCCCTCGGCAGTGCGACGACGGTCACGAGCGCCATCCATCCAGGCACCACCGCGTTTGTTGGCGCGGGCGTAAAGGTCGAAGAAGAAGCGGCCGACGTGCTGGCCGTTTTCCTTGATTTCGAACAGGCGCACATCCGGGTGCCAGGTGTCGAAGCCTTGCTGCTCGGCGATTTCGATGCCGTACAGGCGTTGCACGATGGCGAACAGGCCGCCCAGTACTTTATCGATCGGGAAGTAGGCGCGCAGGGCTTCCTGGGCAACGCTGTAACGTTGCTCGCGAAGTTTTTCGCCGTAGAAGCCGCTGTCCCAGCTTTGCAGATCCGGGCAGCCCTGTTCGGCCGCGTAAGCCTTGAGCTGTTCCAGGTCCTGGGCGGCGAACGGTTTGCTGCGTTTGGCCAGGTCGCGCAGGAAGCTCAATACTTGATCGCTGGATTCAGCCATTTTGGTGGCCAGGCTCAGCTCCGAGAAACTGGCGAAGCCCAGCAGCTTGGCCAGTTCCTGACGCAGGTCGAGGATTTCCTGCATGACCGGACCGTTGTCGTTCTGGCCGGCATTCGGGCCCTGGTCCGACGCGCGGGTGCAGTACGCCGCGTAGACTTCTTCACGCAGGGCGCGGTCGTGGGCGTAGGTCATCACCGCGTAGTAGCTCGGGAATTCCAGGGTGATCAGCCAACCATCGAGGTCCTTGGCTTGCGCGGCGGCGGCCATTTGCGCCTTGGCCGAATCGGTCAGGCCAGCGAGGGCGGCTTCGTCGGTGATGTGCTTGGTCCAGGCCTGGGTAGCGTCCAGCAGCTGGTTGGAGAAGCGGCTGCCCAACTCCGACAATTTGCTCTGCACTTGGGCGTAACGCTTCTGCTCGGCTTCCGGCAGGTCGATACCCGACAGACGGAAATCGCGCAGGGCGTGTTCCAGGATAGTTTTCTGCGCTACGTCGAAACCGGCGGCTTCCGGGCTGTTGGCCAGGGCTTCATAGGCCTGGAACAGTTCACGGTTCTGGCCCAATTCGGTGGAGTAGGCACTCAGGGCCGGCAGGCAGGACTCGTAGGCTTCGCGCAGTTCGGCACTGTTGCACACGGCGTTCAAGTGGCTGACCGGACTCCACGCCGCACCCAGGCGATCGTTGAGCTCGTCCATGGCCAGTATCAGCCCAGCCCAGGTCGGTTGTTTGCCCTGGGCCTTGAGGATCTCGATAATGGCGGCGCGGTTGTCAGCCAGGATCTGTTCAATGGCCGGTTGCACGTGCTCTGCACGGATCGCGGAGAACGGCGGCAGGTCATAGGACTGCAAAAGAGGGTTGTTCACGCTCACGGTTGGCACCTTGGCTGGAAGAAACGTACAGCCATCTTAATTACAATCGACACTCACCGCAGCTATCAGCGACAGAGAGAGAACCTATCGTGTCCCTTCGCAAGTACCAGAACCACACGCCGTTGCTCGGTAAAGGCGCTTTTGTCGACAGTTCGGCGGTGGTGATCGGCGATGTTGAAATCGGCGAAGACAGCTCGGTGTGGCCATTGACGGTGATCCGCGGCGACATGCACCGCATCCGCATTGGTGCGCGGACCAGCGTGCAGGACGGCTGTGTGCTGCACATCACCCATGCCGGGCCGTTCAACCCCGACGGTTTCCCGCTGCTGATTGGCGATGACGTGACCATCGCCCACAAAGTCATGCTGCATGGCTGCACCGTCGGCAGTCGGGTGTTGATCGGCATGGGCAGCATCGTCATGGATGGCGCGGTGGTCGCCGACGATGTGATCATCGGCGCCGGCAGCCTGGTGCCACCGGGCAAACGCCTGGAAAGCGGTTTTCTATATGTGGGCAGCCCGGTGAAACAGATCCGGCCACTGACCGACAAGGAACAAGCCTTTTTCACCTACAGCGCGGCGAACTACGTGAAACTCAAGGATCTGCATCTGGCCGAAGGCTACGACCAGATCTGAAACGTCTCGCTATCGCCCAGGAATTTTCATGCATTACCAAACCGTTCTGTTCGACCTAGATGGCACCCTGACCGACCCGCGCGAAGGCATTACCCGTTCGATCCAGTTTGCCCTGGGTAAGTTGGGCATCGATGAGCCCGACCTGACCAAGCTCGAACACTTCATCGGGCCGCCGTTGTTGCAGGCCTTCATGCAATTCTATGACTTTGACGAGGCCAAGGCCTGGGAGGCGGTGAACTTCTACCGGGAACGCTTCAAGGTCACCGGCTTATATGAAAACCGCGTATTCAACGGTGTCACGCCGCTGCTCGAAACCCTGGGTGGGCAAGGGCGACAGCTGTATATCGCGACCTCCAAACCCTGGGTCTTCGCCCGGGAAATCGCCCGCTATTTCGACTTCGCCAAACACTTCAAGGTGATTTACGGAAGCGAACTGGACGGCACCCGCACCAATAAAGTCGAATTGATCGCCCATTTGATGGCTGAAGAAGGCCTCGACCCGGCGAGTACCCTGATGATCGGCGATCGCAAGCACGACCTGATCGGTGCGCGCAGTAACGGGCTGGATGCGGCAGCGGTGGGTTATGGGTTCGGCAGTCGGGAGGAGTTGAGCGCTGAAGCACCGGCCTATCATTTTGAAACGTTGGACGAGATGCACCAGGCATTTTTGCGGCCGTAGGAGCCAGGCTTGCCGGCGAAGAACGATGACGCGGTGTTGCAGATGCACCGCGGTGTCTGGTTCGCGGGCAAGTCGGAACGCCGCCCGCTCGCTCCTACAGCAACGCCTTCAACGCCACTTTACGCTGTTCAACCGGCATCGTCCCAAGCCGCTCGACCCGCGCATAAAACCTCACCCAATCCCCACCCTCCTGCTTGAACAACGCCGCAAACGCCGGCACCCACTGGTCGTAAAGACCAAACGGCAGCAATCGCGCATTGTTCATCGGCGCATTGATCCACACGTCGTAGCGTTTGTCCCCGGCCCATTGTTCATCGCGCATCTGTCGGTATTCGGCGCGCAACTGTTCGAACGCCTCGGCTTTACGCTGGCGCATTTGTTCAGGCGGCAGCGGTAGGCTGTACAGTTTTTCCAGCCGGGTACGGGTGTCGAGAACCAGCTGAATGAATTGGTCCCGTTGCTGCGCCTTTGTCCCGCTTTCGGGGGGCAGGCTGCGAAATGCCCGCCACTGTCGAGTACCTTCCTGCTCGACAAAGGTGGCAAATGACTCGTTGAACTCAGTGTCATCCTTCACATAAACGCGCTGATGCGCGAGTTCATGAAAGATCAGCGTGGCCAGGCGTTCATCGCCCCAGCCCATCATTGAGTTCATGATCGGATCGTTGAACCAGCCCAGGGTCGAATAGGCTTCAACTCCACCAATGGACACGTCCATCCCTTGCAGGTGCTGCAACGCCGCCTCACCGCGAGCCGCGCCCTGGCTGTAATAGCCGCGATAAGCCACGCAACCGGCGATGGGGAAGCAATGATTTTGTGGCTTCAGGGAAAATTCCGGTGTGACAAACACGTTCCAGACTACATAGGGACGGCCAATGTCGGCATACAAGCGGTAACTCTGATTATCCGGCAGATGCAGTTGCTGGCTGGCGAAGGTCCGCGCCCTTTGTGATTGGACCAGGTGCGCACGCAGTTTCTGATCGCGCTGCGGATCGGCAATCACTCGGGCAACGGGCTCCCGCGCCCGCAGCAATTGCAGCTGACCACTGGCCAATTGACTGTAGTAGCTGACGCTGGAACAACCGTTGAGTAACAAAAACAACACGCCCGGAAACAAAATGCGTAAAACGCGATCAAGTAACCCAAGGCTTCGACGCGGCCTGATCAAAATAAAAAAATCCCTGGAGAGTCTGCTCGCAAGACTATCCCGCTTGACTGGAGCTCCGCTATGCGCAAGTTGATGCTGACGGGAGGCCTGCTGATGCTGGCCGGTTGTGCAGGATTCGGATTACCTCGCCATGATCCGACGCAAGCCTGGATCGATCTGGAGTCACATCAGGAAGACACGGCCCTGCTGGCGCTGGAGGTGGACAATAAAGCGGCCACCGACAAGCGCTATTTCGAGGTCCAACCCGGCAGCCATGAATTGACCGTTCGCTACCAGTTCCCGGTCCAGCCCACCAATATCGGTCCCGATGCCGAACCGCTGTGGCGAGACTGCCAGCTGAATGTGAAATTCAACGACTTCAACGCGGGTGAGCGCTATCAACTGCAAGCGGGGAATATCGGCTTCCGGCCATGGGCCAAGTTGTATGATCAACAGCGAAAAGTGATTGGCCAGGGCACACCGGCGGGCTGCCAACGGACCTGATCGGCGCTATTCTGAATATCCCGACATTGGGACATTCATCATGCGCAGGTTGATGCTGTTACTGGCTGCAAGTGCCGTGGCCGGCTGTTCGACGCCGATGCCGGCGGCCAATCCGCAGATGGCGTGGGTCGACTTTTCTACGCCATTCCCTAACGATAAATTGCTGATGGCCGAGCGACTGGATAACCAGCGCTTGCGCGACGGGCGTTTTTTCCAGGTCACTCCCGGTAGTCACGAGCTGACCGTGCGCTTCGACTTTGAAGTGCCTGGCGGAAGCTCGGACTTGTTCGGCGGTTCCACGGAGCGGCTGTGCTACATGATCGTCAAATACGATCATTTTGAAGCCGGTCAACGCTATCTGTTACAAGCTCGCTCCATGGCGTTCACCCCTGAAGCGCGGCTGTACAACGCCAAGCATGAGATCGTTGCCGAAGAGAGCCAGATCAACTGTGTGCCGTAACTGCAGTCAGCGGTCATTCTTCTGGTAGATGATTTTCCTGGTGCCACCGTCGCACGAGCCAACGACCATGTTCTGGTCGTGCACTTCGTCATTGGTCACGATTTCCAGGGTGTAGGACGTCACCCCTGCGGCCTGGATCTTGGCTTCGATTTCGGCCTTGAGTTCTTCACAAGGTTTGGGTGCCGCCAGGGCCGAAGTGGCCAGGGCGCAACAGATAACCGCCAAGGCAAAACGTTTCATGGTTGAAGCTCCTTGAGGCAGCGCGCACAGGTCATGCGTTTTTGCTGCTGTCATTTATTCGACCACAGTTTTACCCGGCAAATCTGTTTCAACTCAAAAAAGATCGCAGCCTTTGGCCGTTCCTACAGGATCAACGTCAATCTGTAGAAGCTGCCGGGGGCCGCGATCTTTTCATTTCAATGCGAATTCAGCTGAGCAAAGTCGCATCCAGGCTGATTTTCGCATTCAACACCTTGGATACCGGGCAGCCCTCTTTGGCCTTGTTGCTCAACTCATCGAACTGCGCCTGGCTTGCGCCGGGGATTTTGGCCTTGAGGATCAGTTTCACGGCCGTGATCGCAAAACCACCTTCTACCTGATCCAGAGTGACTTCGGCGTTGGTATCGATGCTGTCAGCCTTGAGGCCGGCGTTACCGAGAATCATCGAAAACGCCATGGAGAAACAGCCTGCGTGGGCCGCTCCGATCAACTCTTCCGGATTGGTGCCCTTGCCGCCCTCAAAACGGGCCTTGAAGCCGTAGGGCGCGTCCCTGAGCACCCCGGTTTCGGTGGAAATCGAGCCGATGCCGGTTTTCAGGTCACCTTCCCAGTGGGCCGATGCTTTCTTGGTGATAGCCATGCCTGTCTCCTCAAGATCCGGCGCGAAGGGTCGCGCCGTTGTGGTTTCGGTCGCTAGGGTTCTGAGGGTAGGCGGGGGAGCAAAGTTCAGCGCATCTGATCGTTCGGCTTTTTTGTCGGTAAATTTCGCCGTGCTATTGAAACTCGGGTATATGCCCTCATTGCATGAAACACGCTTATGGATTCGGCAGG
This sequence comes from Pseudomonas sp. WJP1, assembly GCF_028471945.1. Taxonomy (NCBI): domain Bacteria; kingdom Pseudomonadati; phylum Pseudomonadota; class Gammaproteobacteria; order Pseudomonadales; family Pseudomonadaceae; genus Pseudomonas; species Pseudomonas sp. WJP1. Next base: position 91,926 of record NZ_CP110128.1, read on the forward strand.
TTTTCGTTTGCAAACAAAAAACCTGCGCCCTCAATTGGAGAAGCAGGTTTATGAAACGACTGTCCGATATCAAGTTCTCGACCCTCGACCTGGTGCCCGTGCGGGAGAGCGGCAGCGCCGCCCAGTCGTTGCGCAACTCGCTGGACCTGGCGCAGCACGTCGAAAAATTCGGCTATAACCGGTTCTGGGTTGCCGAACACCACAACATGGACGGCATTGCCAGTTCTGCGACCTCCGTGCTGCTTGGCTATCTGGCCGGTGGCACCTCGACCATTCGGGTCGGTTCCGGCGGAGTCATGTTGCCCAACCATGCGCCGCTGGTGATCGCGGAACAATTCGGCACGCTTGAAAGCCTGTATCCGGGGCGCATCGACCTGGGGCTTGGCCGTGCGCCCGGTTCCGATCAGATGACGGCCCGTGCCCTGCGTCGTGAACGCTCCGGCAGCGCCGACGATTTCCCGGACGATGTGGCCGAACTGGTGCGTTATCTCGGCCCGCGCACGCCGGACCAGCGCGTTATCGCGATGCCAGGAACCGGCACGAATGTCCCGATCTGGCTGCTGGGCTCAAGCCTGTTCAGCGCGCAGCTGGCAGGGGAGCGCGGTTTGCCCTACGCCTTCGCTTCACACTTCGCTCCACGCTTCATGCATGAGGCCATTCGTGTCTACCGCAATCATTTCAAGCCTTCTGCGGTGCTGGACAAGCCTTATGTGATGCTCGGCGTGCCGCTGGTGGCCGCCGACACGGATGAACAGGCCGACTATCTGGCGACCTCGGTATTCCAGCGCATTCTCGCGCTGATGCGTGGGCAGAGCCTGGTGCAGCGCCCGCCGGTGAAAACGATGGATGGGTTGTGGTTGCCCCATGAGAAAGAAGCCGTCAGCGATTTCCTGGGGTTGGCGATGATCGGCAGCCCGCAAAAAATCCGCGCCAGGCTGGAAGTGCTGATCGAGCAGACCCAGGCCGACGAACTGATTTTCACCTGCGATCTCTACGAACACGCGGATCGCCTGCATTCCTATGAGCTGCTGGCGCAGGTCATGAAGGGCTGAGCACGCTAACCGCAAAAAGCCGACGCGATGGCGTCGGCTTTTTGCTTGCATAGGGTTGGGACTACTTTTTGTAGACTATTTCCTTGCTGCCCTTCTCGCAGGTGCCGACGATTTTTCCGCCAGATGCATTGCCTTTATCAACGATTTCCAGCGAATAACCCGAAACGCCCTTGGCATCGAGCTTTGCAGCGATTTCGGCTTTCAACTCTTCGCAGGACTTGCCACCTTCAGCGAAGGCAGTACCCGCCAGGCTCAACAAACCTACCGCCAAAATAAACTTCTTCATCGGTCGCATTCTCTGGTCGGATCAAAAAAAAGGCATCCAGCCATTGGCCGGAAACGCGCCTTGCGCATTGCCAGTCCCTATGGCAATCGGCCAGCGCGCAAGTTCAGAAGACTAGACCAACGTCAGCTACTGGCAATCCGGAACCCGACCTTGAGCGTCACCTGGAAGTGCGCAGCCTTGCCGTCCTTGATATGGCCGCGGGTTTCGGTCACTTCAAACCATTCCATGTACTTGAGACTCTTGCTGGCCTCGGCCAGCGCGTTGTTGATCGCGTCTTCGATACTGCTGGTGGACGAGCCTACGAGTTCGACTTTCTTATAGGTGTGATGGTCAGTCATGGCGTTCTCCTTAGGGTGTGAAATACAGCCTAGCAGTGATTTTCTGACTTACTTCCTTCGGGCGGTGCGACATGGAGGCTCACATTTACTGCACTTTCTCGAGTCCCTGAAGTCCCAACCAACACACGCCACTCATCAACAATGCAGGAGAGCCACCATGGCCAACAGCTCGTTACGCAAAGCCTCATTGCAAAGCATGGAAGCGGAGATCGAGAGTCTGCTCAAATCCTTGGAAAGCCTGAAGGACGACGCCTCGGACGAGTCGCGTAAAACCCTCAAGGTGCTTAAAGGCAATGCCGAGAATGCCTTGAGGCATTCGCGCCATCTGCTTTCGGATGCCTATGAAGAGGTCAAGGTCAAAACCCGTGAAACCGGCATCGCCACTCGCGATTACGCACAGGAGCACCCCTGGACGACTGCCGGTGTTGCCGTCGGTGCGTTGGGCCTGTTGGCGGCCTACCTGCTGTTTAAACGCGGGGAGTGATCTGTCTGGCGCAGCTCATTCTTGAGCCATTGCGCCAGTTGCCTGGCGCGCCCGTCCGCGGCGCGCTTGGGTAGCCACAAGGCTAGATGCGCGGGTGTTTCGCAAAATCCCCAAGGGGCGACCAGGCGACCCGCCTTCAAGTCCTCGGCCACCAGCGGCTCGGGGGCAATCGCCACGCCCAGCCCGGCTACCGCCGCTTCCAACAAGTAATACAAATGTTCGAAACCCTGTCCGTACTTCAATGCCTTGGCGTCGAGGTTGCTTTGCTGCGCCCAGCTGGGCCAGGCTTGCGGACGCGAAGTGGTGTGCAGCAAGGGTTCAGTAAGTAGCGCGGTGGCCTGCGCCGTTTTCAGGCGCTCATAACCGGCGAATCGTGGGCTCATGACCGGGCCGATCCGTTCACTGGCCAGTTCGAAGACCTGCATATCGGCCGGCCAGGGCGGTTCAGCGAACACCAGCAGGGCATCCAGGCCCGGGCGACGGGGATCGAGATCGCCCTCACCGGCTGACAGGTGCAGGCGCAGGTCGGGCAAATCAGCGTTCAGTCGCCCTAGGCGCGGTATGAACCAGCGTGCCAGCAGGCTTCCCGAACAGCCCAGGACGAACGGCGCATCGGCGGTGCTTTGCGTGAGCTCGGCGCACACGGTGCGCAAGCGCTCAAACGCTTCAGCGCTGGCATCACGCAGACGCATGCCTGCATCTGTGAGTTTCAGGCCGCGTCCTTCCTTGATGAACAGGCTCACGCCGAGGTGTTCCTCAAGCACTTTGAGCTGCCGGCTGACCGCCCCATGGGTGACGTGCAGCTGCTCGGCTGCCTGACTGACGCTGTTCAAGCGGGCAGTGGCTTCGAAGGCGCGCAGGGCATTCAGCGGTGGCAGGTCGTGGCTCATGGTATCTGTGAGTTTTCCTGACAGGTTGTGGCGATCTTATCGGTATTCAGGGCTGGGCGTCAGGGGTAGAGTGAAGCCCATTGTCATATCACGCATTCAATTGGAGCGCCCCATGACCCAGACTAATCTGCGCAACGGCCCTGACGCCAACGGCCTGTTCGGCTCGTTCGGCGGCCGTTACGTCGCTGAAACCCTGATGCCGTTGATCCTCGATCTGGCCCGTGAATACGAAGCGGCCAAGGAAGATCCTGCCTTCAAGGAAGAGCTGGCCTATTTCCAGCGCGACTACGTCGGTCGTCCGAGCCCGCTCTATTTCGCCGAACGTCTGACCGAATTCTGTGGCGGCGCGAAGATTTATCTCAAGCGTGAAGAGCTGAACCACACCGGCGCGCACAAGATCAACAACTGCATCGGCCAGATCCTGCTGGCGCGGCGCATGGGCAAGAAACGCATCATCGCCGAAACCGGCGCGGGCATGCACGGCGTGGCGACCGCCACCGTGGCTGCGCGTTTTGGGCTGGACTGCGTGATCTACATGGGCACCACTGACATCGAACGTCAGCAGGCCAACGTGTTCCGCATGAAGCTGTTGGGCGCCGAAGTGATCCCGGTCGTGGCCGGCACCGGCACCCTCAAGGATGCGATGAACGAAGCCTTGCGTGACTGGGTGACCAACGTCGACAACACCTTCTACCTGATCGGCACCGTGGCCGGTCCGCACCCTTATCCTGCGATGGTCCGCGACTTCCAGGCCGTCATCGGCAAGGAAACTCGTGACCAGCTGCAAGCTCAGGAAGGTCGCCTGCCGGACAGCCTGGTGGCGTGCATCGGCGGTGGTTCCAACGCCATGGGCCTGTTCCACCCGTTCCTCGACGACAAGAGCGTTGAAATCATCGGCGTTGAAGCGGCCGGTCACGGCATCGAAACCGGCAAGCACGCGGCCAGCCTGAACGGTGGCGTTCCGGGTGTACTGCACGGCAACCGCACTTTCCTGTTGCAGGACGACGATGGCCAGATCATCGACGCCCACTCGATCTCCGCTGGCCTCGACTACCCGGGCATCGGCCCGGAACACGCCTGGTTGCATGACATCGGCCGTGTCCAGTACACCTCGGTGACCGACGACGAAGCGCTCGCGGCATTCCACCAGTGCTGCCGCCTGGAAGGGATCATTCCTGCCCTGGAAAGCGCCCATGCCCTGGCTGAAGTGTTCAAGCGCGCGCCGACTTTGCCGAAGGATCACCTTATGGTGGTCAACCTGTCTGGCCGTGGCGATAAGGACATGCAGACTGTGATGCACCACATGGAACACTCTCAACAAGAGCAGTCTAAGCAGGAGAAACACTGATGAGCCGCCTGCAAACGCGTTTTGCCGAACTCAAGGAACAGAATCGCGCCGCCCTGGTGACCTTCGTCACCGCCGGTGACCCGGACTACGACACCTCCCTGGCAATCCTCAAGGGTTTGCCGGCCGCTGGCGCCGATGTGATCGAATTGGGCATGCCCTTCACCGATCCGATGGCTGACGGCCCGGCTATCCAGCTGGCCAACATCCGCGCGCTGGCAGCCAAACAGAACCTGGCGAAAACCCTGGAAATGGTGCGTGAGTTTCGCAAGGACAACAACGACACGCCACTGGTGCTGATGGGTTACTTCAACCCGATCCACAAGTACGGCGTGCCACGTTTCATCACCGACGCGAAAGAGGCCGGTGTCGATGGCCTGATCGTGGTCGACATGCCGCCCGAGCATAACGGTGAGCTGTGCGACCCGGCCCAGGCGGCCGGTCTGGACTTCATCCGCCTGACCACGCCGACCACCGACGATGTGCGCCTGCCAACAGTCCTTAATGGCAGCTCCGGGTTTGTGTACTACGTATCGGTGGCCGGTGTGACCGGTGCTGGCGCGGCAACCCTGGAACACGTCGAAGAAGCGGTCACTCGCCTGCGTCGCCATACCGACCTGCCGATCAGCATCGGTTTCGGCATTCGCACGCCGGAGCAAGCGGCATCCATTGCGCGCCTGGCGGACGGTGTAGTGGTGGGTTCGGCACTGATCGATCACATCGCCAATGCCACGACGCCGGATCAGGCCATCGATGGCGTCCTGAGCCTGTGCTCGGCGTTGGCCGATGGCGTGCGTAAGGCCCGCGTCAGCTGAAGGTAAAGTTCCTGATACAGAGGAATTAGAACCTCCCGACACAGACTAACCAGCAAGACCGAGGGCTTCAGGACTACGTTCTGAAGCCCTTTTTGTTGTGTGTGTGGTGAGGAAAGCCCCAATGAAAATGCCGAAACGTCTGATTGCCAGCCTGGGTGTGCTGATTCTCAGTGCGACCCCGTTGCTGAACGCCAGCGCCGATCAGCGCAACGATCATGACCACGGCGGCCCGCAACAGGGCCAATACGATAACCACGACAATGACCATCGTGGCGGGCAGGACAACCATCGCGGTGGGCCTCCCCGGGATTTTGGCCCGGTGCGCCAGACGATTCATGACCATCACGACTATTTCGTCCGTGGTGCGCCGCCACCTCCAGGCATACATCTGGAACGTGGCCGGCCACTGCCCCATGGCTATTACGGCGAACGCCTGGACAATCGCGCATTGAGTCGTTTGCCGTATTACCAGGGCTACGAATGGCGTCGCGCGGGTAGCGATATCGTATTGATCGCGATGGGCAGCGGTATTGTCTACGAGATTCTCGAAGGGGTGCTCTGACCCGCGTTTGGCAAAAGGCTTCGCGGCGGTTGCGCCGCGAAGCCTTTTTTACGGCAACTCCAACCCACCCGAAGCTTTGTGCAACTTGCGCAGGTGTTCGCCAATCTGTTTCACATTGGCCTCGTTGGCGGCCATTTCCGCTGCACGGTCTGGATCGAGCAGCGCCCTGACTTCCTTGTCCAGATCCCCGGTCAGTGCCTGAAGCTGCTTCTGCCGCAGGCTGGTCTCCGATTCCAGGCGTTGCCATTCAGCCGGTTGCGGCAAGCCATACCCGCCGCTGCCGAGCAATTCCGCCGGACGACTGAGGAACCCGCTGCTATCGAGAATTTGCCTCAGTGTCGCGTTGGCTTTGTCCATTCCACCGTTCTTCAGCTCACGGGCACCCAGGTAACGTTGCTTGACCTCGTCCTGGGCCAGAAGCAACTGCTGGCGATAGCTTGCCTGTTCCAGCAGGAGCAATGCCGCACTGGTGCGCAAATCCGCCTGATCGAACCACTGGCGACGCTGCGCTGCGGTCAGGGACAACCAGTCTTCGACCTTTTCCTGTTTGATCGGTAGTTGCTTTCTCAGTACCTCGAACATCGCTTGATAGCGATCGCGGAATGAGTCAAAGCGATAACCCAGGCGCAGTGCCTCACGTGGATCGTCCAGCACGCTGGTATCCGCCAGCCCGCGACCCTTCAGCACTTCCAGCAAGCCATTGGGCATGATGTTGTCGAGCGCAACCAACTTCGAGTTGTTGGTGCCGCCACGCAATAACTTCAGCTCTTCGACAGCGCAGTTGTTTGACAGGAAGAAGTAGTTGCCGTCGTAACTCCAGTGCATCTCGGCGGCACGTTCCACCACGTTTTCGATCTCTTCACGAGACAGGTTCAGCGGCACGGAGGCGAGGCTGCGCAGTTCGGTCTTGGTGTATTCGTCGATCACCTGGGCCAGTGGCAGCACGAACAGGCGTGACGGGTATTTGCCCACCAATCCATCCCAACTCGATAGCTGCACGTCGCCCACGAACGCGCGGTAGGACAACACCAGGTGCTGGTCCAGGTCCAGGCGGCAATCCGGCCCGCGTGGCCGGCCCGGTGCGCAGATCACCAGGCGCAACATGCTGTGGCCCCAACGGCTGACCCAGTTCTGGTTGGCTTCTGCCAGTAGATAGTCGACAGCGTAGACCCGCTCTGGATCGACCTGGCCCAAAGGCGTCTTGGCGAAGTCATTGCCGGCATTGAGGAAGGCGAAGGTCTTGCCACAATCGCCTTTGGCCGCAGGTGCCCAGCCGAAGCGTTCCTTGTAGTAGCGGTACAGCGCAGGGCGACGACAGGCGTAGCTCGGGTCGAGGAGGAAATACTCCATGTTGACCGCGACGAATTCCTTGGGGCTGCTGGTCTCGTAGATATCCGGGCTGCGGACGATCTGGCGGTTGTGCTGTTCGCGCTCACCACGACGGCCAACGTACTGCTGCCACCCGGCAAGGTCGAGCAGGCGCGGGTCGTCGCTGAACGTAAAGCGTCGATCGGACTGGCCGCGGCATTGATCGGGAATGCCGATCAGCCCTGAACTGCCGTTGCGTTGGGTACAGCGCTGGATCAGCGTGCGCTCCTCATTCGACCAGAGACGCGAGCGGTCATAAATGTGGGTCAGCTCATGCAGCACCGTAGCGAGCATCTCCCGGCGCACAGTGCCATGGGGGCGATAGGTCTTTTTGGTCGCGGCGCTGCCATCGGTGAGGCTCGCCAACAGGTTGCGGTTCAGATCGAGCTCGGACACCAGTGACGCCTGGCCGTAGGCATCGCTGCGCATGTTATCGGTCCAGCCGACGTCAATACGCCGGTCGAGTTGCTCGATGAACCGTGGCGGCAATGCCTGCATGGCTTCATCAAGCAACGCTTGGCTGGCTTGCTGCTGCGCGGGGCTCAGGCCTTCGGTCTTGAGGCGTAGTTCGAGGTCGGCGTGGGCCGCGCTGCCGAACAGCAGCACGACCCCGGCCAACAGCCAGGCAGCTGGAGACCTCACAGTGCGAGGATGGCTTCGGCGAGATCCTGATCACTGGCTTCGCGGGCTTCCGGAACGCGAGTGCGCAACAAATTGAGAGCGGATTCCAGGTGCGCACCACGAATATCGCCGTTGCTGGCGACGAAACTGGCGGCATCGTCTTGGGCTTGGCGGACAATTTTCGAGTCGCGGATGGACGTCGTGGTGTCGGAAGTGAAGTCCAGTGTGCGCTGGGTGGCACGAATGAGAATGTTGCTGGTGGCAACCAGGGTTTGGGCCTGGGCCACATCAGCCAACAACAGTAGGCCAAGAGTGGCAACAATCAGTGGGTTACGCATGGAACGACTCCGGAAAAACTTGGGATAACTATTGGACGAGAATTGCCTGTGCCAGTTCAAGGTCGCTGGCATGAAGTTTTGGCCGGGTCTGGCGCAGGTAAGCCAGGGCCGACTCCAGCCGTGCGCCTCTCATCTGGCCATCACTGGCGATGAATGCAGCGGCATCATCCCGGGCGGCGAGCAGTTTATGGTCGAAGGGGGCAGAGGTCACCATGCCTGAGGCATAACTGCTGGCCACGATGCCCTGGGTAGAAAGGTTAAACGCGTCGAAGGCATGGGCCGCCCCCGAGTACCAGGCCGCTAGAAATACCGGAGCAATCAGCAGGTTTGAAAGAAAACGCATGAGACTCGACAGTTGAACGTGAGTCCCAAGGCTAGCGCAAGGCCCGGGCTAGAGCCAGTGCTGAAACATTGGGACACGCCATGCGTGTCCCGCATCTCGACAAACGCTTAGATGGTCAGGATGGCCTGTGCCAACTGTGCGTCGGTTGCGTTCAGTTGAGGAGCCTGATGGCGAATGTGATCAAGTGCGCTTTCCAGTTTTACCCCACGAATGCTGCCTTCGCTGGCGACGAAGCTGGCAGCGTCGTCACGGGCCGCGAGCACGATCTTGTCGTCCTTGAACGAAGACGTGACGTCGGAGGTCGCGTCGGACGTGGCTTTGAGTGCACCGACGACGGCATCGGTGGTCACGATGAAGCTGGTGGCGTGGGCATTGGCAGCCACGGCAAGCAGGGCAGCAGCGCTGAGCAGACGAAGACGGGACATGGTGTAACTCCTTTGGATAAGACGATTAAAAAGTGGTGCAGTGTCTGATGAGTTAGACGTTAGACACTCGGGGGGGCAACACGTTCTGGCTTGATATTAGGCCTGAGCAGGGCGTTTCGAACAGCCTATAAGAGAAAAGGTTGCTAAAAATCAGTTTGATCGGCCAAAAGACAATTGCAGAACTGTAACGGTCAGGTTTCTGATTATAGAAACTGTACCTGTTTGCGCATTAACAGGCCTGAAACGACAAAGCCCGTCGCGGTTTCCCACGACGGGCTTTGTTTTTTCAATTCGGGTTGCTGGCGGTAGACCCTGCAGGTCAGGGCCAGCGACGCTGACTTAGCGCCAGAACGGCTTGCTCAGCTCTTCGTAGCGTTGTGCTTCGCTAATCCCGGCGTCAGCCAGCAGACGCGAATCCAGACGAGCCAGTTGGTGGCGGCTGGAGATGCGGCGCTGCCACAGCATCAGATTGGCGATAACGCGCAGAGGCATGGAAGCCTGGGTTTTTGCAGCGGTGTCTTCGAAGAACAGATCGGAACTGAGTGTACGTTCCATGGTTTTCATCCTTCCGCTTATGGCGGGATTAGGTAGTGGCTTAACTGGTGCCCATGATCCTCTTGTTTGCCTAGTCTCTGTAGATACAGTTCATCTGTATTGTGAGAGCTCAGTTAACTGTTTATAGGGGGTGTACTGGTCGAAAATGAGGCAACTGTACCTGTCTGCGCCGTTATGGTGCAATTTTGCTCATTTGAGTGAGAAGTGTAGGAAAATTCGGTAGGAAAAGACCGGTACAGCAGTACAGTTTTTGTCTGGATTTGGCTTGGCAACAGCAAGCTGACGAAACTGTGTTTGCGTCAGCTGCCATCTGTATCAATCAAACCGCGATCATTCTCCCGGTTTCTTCCAGGTTCATGTGCCAGCTCAGGGCATCACGCAGGATATGCGGCGTGTGTCCGCCGATTGCGCAGGCTTTCGTGAAGTAGTCGTTCAGTGCCTGGCGATAATCCGGGTGTACGCAATTGTCGATGATGACGCGAGCGCGCTCCCGAGGCGCCAGGCCGCGCAGGTCCGCCAGGCCGACTTCGGTGACGAGGATGTCGACATCATGTTCCGTGTGGTCAACGTGGCTGACCATCGGTACCACGCTGGAAATCGCCCCGCCCTTGGCGATCGACTTGGTCACGAAGATAGCCAGGTGCGCGTTGCGCGCGAAGTCGCCCGAGCCGCCAATGCCGTTCATCATCCGCGTGCCGCAGACATGGGTAGAGTTGACGTTGCCATAGATGTCGAATTCAAGGGCGGTGTTGATGCCAATGATGCCGAGGCGACGGACCACTTCCGGGTGGTTGGAGATTTCCTGCGGGCGCAGGACCAGTTTGTCCTTGTAGCGCTCCAGGTTGCCGAATACGTCAGCGTTGCGCCGGCTCGACAAGGTGATCGAGCTACCCGAGGCAAAACTCAGCTTGCCGGCGTCGATCAGGTCGAACGTCGAATCCTGAAGTACCTCGGAGTACATGGTCAGGTCTTCGAATGGCGAGTCGATCAGGCCGCACATCACCGAGTTGGCGATGGTGCCGATTCCGGCCTGCAGCGGGCCGAGCCTGTTGGTCATGCGACCCGCGTCGACTTCCTGCTTGAAGAAGTCGATCAGGTGATCGGCGATGGCCTGGGTGTCCACGTCCGGTGGCAGCACGGTGGACGGCGAGTCGGACTGGTTGGTGACCACGATCGCGACGATCTTTTCCGGTGGGATCGGGATGGCGGTGCTGCCAATACGATCGTCGACCTTGACCAGGGGAATCGGCGTGCGGGTCGGGCGATAGGTCGGGATATAGATGTCGTGCAGGCCTTCGAGGTTCGGGTTGTGCGCCAAATTGATCTCGACGATCACGTGCTTGGCGAAAATCGCGAAGCTGGCCGAGTTGCCCACGGAAGTGGTCGGCACGATATGGCCTTGCTCGGTAATGGCCACGGCTTCGATCACCGCGATGTCCGGCAGCTTCAGTTGCTGGTTGCGCAGCTGTTCGACGGTTTCCGAGAGGTGTTGGTCGATGAACATCACATCGCCAGCGTTGATCGCCTTGCGCAAGGTGCTGTCCACCTGGAAGGGCATGCGGCGCGACAATACGCCGGCCTCGGTGAGCTGTTTATCGAGGTCGTTGCCCAGGCTGGCGCCGGTCATCAGGCTGATCTTCAGCGGGGTGACCTTGGCCCGTTCGGCCAGTGCGTGGGGTACGGCCTTGGCTTCGCCGGCGCGGGTGAAGCCGCTCATGCCGACGGTCATGCCGTCCTCAATCAGAGCGGCAGCCTCGGCGGCGCTCATCACTTTATCCAACAACGAAGGCAGGCGAATACGGTCACGGTACATGGATTGTTATCTCGGGCAACGGGTAGCAGGACGTGCAGTCTAGTGAATTTCACGGCGCTGTGTCCCGCTACCAAGGTCGCAAACGGAGCGTCTATTCCGGTGCTTTCAGACAAAACACCGTTACCGTTTCGGTAATAACGCGGTGGTTTGTCCGACAATTTGCGCAAACAAAAACGCCCCGACGAGTCGGGGCGTTGTGGTGCTGCGAAGCGGTCTTACTCGACAGCTTTAACCATGTCTTCGATGACTTTCTTGGCGTCGCCGAAGACCATCATGGTTTTGTCCAGGTAGAACAGTTCGTTGTCCAGACCGGCATAGCCGCTGGCCATCGAGCGCTTGTTGACGATGATGGTCTTGGCCTTGAACGCTTCGAGGATCGGCATGCCGGCAATCGGCGATTTCGGATCGTTCTTCGCGGCCGGGTTGACCACGTCGTTGGCGCCCAGCACCAGCACCACGTCGGCCTGGCCGAACTCGGAGTTGATGTCGTCCATCTCGAACACCTGGTCGTAAGGCACTTCGGCCTCGGCCAGCAGTACGTTCATGTGGCCAGGCATCCGACCGGCAACTGGGTGGATCGCGTACTTCACGGTCACGCCGCGATGGGTCAGCTTCTCGGTCAGTTCCTTCAGCGCATGCTGTGCCCGCGCTACCGCCAGGCCGTAGCCCGGAACGATGATCACGGTGTCGGCGTTGGTCAGCAGGAAGGTCGCGTCGTCAGCCGAGCCGGATTTCACCGGGCGCGCTTCTTTCGAGCCTGCAGGGCCTGCGTCCGCCGTGTTGCCGAAGCCGCCGAGCAGTACGTTGAAGAACGAGCGGTTCATCGCCTTGCACATGATGTACGAGAGGATCGCACCGGACGAACCCACCAGCGAACCGGCAATGATCAGCATCGAGTTGTTCAGCGAGAAGCCGATACCCGCTGCTGCCCAGCCGGAGTAGCTGTTGAGCATGGACACCACGACCGGCATGTCGGCACCGCCAATCGGGATGATGATCAGCACACCGAGCACGAAGGCCAGCGCCAGCATCACGCTGAAAGCGGTGTAGTCGCCGGTAAGCATGAAAGTCACGCCCAGTGCCAGTGTGGCCAGGCCCAGCAGCAGGTTCAGCTTGTGCTGACCGCCAAACTGTACTGGCGCGCCCTGGAACAGGCGGAACTTGTACTTGCCCGCCAGCTTGCCGAACGCAATGACCGAGCCGGAGAAGGTGATCGCACCGATGGCAGCACCCAGGAACAGTTCCAGGCGGTTACCGGCCGGAATTGCATCGCCGAGGTTCTGGACGATGCCCAGCGACTGTGGCTCGACCACGGCGGCCACGGCGATGAACACCGCTGCCAGGCCGATCATGCTGTGCATGAAGGCGACCAGCTCGGGCATCTTGGTCATTTCAACGCGTTTGGCCATGATCGTACCGACAGTGCCACCGATCAGCAGGCCGACGATCACGTAGACGATACCGTCGTGGGCCAGCTCGGCGCCGAGTTTGTAGATCAGGCCGACCGTGGTGAGGATCGCCAGGCCCATGCCGAGCATGCCGAACAGGTTGCCGCGACGCGACGTGGTTGGGTGCGAAAGTCCCTTGAGCGCCTGGATGAAGCAGACCGAGGCGATCAAATACAGGGAAGTAACCAGATTCATGCTCATGCTTGCTGCACCTCAGCCTTGATTGCTTCGGCCTTGGCTGCCGGAGCTTTTGCTGGCGCCGCTTTCTTCTTGAACATTTCCAGCATGCGTCGGGTGACCAGGAAGCCACCAAACACGTTGACCGCGGCCAGGGCCACGGCCAGGGTGCCCATGGTCTTGCCCAGTGGGGTCACGGTGAGGGCGGCCGCGAGCATGGCGCCGACGATGACGATGGCCGAGATCGCGTTGGTCACGGCCATCAGTGGGGTGTGCAGTGCAGGGGTCACGTTCCAGACCACGTGGTAGCCGACATAGATGGCCAGCACGAAGATGATCAGGTTGTAGATACCGTGAGAGATCAGCATGTCTTCCATTGTTTTTATCCTCAGCCGTTCTTGCGCACGATCTGGCCGTCGCGGCACATCAGGCACGCGGCGACGATATCGTCTTCAAGGTTGATCACCAGTTGTCCTTCTTTATCGAACAACAGTTTCATGAAGTCCAGCAGGTTGCGGGCATACAGTGCCGAGGCATCGGCGCCGACCGCGGCTGCCAGGTTGGTCGGGCCAACGATGGTCACGCCGTTTTCGACAACCACCTGATCGGCCACGGTCAGCGGGCAGTTGCCGCCCTGTGCCGCCGCCAGGTCGATGACCACCGAGCCCGGTTTCATCTGGGCCACGGTTTCCGCGCTGAGCAGCGTCGGCGCCTTGCGACCCGGAATCAGTGCCGTGGTGATGACGATGTCAGCCTGCTTGGCGCGTTCGTGCACGGCCACGGCCTGGCGCTGCATCCAGCTGGCCGGCATTGGGCGAGCGTAACCGCCGACACCGACGGCGCATTCGCGCTCTTCATCGGTCTCGTAGGGCACGTCAACGAACTTGGCGCCCAGGGATTCGATCTGCTCCTTCACCGCAGGCCGCACGTCCGAGGCTTCGATCACCGCACCCAGGCGCTTGGCCGTAGCGATGGCCTGCAGCCCGGCAACACCGGCGCCGAGAATCAGCACCCGCGCCGCTTTCACGGTGCCCGCGGCGGTCATCAGCATCGGCATGAAGCGCGGATAGTGATGGGCGGCCAGCAACACGGCTTTATAGCCGGCGATGTTGGCTTGCGAGGACAGTACATCCAGGCTCTGTGCACGGGAGGTGCGAGGCGCGGCCTCCAGGGCAAAGGCGGTAATGCCGCACTCGGCCATCTTGGCGATGGTTTCGTTGTTGAACGGATTGAGCATCCCCACCACAACGGTGCCGCTCTTTATCAGAGCAAGCTCGCTGTCGCTGGGAGCGACCACCTTCAAAATCAGTTCTGCACCAAACGCCTCACTGGCGCTGCCAATGACCGCACCAGCGGCTACATAGGCACTGTCGACAACGCTGGCATTGACGCCGGCGCCGCTTTGTACAGTGACCTTATGACCCTGGCCGATGAGCTTCTTGATAGTTTCGGGGGTTGCAGCAACCCGTGTTTCACCGGTCTGGGTTTCGAGAGGAACACCAATGTGCACGTCAAATCTCCTGCGTGATCTTATTGAGTAAACCCATGCACTACGGATGGTGCGGCTGGGGCGGCCGATCAGCACGACCCCGCCAAATTCAGGCGGGGCGCGGCATTTTGCAGGCGAACTTTGTGCCCTTTCAAGGGATTATGACGGGTGACGGAAAATTAACTACAAGTCACCCCGTGACCGAATGTCGCAACCAAACGGCTCAATCCCTTGCAGGCCGTGCCTTTCCGGGCTTTTTACGCAAATCCAACAATTTACACATCGGCCATATGAATGATGCGGCATCGCGATGAAATAGTGGCTCAAAGCCGCGTCTTCAGGCGCTTGTGGCACGTTTGTACTGCGTCACCGTACAGTTTTCTTCTATGCGACAATTACTTATATCTGTAGGGTTTTTATTTTTCTGACTACGAGGTCAGATAAGTGCTACGGGCCTTTATCCTTCTAGGCTGTAGCCATGGGCCTGATTTACCAGCCAGTCACGAAAAGCCCTTAAAGACGCCGATTCGACCTTTCTCTCCGGAATCATCAGGTAGTAGGCCTTGATGCTCGAGAGAGCCTGCGGGTTGGCGATCACCAGGCGCGACTCGGCCAATTCGCGCTGAATCAGGAACGGCGGGATCAGCGCAATCCCCATATCGTGCATCGCCGCCTGGGCCAGCATGGAGAATAGCTCGTAACGCGGTCCTGTCATGTCCCGCGGGACGTTCAGGTGTTGAGAGTCGAACCATTGGCGCCAGGCGTAGGGGCGGGTGGTCTGTTGCAATAGGGGGAGGTCGGCGATTTCAGAGGGTGTCAGGACATTCTTGTTGCCCAGCAGGTTGGGGCTGCACACGGGCATCGGATTTTCACCCATCAGCCTGTGGGATTCAGTACCCGACCAATCGGCATCACCGAAGTAGATCGCCGCGTCGAAATCGGTGTCGGCAAACAGGAATGGCCGCGTGCGGTTGGTCAGGTTGACCGTCACTTCCGGGTGTTTGTGTTGAAAGTCCTTGAGCCTGGGCAGCAGCCACTGGGTGCCAAAGGTCGGAACCACGGCCAGTTCGATGACGTTGGCTCCCTGCTGGCCCATCACCGACAAGGTGTCGCGCTCAACCGCATCGAGTTGAGTGGCCACCCGGCGACTGTAGGAAAGTCCTGCCTCCGTCAGCTTGACCCCCCGCCGGGAACGTCGGAACAGTTCCACGCCGAGGAACTCCTCGAGGCTGGCGATCTGTCGGCAAATCGCCCCTTGGGTCAGCGAAAGTTCCAGGGCTGCCTTGGTGAAGCTTTCATGGCGGGCGGCCGCCTCGAAGCTGATTAAGGCCGTTGTGCTGGGTATTTTCCTGCGCATGTACGTCAATCTCACTAATACATCGCATTGAATGGGTTCTGCGACGTTTCGGAGTGAGAAATTAGCACAACAGTATGCGAAATCCTCGTTTGCCCAGACGTCGAAGCCGGCCTAGGATCACTGCACGTTATTTGACCTGTTTCGAGAGGACACACTCATGGCCGGTAAAGCTAGCTTCAACTGGATCGATCCCCTGCTGCTGGATCAACAGCTCACCGAAGAAGAGCGCATGATCCGCGACACCGCTGCGCAGTTCGCTCAGCAAAGTCTGGCGCCGCGCGTGCTCGAAGCTTTCCGCCATGAAAAGACCGATCCGGCGATCTTCCGCGAAATGGGCGAAGTGGGCCTGCTGGGCGCAACCATTCCCGAGCAGTACGGTGGCAGCGGCCTGAACTACGTCAGCTACGGTTTGATTGCGCGTGAAGTCGAGCGTGTCGACTCCGGCTACCGCTCGATGATGAGCGTGCAGTCCTCGCTGGTAATGGTGCCGATCAATGAGTTCGGTACTGAAGCCCAGAAACAGAAATACTTGCCAAAACTGGCGTCGGGCGAGTGGATCGGCTGCTTCGGCCTGACCGAACCTAACCATGGCTCCGATCCGGGTGCGATGATCACTCGTGCACGAAAAGTCGAAGGCGGCTACAGCCTGACCGGCAGCAAGATGTGGATCACCAACAGCCCGATCGCCGATGTGTTCGTGGTCTGGGGCAAGGACGATGCCGGCGACATCCGTGGCTTCGTTCTGGAAAAGGGCTGGAAAGGCCTGAGCGCCCCGGCGATTCACGGCAAGGTGGGCCTGCGGGCTTCGATCACCGGTGAGATCGTCATGGACAACGTGTTCGTTCCGGAAGAAAACATCTTCCCCGACGTCCGTGGTCTGAAAGGTCCCTTCACCTGCTTGAACTCGGCCCGTTACGGCATCTCCTGGGGTGCGCTGGGCGCAGCCGAGTTCTGCTGGCACACCGCTCGCCAATACACCCTGGATCGTCAACAGTTCGGTCGCCCGTTGGCCGCTACCCAGTTGATCCAGAAGAAGCTGGCCGACATGCAGACCGAAATCACCCTGGCGCTGCAAGGCTGCCTGCGTCTGGGTCGCATGAAGGACGAAGGCACCGCGGCGGTTGAAATTACCTCGATGATGAAACGCAACTCCTGCGGCAAGTCCCTGGATATCGCCCGTATGGCCCGTGACATGCTGGGCGGCAACGGTATCTCGGATGAATTCGGGGTGGCGCGTCACCTGGTCAACCTGGAAGTGGTGAATACCTATGAAGGTACGCACGACGTCCATGCGCTGATCCTCGGTCGCGCGCAGACCGGCATCCAGGCGTTCTATTAATAGGAGAACGCCATGGGCGCGCTTTCGCATCTACGGGTACTGGATTTATCGCGGGTGCTGGCCGGGCCATGGTCCGGGCAGATCCTCGCCGACCTTGGCGCCGAAGTGATCAAGGTCGAGCGTCCGGGCAATGGCGATGACACGCGCGCCTGGGGTCCGCCGTTCCTCAAGGACGCCTATGGCGAGAACACCAGCGAGGCCGCCTATTACCTGTCGGCCAACCGCAACAAGCAATCAGTCACCATCGACTTCACGCGCCCAGAGGGACAGAAGCTGGTGCGTGAGCTGGCGGCCAAGTCGGACATCCTGATCGAGAATTTCAAGGTCGGCGGTCTGGCGGCCTACGGTCTGGACTATGAGTCGCTGAAGGCGATCAATCCTGATCTGATCTATTGCTCGATTACCGGGTTTGGACAAACCGGTCCCTACGCCAAGCGTGCGGGCTATGACTTCATGATCCAGGGCCTTGGTGGCCTGATGAGCCTGACGGGTCGACCTGAAGGCGAAGAAGGGGCAGGGCCGGTCAAGGTTGGCGTGGCGCTGACGGATATCCTCACCGGGCTCTATTCGACGGTGGCCATCCTGGCCGCGCTGGCACATCGAGACCACGATGGTGGTGGGCAGCATATCGACATGGCATTGCTGGATGTGCAGGTCGCGTGCCTGGCCAACCAGGCGATGAACTACCTGACCACGGGCAATGCGCCAAAGCGCCTGGGCAATGCTCATCCGAACATCGTGCCTTACCAGGACTTTCCTACGGCTGATGGCGATTTCATCCTGACGGTCGGGAACGACGGGCAGTTCCGCAAGTTTGCCGAAGTGGCGGGGCAGCCTCAGTGGGCGGACGATCCGCGTTTTGCGACCAACAAGTTGCGGGTGGCAAACCGGACCGTGCTGATCCCCCTGATCCGTCAGGCTACGGTGTTCAAGACGACCGCTGAATGGGTCGCTCAGTTGGAGCAGGCCGGTGTGCCGTGCGGCCCCATCAATGACCTGGCGCAGATGTTTGAAGATCCCCAGGTCAAGG
>NZ_CP110128.1:6735000-7004124 GCF_028471945.1 Pseudomonas sp. WJP1
CGCTTGCGGTACGGTCTTTTGCAGACCCTGCCGGCCCTTGTTCAGTGACATGGTGCTCAGCGGTCGACCGTCCACATCCAATTCCAGAATCAGCCGCGACTCGTCGGACAGCGCCAGCAAGTGCCCGCTGCGCTCGTCGTACTGCAGGCTCGACAGGTCCCGCACAAACATCCCTGCATCGCGCTTGGGATTGTTGACCACATGTACCGCGTAGGACTTTTCCGGATTGAAATGCGGAAACCCGTGCACTTCGTAGATCAGCATCGGGTCGCGTTCCTTGGCGACAAACAAGCGCTTGCCCACCGAATCGTAAGCCAGGCCTTCGAAACCCTTGTTGCCGCTCATGTGCACACCGAGGGTCATCTGTTCCGCGTCCGCGGCGTCGAGGAAGGTGGTGTCATGCTCCAGATGAATCTTGATCAGGCGCTGCTGGCGCTCGTCCGTGATCACGTAGGTGTCGGCGCTGATGAACTCAACGGCTTCAGGATCGCCAAAACCGACCAACGCGATGCGGCGCAGGATCCGGCCGTCGAGGGACAGCTCGATCAATTCGGAGTTTTTATTGGTAACCGTGAACAGGCTTTTGCGCACCGGGTCGTAGGTCAAGGCTGAAACATCGTCGTCCAGCCCTTCGATGACTTGCCCCTCCAGCACCACCCGATACTGGTCCAGGCCGATGGACTGGGTGTTCATCGGCTGCCAGAGCGCATGCAGGTTGAACCAGGCGCGCTCGAACAGGCGCAGGTGCTGCCCGAACGCGATCAATACGCTCAGGGCAATCACCGACAGGAGCAAAAGCAGCGGTTTGGGGCGGGCTAATCGACGCATTCAGGCGGGCTCGGATTCAGGGCAGGCGGATGAAATATCACGCCTGCCTGAATTGAAGCTTAATGGCCATTGGCCTGATCCTACAACCAGAGGCAAAAAAGCCTACACGGGAAGGCGATTATTTCTGCTTTTCGAAACGGTAAAACAGGTTTGGCTCACTCACGATGTACATCGTGCCTGCCTCGTCCATGGTCACGCCTTCGGCCCGCGGGATGGTCTTTTTCAAGCCGTTGAAGCCGCCCAGCAAGGTCATGAAGCTGACCTGCTCGCCTTTTTCGTCCAGCTCCAGCAACAGGTGGGAGTCGGCGGACAACACCAGGGTGTGGCCGGTGCGCGGATCGATGGCCAGGGCAGACAGGTTGCGGATGTCCAGCTCATCACTGGCAAGCTTTTGCTTGTCGCCAGTGAGCGTCTTGCCGTCTCCTTTCCAGGTGAACAGCGCGGGTGGACGCTCTTCGCCCAGCAGCAATTGCTGATTGCGCGCATCCCAGACGACAGCCTCGAAAGCCTTGTTCTGGTCTTTTGAAGGGCCGAGGTCGTATTTCGGAAAGTCAGCGATGTTCAGCTCGCGGGTGTCGGCATCGACCTTGACGAGGGTGATCTGGTGGTCACGCTCATCGACAATGGCCAGCATACCGTTGCCCAGCGCCGTCACCCCTTCTGGATTGCTCCAGCCTACCAAAGGCATTTTGCGCAGCACGTCGCCTTGCAGCGACAACTCGGCCAGGAACGGGTTTTTACCCATCACCGAAAACAGGGTTTTGGTCTGGGCGTCGTAGGTGACGTCCGACGCTTCGTCCTTTTCCATGCCGGGCAGTGGCTTGGCGTCGATCACCGCACGGTAGTCCGGCAGCCAGACGCTGTCCTGACGCTCGGCGGGGCTTTCAAAACGCTCCAGCACCCAGAGCACGCCGCGGTCATCCCAATGCATGGCAAACGCCAGGCCGTAGGCGGCGGCGACCAACAGCAACAGCCAGGAATACCAGCGCAGGGCAAAGCGCGAGCGACGGGCAGGTTTAAGCGACGAAAGCGGTTGAGTGGCCATCAGGGCATGCGTTCCAGAAATTCAGGCTTGGGGTAATAGCACAATTGGGCCCGGCACAGACGCCGAATGCCGTGGAATTATCCAGACACTTTGTGAAAAAAACGGGAAATGGCGGGATAGCTCTGCATAGACACCCTCCCCCTGTGGGAGCTGGCTTGCCAGCGATAGCGGTGCATCAGCCAACAGAAGTGTTGAAGGTGATGGCCTCATCGCTGGCAAGCCAGCTCCCACAGGGTTCAGCAGTGTTCGATCTAGCGAACGTTGCTGCTGAAGCTGCTGGCGCCTGGCAGCTCCAGGACGATCTCGTCGCCAACGTTCAGCGGGCCTACACCCACCGGCGTGCCGGTGAGGATCACGTCACCGGCCTGCAGCGAAAAGCAACCGGCCATGTGCTGGATCATCGGCACGATCGGGTTGAGCATCGCACTGCTGTTGCCATCCTGGCGCACTTCGCCATTGATGGTCAGGCGAATACCGATGTCGGTCAGGTCGGCGAAGGTGCTGCCGGAGACGAACGGTGCAATCACCGCCGCACCGTCGAAGGACTTGGCGATTTCCCAGGGCAGGCCCTTGGATTTCAGCTCGGCCTGCTTGTCGCGCAGGGTCAGGTCCAGGGCCGGGGCGAAGCCGGAGATGGCGTCCAGCACTTCTTCAACGCTTGGCTTGGTCGACAAAGGCTTGCCGATCAGTACCGCGATTTCCGCTTCGTAATGCACCGAGCCACGCTCGGTCGGAATGCTGAAACCGCCTTCCAGCGGCACCACACAACTGCCCGGCTTGATGAACAGCAGCGGCTCGGTCGGTACCGGGTTGTCCAGTTCCTTGGCGTGTTCGGCGTAGTTACGGCCGATGCACACCACTTTCCCCAGCGGGAAGTGAATACGCGTACCGTCGACATACTGGTGCTGATAGCTCATGGACCGACTCCTGGTTCGTAGCTCTTAAAGTCAAACAGCGAAAATCTTGCCCGGGTTCATGATCCCGTTCGGATCGAACACCGCCTTGACCGCTTTCATGTACTCGATCTCGACCGGGGAACGGCTGTAGGTCAGGTAATCACGTTTGGTCATGCCCACGCCGTGTTCGGCGGAAATCGAGCCGTTGTACTTCTCGACGGTTTCGAACACCCACTTGTTCACGGTGGCGCACTTGGCGAAGAACTCGTCCTTGCTCAGGTTTTCCGGCTTGAGGATGTTCAGGTGCAGGTTGCCGTCGCCGATGTGGCCAAACCAGACGATTTCGAAGTCCGGGTAGTGTTCGCCGACGATCGCGTCGATTTCCTTGAGGAACGCCGGGACTTTCGACACGGTTACCGAAATGTCGTTTTTGTACGGCGTCCAGTGGGAAATGGTTTCGGAGATGTATTCGCGCAGTTTCCACAGGTTCTGCAGCTGGGTTTCGCTCTGGCTCATCACGCCGTCCAGGACCCAGCCCTGCTCGACACAGTGCTCAAAGGTTTCCAGGGCGTGGTTGGCCACTTCTTCAGTGGTCGCTTCGAATTCCAGCAGCGCGTAGAACGGGCAATCGGTTTCGAATGGCGCCGGCACGTCACCACGGCCCATGACCTTGGCCAGGGCTTTGTCGGAGAAGAACTCGAAAGCGGTCAGGTCGAGCTTGCTCTGGAAGGCATGCAGCACCGGCATGATCGAGTCGAAATCGGTGGTGCCGAGGACCATGGCGGTGAGGTTTTTCGGTGCGCGATCCAGGCGCATGGTCGCTTCGACCACGAAACCGAGGGTGCCTTCGGCGCCGATGAACAGCTGACGCATGTCGTAGCCGGTGGCGTTCTTGATCAAGTCGCGGTTCAGTTCCAGCACGTCGCCCTTGCCGGTGACGACTTTCATGCCGGCCACCCAGTTACGGGTCATGCCGTAGCGAATCACCTTGATCCCGCCGGCATTGGTGCCGATATTGCCGCCAATCTGGCTCGAACCTGCCGAAGCGAAATCCACTGGGTAGTACAGGCCCTTTTCTTCGGCCACGTTCTGCAGATGCTCGGTGACCACGCCCGGCTGGCAAACGGCGGTGCGGTCGGTCAGGTTCACGTCGAGGATCTGGTTCATGTAGTCGAAGGACACGACTACTTCGCCATTGGCCGCCACAGCCGCGGCGGAAAGGCCGGTGCGGCCGCCGGAAGGCACCAGCGCCACCTTGTGTTTATTGGCCCACAGGACAATGGCCTGGACCTGCTCGGTGGTCTTGGGGAACACGATGGCGGTCGGGGCCGGGGCGAAATGCTTGGTCCAATCCTTACCGTAAGCATTCAGGGAGTCGGCATCGGTCAGCACCTTGCCAGGCTCAACCAGGGTCTTCAGCTCATCAATCAGGGCAGGATTGGTCATCGACAGAACTCTCGAACAATTCATGGTCATCCTGAGAACGCTTCACGTCGCAGGAATGAGTGTTTAGCGGGGTGCATATGCTAGCATACCGACCCCGCAGGGTAGTGCCCAAAGGCTGTTCTGCGGTGACGGCATTCTTGCCGTCCGGGTCAGCATCTGTTGACCATTTCCTGCCAATTTTCTCCGGGATACAGGTTTACGCAGATGAGCAAGACTTCTCTCGATAAGAGCAAGATCAAGTTCCTTCTTCTCGAAGGCGTCCACCAATCGGCTGTCGACGTCCTCAAGGCGGCGGGCTACACCAGCATCGAGTACCTCACAGGTTCTCTGCCGGAAGCCCAGCTAAAGGAAAAGATCGCTGATGCTCACTTCATCGGCATTCGCTCGCGCACTCAACTGACCGAAGAGATCTTCGATCACGCGAAGAAGCTCGTGGCTGTAGGGTGTTTCTGCATCGGCACCAACCAGGTCGACCTGAGTGCCGCCCGTGAACGCGGTATCGCCGTGTTCAACGCGCCGTACTCCAACACCCGCTCCGTTGCCGAGCTGGTGCTGGCCGAAGCGATCCTGTTGCTGCGCGGTATCCCTGAGAAGAACGCTTCCTGCCACCGTGGCGGCTGGATCAAGAGCGCGGCGAACTCCTTCGAGATCCGCGGCAAGAAGCTGGGCATCGTCGGCTACGGCTCGATCGGCACTCAACTGTCGGTCCTGGCCGAAGGCCTGGGGATGCAGGTGTACTTCTACGACACCGTGACCAAGCTGCCACTGGGTAACGCCACCCAGGTCGGCAACCTGCACGAGCTGCTGGGCATGTCCGACATCGTCACCCTGCACGTACCGGAAACCGCTGCCACCCAGTGGATGATCGGCGAGAAGGAAATCCGCGCCATCAAGAAGGGCGGCATCCTGATCAACGCCGCACGCGGCACCGTGGTCGAGCTGGACGCCCTGGCGGATGCGATCAAGGACAAGCACCTGATCGGCGCGGCCATCGACGTGTTCCCGGTGGAGCCACGCTCCAACGACGAAGAGTTCGAAAGCCCGCTGCGTGGCCTGGACAACGTGATCCTGACCCCGCACATCGGTGGTTCCACCGCTGAGGCGCAGGCCAACATCGGCCTGGAAGTAGCGGAAAAGCTGGTCAAGTACAGCGACAACGGTACTTCGGTATCGTCCGTCAACTTCCCGGAAGTGGCACTGCCGGCTCACCCTGGCAAGCACCGCCTGCTGCACATCCACGAGAACATCCCGGGTGTGATGAGCGAGATCAACAAGGTCTTCGCCGAAAACGGCATCAACATTTCCGGTCAGTTCCTGCAGACCAACGAGAAAGTCGGCTACGTGGTGATCGACGTAGATGCCGAATACTCGGACCTGGCGCAGCAGAAGCTGCAACACGTCAAGGGCACCATTCGTAGCCGTGTGTTGTTCTAACAGCATCGAGTGGTTGTAAAAAAGGGAGCCCCTCGCAGGGGCTCCCTTTTTTTATTTAACGTTGACCGTGATTTTCTCGGAAACAATCGGTGGATCGAACACCGTGTGATTTTTGTCGCCCAGAATCAGTTGTAGCGTGTGCTTACCCGGTGTCAGTGTGACTTCAGCCTGGGTTTGTGCCTTGCCGAAGTGCACGTGATTGGCATCGACCGGGATCGTCTGCCCGGCGGCGGGCAACTCGTCAACGTCGATCAGCAAATGATGATGCCCAGTATTCTTGGTGGCATCCCCCGCCGGCGCCAACGCAATATTCTCGACAGCGAATTTGACAACAAAGGTCTGCGGAACCGTGCCACCGTCCTTGGGAGAAACGATGGACACTTCAGCGCCCTGGGGTGCCGGTGTAGCCGCACTGGCCAGCACCGAAACGCCCATCAGCAGGCCAGCCAAAGCAGCACGTGACATAAAGGTTTTCATTCTCTTCTCCAGTTTTTCCGTAAAATCCGCGTGACCATCACAACTTCATGGTCAATCGTTGTCGAAGGCACTCGACAACCATAGCAAAGCGAGCCTGAATCAGAGCATCGCGATAATGATTTCAAAGGAGTGACCATGCGTTTTCTGCCTGGCCTGATCTGCCTGCTACCCCTTTTGAGCCCGCTGGCTCATGCCGAACTGATTGACGACGTGAACGATCGCGGCGAGTTGCGCATTGCCCTTGAGGCTAATAACCCCCCCTTCAGTTTCAAGGAGGATGGCAGGCTCACGGGCTTCGAAGTCGAGTTGGGTCAACTGCTGGCCAACGAACTGGAGGTGCGTGCCGACTTTGTGGTTACCGATTCCAGTGATCTGCTGACCGGCGTGGAAAGTGGCAAATACGACATTGCCATCAACCACATTGCACAGACCCCGGCGCTCGCGGATCGTTTCGACTTCAGCGAACCTTATGTGCAAACCCAAGCGAAATTGATCGCACAGAAAGAAGAACCGCGCTCGATGTTGCTGGTGCAGTCGTTGACAGAACAAAAGCCGAAAGCCCCCCAGGCGGTGAACTTGTCGATTCCGTTCCAGAAGGGCAACCCGGCATTTCACGCCAGCCTGGAAAGCGCGTTGCAACGGATCAAGGCGGATGGGCGCCTGGAGGCGCTGGAGCAGAAGTGGCTGGGGCCGGATGCCAAGCCCTGAAGCCATGTGATACCCCTGTAGGAGTGAGCCTGCTCGCGATGGCGGTCTGACATTCAAGATCAATATTGAATGGACTGGCCTCATCGCGAGCAGGCTCACTCCTACAGTTGATTTGTGTTGAAGGTCAGTCTTGTGCCGTCAATGCCTGCGCCGCTTCAGCCAACTCAAGCTCACTGAAGACTTGCACCCCATGGCGCCTGAGCAGCGCCGCTGTCACGCCCTCGCCACTGACCTTCACCCCGCTAAACGTCCCGTCATAGGTCAGCAGGTTGCCGCACGACGGGCTGTTGGCCTTGAGCACAGCAACGCGGATGCCGTGCTGCTGCACCAGTTCAAGAGCTTGATAAGCCCCCGACAGAAACTGCGCACTGACATCCTCGCCTTCGGTGGTGATCACCGCGGCCTGGCCATCGAGCACTGCACCGCCCTGCCCGCCGGGAATTTCCGCCGCCGCCCGTGGCGTCGGCAGGCCACCGGCAACTTCCGGACACAACGGCACGACCCGACCTTCGTCGATCCACCGCTGCAACTGATCGAAAGGCCCGCTGGCCCCGCCGTCATAACGTACGCGGTGGCCCAGCAGGCAGCGGCTTACCAGTATCTTTTGCATGATCAGAACGGCTCGTTGCCTCGACGCCGGAACCAGCCGGTCAACGACAGGCGCTCACGGCTCGCAGGCAGGACTTCATGGGGGACCTCCCCCGACAGGAACACCACCAGGCATCCGCCGACGGGTACCACATCGTATTGCGCGCCTTCATCCAGGTACATACGCAACTGACCGCCCTGCTCCGGCTGCCAGTCGTCATTGAGGTAGACCACCGCCGATACCATGCGCCGGTCGTCGTCACGAAAGCGGTCGACATGCTTGAGGTAGAAAGCGCCGGGCGGGTACATCGCGAAATGGCTCTCGAAATCCTCCAGCCCCAGGAACAGGCCACGGTTCAGCGCCTCGCGCAGGCTGTCCATCAACGCCAGATAGCTGTCGCAGACCTCGGCCTGGCCGGGCTCGATCCACTGGATATGATCGCCGCGAATCCCCTCGCGTATCTCCGACGACGGCCCTCGACCCACGGCAGCCGGGGCCAGCTCACCTTCGGCCGCACGTTTACGGCACTCGGCCGCCAGCGCTCGGGTCAGATCCTGAGAAAGGAAAATATTCTGCTGCGACCAACCGCTGGTGGCCAGGTCGTCGACGATTTGTAACAGCTGCGGGTGATCAGAAGGTATTTGCATGGCGCGCATAGTATTCCTGCGCCTGAAAATCCGACAGAGCCATGCAGCGGGTTGATACGAATTCTCGACAAGACTGTATGCCACACGGAGAATAGTCGCCTGCTGACAGGAGTCCCTATGCGCCGTTTGCTTTTCTCCCTGCTGATGCTCTGTGTTATGCCCGCCTGGGCAGACGGCCACGACCAACTGTACAAGGTCGCCGGCTGGCCAGAACAACGCGCGCATTTCAACGACGCCCTCTCGGCCGCTCAACAGCGCTACCAAAGCAGCCTGCCACCGGCGGTTTTCCAGGCGCTGGTCGACAACAGCAACCAGCGTTTCGCCCCCAAGGCCGTGGACCAGCGTGCCGAAGCGCAGCTGCGCAAGAACCTCGCCGATCCGAAACCGGCGCTGGCGTTCTTTCAATCGCCACTGGGCAAGAAAATCGTCGCCGCCGAATTACTCGCGACCCGCCGCGATCAACTGGCGAAAAACGCCAAGGGCTTGCCCAAGATGCAGGCCAGCGACAGCCGCCTGCTGATCATCGGCCACCTGGCCCAGGCCCTGCCTGCTCGCGAGGCCGGTGCGGAAGTCAGCCTGGCGATTGCCGGTGTCGCGGCCGACAGCCTCAGCTCGATGATCCCCGGCCTGCTCGGCGCCGGCCAGACCCAAAGCATGCTGAACGGGCAGCGCCAGCGCTTGATGGACCAGATCGGCAGCGACCTGAGCAACACGTTGCTGTACGTCTATCGCGACCTGTCGGATGAGGAACTGGAAGAGTTCGCCACGTTTGCCGAGTCGGCTGAAGGCAAGGCCTATTACCAGGCGGCGCTGGCGGCGATTCGGGCGGGGTTGGCGGTGGGGCAAAGCACTTCGAATCTGACCCAGTGATTCTTGGCGATAGTTAGATCGCTATCGCTAGCAGGCTAGCTCCCACAGGGGGCCGGCGTACACAGATACATTGTGGGAGCCAGCCTGCTGGCGATGAGGGCCTTTCTGTCACTACAGATTCCGGCCCTTGAACCGCTTGGTCAAAAACCCGAAATACTCCCCGCGCAACACCAGCGTTTCATTGGCCAGATGATGCCGTGCCTCGGGCAACATCAGCACCTGAGGCCGGTCGAACTTGGCACGCAGCACCTCAAGGTTATGCTCCCAATCCACCGTCATATCCGCTTGCCCCTGCACAATCAATGGTCGCCTGGTACTTGCCGGCGCGGCTTCGACACGCTTGATCCAGCGCGCCAACGCCCCGACCCATGCCGTCGGGAGTCGCAGCGGCTGCAGCGGATCGGCTTGCAGGAACGGCAAGAACTCCGGGTCGTTGGAGTTCTCGCTGAAGCGTCGGGCAATGGCTTTGACGAAAGGCCTGAGCAGGTAATAGCTCAGTTGCGACCAGCCCCACGCCCGTGGCCGCACCAGCGGCGCCAACAGGATCACCTGCCCCTGGGCCGGACTGCCCGCCCCCGCATTGAGCACATGATCGATCACGATTGCGCCGCCCGTGCTTTGCCCGCACAGATGCCACGGATGCGGCAAATCGAGGGACAACGCCTCGGCAAACAAGCCCTGCAGGGTGTCCTGATACTCGGCGAAGTCCTTGATGCTCGCCCGTTCGCCACTGGAAAGCCCATGGCCCGGCAAGTCGCAGGCAATCACGGCGAAGCCCTGCTCCAGCGCCCACTCGATCACATGCCGGTAGAGACCGGTATGGTCGTAGAAACCGTGAAAGACGAACAGCGTCGCCTTCACCTGCTCCGGCCACCACACCTGGCTGACCACCTCGTAACCATCGACCTGGAAACAACCCAAGGCGCTGCGTACATTGCGCGTCGAGAAGTCCAGCCCATAAAACCGTTGATAAGCCAAGGCCTCCGCTGACAACGGCTGCCCTTGCGCCAGCGGCCGCAGGCTGGCACGCAGATGATCGGGATCGAAGGTCACTGACATGGGCATTCCAGAGCGCGAAACGGACTTTATAGACCTGCGATATTCATCTGTCGCGGCAAGCATGGCAAGCTAGCCGCCCCACAAGGAGTGACCCCATGCGCTCGCCCTATCGCGCCACCCTGATCGCCAGCCTGCTTGCCCTCGTGTGCGCCGGGGTGCTGTGGGCCGCCTACGACTGGTTTCAGGGACGCTACCTGCGGGCCTTCAGCGAGCACACGGCGATGTTCTCCGGTGATCCACTGCGCCTGCCCGACAACCTTGCCGGCCCCGGTGCCATCCGCCTCGTGCATTTCTGGGACCCGGCCTGCCCGTGCAATGTCGGCAATCAACAACACCTGACCGAACTGGTCGAGCGCTATGTCCCGCACGGCGTGGAATTTTATGCGGTGCAAAAGCCCGGTAGCCACGGCCAACTGCCCGCCACCCTCGGCAGCCTGAAAGCCATCGACGTCCTGCCCGGCTCCGAGCAGATTCCCGCCAGCCCCGCCGTGGCGATCTGGGACCGCAACGGCAGGCTGGCCTATTTCGGGCCCTACAGCGAAGGCCTGACCTGCAATTCCAGCAACAGCTTTATCGAACCGATCCTGCAAGCGCTGAACGAAGGTCGCGACGTGAGTGCCACGCACACACTGGCCGTGGGGTGTTACTGCCCGTGGCCTGTCGTCCCGACGAGGTAACCCCGACAGCAAACGAGAATCCCTCCTACGGGCGATGGGCCAAGGCGGCTTGTCGTGTTAAACAGTCTCGCCAGGGAATTGCTGTCACCAATAACAATAAGGAGTCACCATGAAACGTAGCCTGACCGCACTCGGTTTGCTGATCGTCGCGCTCGCCGCCGGTGCCGGTTGGTACGTCTACAGCAAGCAACCGTCACGCCAGGGCATGGTGGAACTGCAGCAGCTGCAAGGTTCGGTCACCGTGCGCTATGACGAGCGCGGCATCCCGCACATCCGTGCCGACAACGAAATCGACCTTTATCGCGCCCTCGGCTATGTCCATGCCCAGGATCGGTTGTTCCAGATGGAGGTCTTGCGCCGCCTCGCCCGTGGCGAACTGGCCGAGGTGCTTGGGCCGAAGCTGCTCGACACCGACAAGTTGATGCGCAGCCTGCGCATTCGCGAACGTGCCGAAACCTACCTGGCGAACATGGACAAGCAATCGCCTGCCTTCCTGGCCCTGCAGGCGTACCTGGACGGCATCAACCAGTACCAGGACAGTCACGCCAAACCCGTAGAGTTCGATGTGCTGGGCATTGCCAAGCGCCCGTTCACTGCGCAGGACACCATCAGCATCGCCGGCTACATGGCCTACAGTTTTGCCGCGGCGTTTCGCACCGAACCGCTGCTGACCTACGTGCGTGATCAATTGGGCGCCGACTATCTGAGCGTCTTCGATCTCGACTGGCAGGCCAAGGGCGTGATGGCGTCCCGACACAGCACGGCCCCGTCGCCCCTCGCCAGCGCCGACTGGAAAGACCTCAACGCCCTCGCCCGCCTGAGCGAACAGGCCCTGGCCGACAACGGTTTGCCGCAGTTCGAGGGCAGCAACGCCTGGGCGGTTGCCGGCAATCGCACCAAAAGCGGCAAGCCGCTGCTGGCTGGTGACCCGCACATCCGCTTTTCCGCGCCGTCGGTGTGGTACGAAGCGCAGCTGTCGGCGCCAGGCTTCGAGCTCTATGGCCATTACCAGGCCCTGATGCCGTTCGCTTCGCTGGGCATGAACCGGGACTTCGGCTGGAGCATCACCATGTTCCAGAACGACGACCTCGACCTGATTGCCGAAAAGGTCAACCCGGACAATCCGAATCAGGTCTGGTATCGCGGCAAATGGGTGGACATGGTCAGCAGCGAACAACAGATCGCGGTCAAGGGCCAGGCCCCGGTCACTTTGACATTGCGCCAGTCACCCCATGGTCCGATCGTCAACGATGCGCTGGGCAACAGCGTCGGCAAGACGCCGATCGCCATGTGGTGGGGTTTTCTCGAAAGCCAGAACCCGATCATCGATGGCTTCTACCAGCTCAACCGCGCCGATACCCTGGCCAAGGCCCGTAGCGCTGCCGCCAAGGTCCAGGCTCCCGGCCTGAACATCGTCTGGGCCAATGCCAAGGGCGACATCGGCTGGTGGGCTGCGGCGCAATTGCCCAAGCGCCCTGCCGGGGTGCGCCCGTGGTTTATCCTCGACGGCAGCACCAGCGATGCCGACAAGGACGGCTTCTACCCGTTCAGCGCCAACCCGCAGGAAGAAAACCCGGCACGGGGCTACATCGTTTCGGCCAACTTCCAGCCGCTGTCGCCGACGGGGATGGAGATCCCCGGTTATTACAACCTCGCCGATCGCGGCCAGCAGCTCAATCGGCAGCTCAGCGACAAGAACGTCAAATGGGATCTGGAAAACAGCCAGCAACTGCAACTGGGCACCACCACCGCCTACGGCCCGCGACTGTTGGCACCCCTGCTGCCGACCCTGCGCGAAGTGGTCAGCGACCCTGCGCAGTTCAAGCTGGTGGAGCAATTGGCCCAGTGGAAAGGCGACTACCCGCTGGATTCCACCAGCGCCACGCTGTTCAACCAGTTCCTGTTCAACCTGGCTGACGCGGCGATGCACGACGACCTGGGCAATGACTTCTTTGAAACGCTGCTCTCGACCCGGGTGGTCGATGCCGCACTGCCGCGCCTGGCGGCGACGCCGGATTCACCGTGGTGGGACAACCGCAATACCCTCGGCAAGGAAACCCGCGCCGACACCGTCAAGGTCGCGTGGCTGGCCAGCATCGCCCACCTCAAGGCCACGCTGGGTGCCGATTTCTCGCAATGGCAATGGGGCAAGGCGCACACGCTGACCCATGGCCACCCACTGGGGCAGCAAAAGCCGCTGGACCGGATCTTCAATGTCGGCCCGTTCGCGGCCCCCGGTACCCATGAAGTGCCGAACAACCTGTCGGCCAAGATCGGCCCGGCACCCTGGCCGGTGACGTACGGGCCATCGACCCGACGCCTGATCGACTTCGCCGACCCGGCCCACAGTTTGACGGTCAACCCGGTTGGCCAGAGTGGTGTGCCGTTCGACAGGCACTTTGATGATCAGGCTGAGGCGTATATCGAGGGGGTTTATTTCCAGGCGCATCTCAATGATGAAGAGGTGACGGCGAATACGAAGAGTACGTTGAAGCTGTTGCCGGCGCGGACAGCTCAGTAAATTTGTTTTGGCTGGACTGGCCTCATCGCCAGCAGGCTGGCTCCCACAGTGGCCCTGTGCACGCAGATCCATTGTGGGAGCCAGCCTGCTGGCGATGAGATCCTCAAGAACAACACAAATTCATGACTCAAACCATCGCAGCAAAGTTCTGCCGAAACTGCTGTGGCGTCACCCCCAGCCTGCGGTTGAACACGCTGCGCATGTGCTGGGCATCGCGGAACCCGCACTGGTAGGCCACGGTCTTGAGCGGGGCGGCGGTGCTTTCCAGCATCACCCGCGCCGCATCCACTCGCGCGCGCTCGACAAACTCGGCCGGGGTGACTTTCGCTTCCTTGGCAAATACCCGGGAAAAGTTGCGTGCACTCATGTTGGCCGCGTTGGCCAGGTCGGCGATGCTCAGGTCACCCGTCAGGTTCGCCAGCACGTAATGCTGGACCATCGCCACGGCGGAGGTCGGCTGCGCGTGGGGCGTGAGAAACGGGCTGAACTGTGACTGCCCGCCCGAACGCTGGGTGAACACCACCAGGCGTTTTGCCACGCTCAGGGCCACGTCTGGCCCGTGATCGCGCCCCAGCAGATACAGCGACAGATCGATCCCGGCCGTCACCCCCGCCGAGGTGAAAAGCTCGCCGTCCTGAACGTAAAGCCGATCGGCTTCGACTCGAGTCGTCGGACACAAATCAGCCAACGCCGCGGCATCGCCCCAATGGGTGGTCACCGTGCGCCCTTCCAGCAATCCTGCCTTGGCGAGCATGAACGCGCCGTTGCAGATCGAGCCATAGCGTTGCGCCCGCGCGCAGGCATCGCGCAGCCAGGCATCGAATGCAGCGCCAAACGTCATGAACGGCAATTGCGGCCCCCCGGCCACCAGTAGCAGGTCATAAGACTCCAGCGCTTCGCTGAAATGCCGATGGGCGTTCAGCGCCAAACCGTTGGAACAGGCCATCACGCCGCGCTCAACGCCAATCACTTCCAGGCGATAGTGATCCTCGGGGGCGAGGAAGCGATTGGCTTCGCAAAACACATCCATGGGGCCGGTGACGTCCAGCGACTGGACGCCGGCGAAGACCACGATGGCGACGGTTTTGTGCATGGTCTGAATCATCTCCAGGACTTAAGTCGGCGCCTTGTGGCCAGGTTGGCGCGATATGCATGCTCATTGGCAAGGATCGCAGCCACGGATCGATTGTCCCGTTTGAGGGCCGCGAACAGACTTTAACCCTCAGCGCCGCCCCGGCGTCAACTTTGAGGAAAAGCCCATGAGCACCACCATCGCCGGCATCAAGATCCCCGACAGCGCCTTGGCCAAAGCCACCACCGAATACATCCGCGACATCGAATCCGACCTGCTTTACCACCACTCGCGCCGGGTGTTCCTGTTCGGTGCACTGAGCGGCGAACGCAAGCAACTGGCCTACAACCCGGAGCTTTTGTATGTCGGCGCGATGTTCCATGACCTGGGCCTGGTGGACGGTTATCGCAGCGCCAACGAGCGCTTCGAAGTCGATGGCGCCAACGCGGCGGCCGCATTTCTCAAGCCTTACGGGTTTAGCGATGACGACATCGAGCAGGTCTGGTTGTCGATCGCCCTGCACACCACGCCGGGCGTGCCGCAACACCTGCGGCCAACCGTGGCGCTGGTGACCGCCGGCGTCGAAATGGACGTGCTGGGCATGGACTACGCGGCGTTTTCCAGCGTGCAGCGTGAAGCGGTGGTGCATGCGCATCCACGGGGCGAAGGGTTCAAGGAGTGCATCATCTGCGCCTTTGCCGACGGCTTGCGCCATCGTCCGCAGACCACGTTCGGCAATGTGAAGACCGACGTGTTGATGGATCAGGAGCCGGGGTTCAAGCCGATGAATTTTGTCGAGGTCATCCGCCAATCCCCTTGGGTCGCCTAAAAACCTGTAGGAGCGAGCCTGCTCGCGATGGTGTGTCAGTCGAAATTACCTTTACTGACACACCATCGCGAGCAGGCTCGCTCCTACAGTTGTTTTGGGTTGACCACAAAGCTGTGGTCAACCCGACTTCCAGTTCAAGCCGCTTCCGGCTGCGCGCGACGCACGTCCGGTTGCTTCCACGAATCGGCAGCGCTTTCTTCGATGGCTTGCTGGATCGCACGCTTGCGCGCTTCTTCGGCACGACGGCTGAAGAACCAGACCAGGAACGTCATCAGCGAAACCGCCAGCAGAATCAGGCTGGCCACGGCGTTGATCTCCGGTTTCACGCCCAGGCGCACCGCCGAGAACACTTCCATCGGCAAGGTGGTGGAACCCGGGCCCGACACGAAGCTCGCCAGCACCAGGTCATCCAGCGACAGGGCAAACGACATCATGCCGCCGGCCGCCAGCGATGGGGCGATCATCGGGATGGTGATCAGGAAGAACACCTTCCACGGTTTCGCGCCCAGGTCCATGGCCGCTTCTTCGATGGACAGGTCCAGCTCACGCAAGCGCGCCGACACCACCACCGCCACATACGCCGCACAGAACGTGGTGTGGGCGATCCAGATCGTCACGATGCCACGTTCCTGTGGCCAGCCGATCATCTGCGCCATGGCCACGAACAGCAGCAACAGCGACAGACCGGTGATCACTTCCGGCATCACCAACGGTGCCGTGACCAGGCCGCCGAACAGCGTACGGCCCTTGAAGTGGGTGATGCGGGTCAGGACGAACGCGGCCAGCGTTCCCAGTGCGACGGCTGCAATCGCGGTGTAGCAGGCGATCTCCAGCGAGCGCACCACCGAGCCCATCAGCTGGGTGTTGTCCATCAGGCCGACGTACCACTTGATCGACCAGCCGCCCCACACCGTCACCAGTTTCGAGGCGTTGAAGGAGTAGATCACCAGGATCAGCATCGGCAGGTAGATGAACATCAGACCCAGTACCAGCATCAGGCTGGAGAAACGGAAGCGTTTCATTCTTTACCCTCCATTTCCTTGGCCTGACTGCGGTTGAACAGAATGATCGGCACAATCAGGATCGCCAGCATCACCACCGCCAGGGCGGATGCCACCGGCCAGTCACGGTTGTTGAAGAACTCTTGCCAGAGCACTTTACCGATCATCAGGGTCTCCGGACCGCCGAGCAGTTCCGGGATCACGAACTCACCCACTACCGGGATGAACACCAGCATGCAGCCGGCGATGATGCCGTTCTTGGACAGCGGGATGGTGATCTTCCAGAAGCTGTTGAAGGTGCTCGAACCCAGGTCCGACGCGGCTTCCAGCAAACTGTTGTCGTGCTTCACCAGGTTGGCGTACAGCGGCAGGATCATGAACGGCAGGTACGAATACACCACGCCGATGTACACGGCGAGGTTGGTATTGAGGATCTGCAGTGGCTCACTGATCCAGCCCATGCTCATCAGGAAACCGTTGAGCAGGCCGTTGTTGCTGAGGATGCCCATCCACGCATACACGCGGATCAGGATCGCGGTCCAGGTCGGCATCATGATCAGCAGCACCAGCACCGTTTGCAGCTCTTTGCGGGCGCTGGCGATGGCGTAGGCCATCGGGTAGCCGATCAGCAGGCAGAGGATGGTGCTGATCAGCGCCATCTTCAAGGAGCCGAGGTAGGCGGCGATGTACAACTCATCGTCGCCGAGCATCGCGTAGTTGCCCAGGTTGAGCAGCACCTGCAGCTTCTGCTCGGCGTAGCTGTAGATCTCGGTGTACGGCGGAATGGCCACGTCGGCTTCGGCGAAGCTGATCTTCAGGACGATGAAGAACGGCAACATGAAGAACAGGAACAGCCAGATGAAGGGAACCCCGATGACCAGCTGACGGCCACCGGGAATTATTCGATTGAGCCGGCGTTTGAATTTGCGCATGTTCATGAGCGAAGTACCACGCCGCTATCGTCTTCCCAATACACGTACACCTGGTCACCCCAGGTCGGCCGCTGGCCACGGCGCTCGGCGTTGGCCACGAACGACTGGACGATCTTGCCGCTCGGCAATTCGACGTAGAACACCGAGTGACCACCCAGGTAGGCGATGTCGTGCACCTTGCCGCTGGACCAGTTGTATTCACAGGTCGGCATGGTCGGGGTCACCAGCAGTTTTTCCGGACGGATCGCATAGGTCACGGACTTGTCCTGCACCGAGGTGCTGATGCCGTGGCCCACATAGATCTTCCGGTCGAGGTCCTTGCAGGTGATGATCGCGTGGCCCTCGGCGTCGTCGATCACTTCACCGTCGAAGATGTTGACGTTGCCGATGAATTCGCAGACCAGGCGGCTGGTCGGGGTTTCGTAGATGTCGATCGGGCTGCCGATTTGGGCGATCCAGCCCAGGTGCATGATCGCGATGCGCTCGGCCATGGTCATGGCCTCTTCCTGGTCGTGGGTCACCATGACGCAGGTTACGCCGACGCGCTCGATGATCTCCACCAGCTCCAGCTGCATTTGCGAACGCAGTTTTTTATCCAGCGCGCCCATCGGCTCGTCGAGCAGCAGCAGCTTCGGACGCTTGGCCAGGGAACGGGCCAGGGCCACACGCTGACGCTGGCCGCCGGACAACTGATGCGGCTTGCGCTTGGCGTACTGGGTCATCTGCACCAGCTTGAGCATGTCCGCCACCCGAGCATCGATCTCGGCGGCAGGCAGCTTGTCCTGCTTGAGGCCGAAGGCGATGTTCTGCGCCACGGTCATGTGCGGGAACAGGGCGTAGGACTGGAACATCATGTTGATCGGCCGCTCGTACGGCGGCATGTCGGTGATGTCCACGCCGTCGAGGAAGATCCGCCCTTCGGTCGGTCGTTCGAAGCCGGCGAGCATGCGCAGCAGTGTGGATTTGCCCGATCCCGAACCGCCGAGCAAGGCGAAAATCTCGCCTTTCTTGATTTCCAGGGACACGTCGTCCACGGCAATCGTCTCGTCGAACTTCTTCGTGACCCGGTCGATTTTGACCAGCACCTGCTTAGGTGACTGGTCGCCCTCGAGGGCTTTCTTATAGGCGCCGGAGGCAACTGCCATTTACGAAACTCCCGAAAAAAAAGAGTACAGTTCGCTCAAGCTGAGCCAACCTTGGATAGTTTGAGCCTTGAAGCTATTTACCCGACTTGACCTTGGTCCAGCTGCGGGTCATCAAACGTTGAATGTTTGGTGGTAACTCGATGGACACGTAGGTCTTGTCGAGTACGGCTTGCGGTGGATAAACCGCTTCGTCGGTGCGAATGGACTGTTCCATCAGTTTGTCCGACCCGGGGTTAGGGTTGGCGTAGCCGACGTAATCACTGACCTGGGCGATCACCTCAGGTTTCAGCAAATAGTTGATGAACGCGTGCGCTTCTTTCACGTTGGCCGAGTCCTTCGGAATCGCCAGCATGTCGAACCACAACGCACCGCCTTCCTTGGGAATCGAGTAGGCGATGTTCACGCCTTTCTTGGCTTCGGCCGCGCGGTTGCGGGCCTGGAACATGTCGCCGGAGAAACCGATGGCCACGCAGATATCGCCGTTGGCCAGGTCTGCGATGTATTTGGAGGAGTGGAAGTAAGTTACGTAAGGGCGCACCGCCAGCAACTTGGCTTCGGCCTTTTTGTAGTCTTCGGGGTTGGTGCTGTTGGCATCCAGGCCCATGTAGTTGAGGACCGTAGGCATCATCTCATCGGCGGAGTCGAGGAACGCCACGCCGCAGCTTTGCAGTTTCTTGATGTTTTCCGGTTCGAATACCGCGGCCCAGGAGTCGATCTTGTCGACGCCCAGCACAGCCTTGACCTTGTCGACGTTGTAACCGATGCCGTTGGTGCCCCACAGGTACGGCACGGCGTACAGGTTACCCGGATCGTTCTGCTCCAGGCGCTTGAGCAGCACCGGATCGAGGTTCGAATAGTTCGGCAACTTCGACTTGTCGAGTTTCTGGAAAGCTCCGGCCTTGATCTGCTTGCCAAGGAAGTGGTTGGACGGCACGACCACGTCATAACCGGTACGCCCGGCCAGCAACTTGCCTTCCAGGGTTTCGTTGGAATCGAATACGTCATAAACCGGTTTGATACCGGTCTCTTTCTGGAAGTCGGCCAGGGTGGTCTCGCCGATGTAATCCGACCAGTTATAAATATGCACTGTGCCAGCCGCCTGAACATTGACGGCAAGCGTCAACCCGGCAGCGACCAGCATGGCATTGCGCAACAAAGAAAAAATAGGCAAGTGGAGGTCCTCTAAAATGAGTTTGGCTCAAGTTGCCCCGCGTTACATGACAGCCATGGCTGCCTGACAACAAAACCGGCGCGCAACTTACCCTCGAAAAACCGTTCCAGCAAAACTTTCTGTCATTTAATTTATCCTGTTGTCGCCGCCGCGCAGGCGGCAACAACAGGTTGTTGCATCAAACCGGCTTATTTACCGGATTTGATCTTGGTCCAGCTGCGAGTCATGATCCGCTGGGTCGCTGCCGGCAAGTCGGCAATCGCGTACAGCTTGGCCAGCACGTCAGCGGGTGGGTAGACGCCTGGATCGCTGGTGATGTCTTTATCAACCAACGGCGTGGCCGCTGCGTTACCGTTCGGGAAACGTACGGCGTTGGTGATTTCAGCCATGATTTCCGGCTTCTGCAGGAAGGTCATGAACTTGTAGGCGCCCTCGACGTTTTCGGCATCTTTAGGGATGGCGACCATGTCGTAGAAGCTGCCAGCACCTTCTTTCGGAATGTTGTAGCTGACTTTCACCTTGTCACCGGCTTCAGCCGCGCGGGACTTGGCCTGGTAGATGTCGCCCGAGTAACCCACGGCCACGCAGATGTTGCCGTTGGCCAGGTCGGAGATGTACTTGGACGAGTGGAAATAGGCGATCGAAGGACGGACCTTCATGATCAACGCTTCAGCCTTGTCGATGTCTTCTTTCTTCTGGCTGTCGGTTGGCAGGCCCAGGTAGTGCAACGCCACCGGAATCATTTCGGTTGGCGAATCCAGCAGGCTGATACCGCACGACTTCAGCTTGGCGGCATTTTCAGGCTTGAAGATCAGGTCCCAGGAATCGACTGGAGCGTCGGCGCCCAGTGCTGCCTTGACCTTCTCGGCGTTGAAGCCAATACCGATCGAACCCCACATGTACGGGAAGGCGTGTTCGTTACCCGGGTCGCTCACCGATACCGCCTTGAGCAGGTCGGTGTTCAGGTTCTTCCAGTTAGGCAGCTTGGACTTGTCCAGCTTCTGGTAGACGCCAGCCTTGATCTGCTTGGCCAGGAAGTTGTTCGACGGTACGACGATGTCGTAACCGGACTTGCCTGCCAGCAACTTGGCTTCGAGGGTTTCGTTACTGTCGAAGACGTCGTAGACAACTTTGATGCCCGACTCGTCTTCAAACTTCTTGATAGTGTCCGGAGCGATGTAATCAGACCAGTTATAGACGTGCAACACCTTGTCGTCCGCCTGAACCGCACCCGCCATAATACCCATCAGGGACATGGCGAGGAGGGTCTTGCCAGCAAGCTTTTTTCCTAATGCCTTCATGCGTAATGCTCCAAATTTTTCTTTTTTGAACCACTTTGTTCAGCGGCCGAACCCGGACAACTGGAACCGCGGCTAGTCTG
Source organism: Pseudomonas sp. WJP1 (assembly GCF_028471945.1). Lineage (NCBI taxonomy): Bacteria > Pseudomonadati > Pseudomonadota > Gammaproteobacteria > Pseudomonadales > Pseudomonadaceae > Pseudomonas > Pseudomonas sp. WJP1. The sequence goes on from NZ_CP110128.1 coordinate 6,755,729, forward strand.
GCAAGATCCGAGGCGGTCTTTCAAGGAAAGGCCAACGTTTCTGACAGCTCTGAGCGAAAGTTTCATGACTCCCGCTCAGAGCCTAGCACTTAGGCCTGCAACGCACTCAGGGTCAGGTCAAGGCACTTGCGTGCCTTGGTCACCAACTCATCGATTTCCGCAGGCGAGATCACCAGCGGCGGCGCGATGATCATGGTGTCCCCCACGGCACGCATGATCAGCCCGTTATCGAAGCAGAACTGCCGGCAGATCATGCCGACGCCCTTGCCTTCGTAGCGCTTGCGAGTGGCCTTGTCCTGAACCAGTTCGATCGCCCCCAGCAGGCCTACCCCACGAACTTCGCCCACCAACGGGTGATCATTCAGTTCGCGCAAACGTTTCTGCAAATACGGTGCCGTTTCTGTCTTCACGCGCTCGACAATTTTTTCGTCGCGCAGGATACGGATGTTTTCCAGGCCTACAGCCGCCGCCACCGGGTGCCCGGAGTAGGTGAAACCGTGGTTGAAATCGCCGCCTTCGTTGAGCACGTCGACCACTTCATCGCGCACGATCAGGCCACCCATCGGGATGTAGCCGGAGGTCAGGCCTTTGGCGATAGTCATCATGTCGGGCTTGAGGTCGTAGAAATCGCTGCCGAACCACTCGCCGGTACGGCCGAAACCGCAGATCACTTCGTCAGCCACGAACAAAATGTCGTACTTGGCGAGGATCTCCTTGATTCGCGGCCAGTAGCTGTCTGGCGGAATGATCACGCCGCCGGCGCCCTGGATCGGCTCGGCAATAAAGGCGCCGACGTTGTCCACGCCCACTTCCAGGATTTTCTCTTCCAGCTGATTGGCAGCCCAGATCCCGAACTCTTCCGGGGTCATGTTGCCGCCTTCGGCGAACCAGTACGGCTGGGCGATGTGGACGATGCCCGGAATCGGCAAGTCGCCTTGTTCGTGCATGTAGGTCATGCCGCCCAGGCTCGCGCCGGCCACGGTGGAACCGTGATAGCCGTTCTTGCGGCTGATGATGACTTTCTTCTTCGGCTGGCCCTTGATCGCCCAATAGTGACGAACCATACGCAGCATGGTGTCGTTGCCTTCAGAGCCGGAACCGGTGAAGAACACGTGATTCATGCCTTCTGGCGCGACATCGGCGATGGCCTTGGCCAGCTCCAGCACCGGCGGGTGGGCGGTCTGGAAGAACAGGTTGTAGTACGGCAGCTCGCGCATCTGCTTGCTGGCGGCGTCGGCCAGTTCATCGCGACCGTAACCGATGGCTACGCACCACAGGCCGGCCATGCCGTCGAGGATCTTGTTGCCTTCGCTGTCCCACAGGTAGACGCCCTTGGCGTTGGTGATGATCCGCGGGCCCTTCTCCTTCAGCTGCTTGAAGTCGCTGAACGGGGCCAGGTGGTGATCGCTGCTCAGGGTTTGCCATTCACGGGTTTGCGGGTTGTTGCTGGTCATACCAATCTCCTAAAAAGTCCAGGTGAGAGCGCCACCCGACAACGGCGGCGCCCGGCGCGTCAGACGGCAAAAAGCAGGAATTCCCGTTCCCACGAACTGATCACGCGCTTGAAGTTTTCATGCTCGGCCCGCTTGACCGCGACGTAGCCAGTGATGAAAGTTTTGCCCAGGTAACGCTCGATGGTTGCGCTGTTTTCCATGCGCTCGAGCGCGTCTTCGATGGTCAGTGGCAGGCGCAGGTTGCGGCGCTCATAACCACGACCCACCACCGGTGCGCTCGGGTTCAGGCCTTCGACCATGCCGATGTAGCCGCACAGCAGGCTCGCGGCAATGGCCAGGTACGGGTTGGCGTCGGCACCCGGCAGGCGGTTTTCCACGCGCCGGTTTTGTGGCCCGGCATCCGGTACCCGCAGGCCCACGGTGCGGTTTTCTTCACCCCATTCCACGTTCACCGGTGCCGAGGTGTCCGGCAGGAAGCGGCGGAACGAGTTGACGTTGGGGGCGAACAGCGGCAGCAACTCGGGAATCAGTTTCTGCAGGCCACCGATGTGCTGCAGGAACAACTCGCTCATGGTCCCGTCTTCATTGGAGAAGATGTTCTTGCCGGTCTCGATGTCGATGATGCTCTGGTGCAGGTGCATGGCACTGCCCGGCTCGCCGGTCATCGGCTTGGCCATGAAGGTCGCCGCCACGTCGTGCTTGAGCGCGGCTTCGCGCATGGTGCGCTTGAACACCAGGATCTGGTCGGCCAGGGACAGGGCGTCACCGTGACGGAAGTTGATCTCCATCTGCGCCGTGCCGTCTTCGTGGATCAGCGTATCGAGGTCCAGTTCCTGCAATTCGCACCAGTCATAGACGTCCTCGAACAGCGGATCGAACTCGTTCGCCGCCTCGATGGAGAACGACTGGCGACCGATTTCCGGGCGTCCGGAGCGGCCGATGGGCGGCTGCAACGGATAATCCGGGTCGTCGCTGCGCTTGGTCAGGTAGAACTCCATTTCCGGCGCCACGATCGGCTGCCAGCCTTTGTCGGCATAGAGTTTGAGGACCTTCTTGAGCACGTTGCGCGGCGACAGCTCGATCGGGTTGCCTTGCTTGTCGTAAGTATCGTGGATGACGATGGCGGTCGGTTCGATGGCCCATGGCACCGGGAACACCGCGTTCTGGTCGGGACGGCAGATCATGTCGATGTCAGCCGGGTCGAGCAGCTCGTAATAGATGTCGTCTTCGACGTAATCGCCGGTCACGGTCTGGAGCAGCACACTTTCTGGCAGACGCATGCCTTTTTCGGCGATGAATTTGTTGGTCGGCGAAATCTTGCCCCGGGTAATCCCGGTCAAGTCGGCGATCATGCATTCGACTTCTGTGATCTTGTGGTCTTTCAACCAATCGGTGAGCTGGTCGAGGTTGTTACTCATAAATGCCTCTAGGCTTTGAGTTTCCTGACACTTGAGGTCAGGCGATAGTTGACGCATCGGCGTCGCGGTGAAATGCAAGTTTGCGCCAGGCTACCGTGCTTGTGTGTACTTCTGCGCATATCAGGCGTGCAGAATCGCGAGCGGTGCCCTGCACAAAGGCCGAGCCGCTATTGTGAATCGGTTCTATATTGAATGGAGTAACCGTAATGGGTGTGCCGTCGAGGCCGTCCAGAATATCGGACAGGGACGGTTGATCCGCCAGGAACGGGAGGATCACCGACAGGCTCTGGGCCGCTGCGGCCACGGCGCTGACGTGGATGTCGCCACTGATGTGATAAGCATTCAGACCGGTCTGCAAAGAGCAGGCGGTAACGCCGATTATCGGCAGGCGAGACATGAAGCACCCCGGTATTATTGCTGTTATGGGTTTGATTCGAGCTTAGCCTTGTTCATTTTTTTACACAACACCCCCGTAAAAAATACAACACGGCCCGCTCAAGCCTGCGGGCGTCAAACGGCCAAGGGGTATAAAAACGCCCCAAAGCGCCTCAAAAAAGCCACACGAGCGCTTTTTTAGGGCAAAAAAGGCCTCGCTTGACTTCGGCATGCCGTTCGGGTTGACTGGAATCCGAAAAGATCAATGATTGATATTTTTAACAACAAAGGTGTTGCATCATGTCGGTACCCCCGCGTGCCGTTCAGCTTAACGAAGCGAACGCGTTCCTTAAGGAACATCCTGAGGTTCTGTACGTTGACCTTCTGATTGCGGATATGAATGGTGTGGTGCGCGGCAAGCGCATCGAACGCACCAGCCTCCACAAGGTTTACGAGAAAGGCATCAACCTGCCGGCCTCTCTATTTGCCCTGGATATCAATGGCTCTACGGTGGAAAGCACCGGCCTGGGCCTGGACATCGGTGATGCTGACCGAATCTGCTATCCAATCCCCGATACCCTGTGCAACGAGCCCTGGCAGAAGCGCCCGACCGCGCAACTGCTGATGACCATGCACGAACTCGAAGGCGAGCCATTCTTCGCTGACCCGCGTGAAGTGCTGGCCAATGTGGTGCGCAAGTTCGACGAAATGGGCCTGACCATCTGCGCCGCGTTCGAACTGGAGTTCTACCTGATCGACCAGGAGAACGTGAACGGTCGTCCGCAACCCCCTCGCTCGCCGGTTTCCGGCAAGCGCCCGCACTCGACACAGGTCTACCTGATCGACGACCTCGACGAATACGTCGACTGCCTCCAGGACATCCTGGAAGGTGCGAAAGAGCAAGGCATCCCGGCCGACGCCATCGTCAAGGAAAGTGCCCCGGCGCAGTTCGAAGTGAACCTGCACCACGTGGCCGACCCGATCAAGGCCTGCGACTATGCAGTGCTGCTCAAGCGCCTGATCAAGAACATCGCCTACGACCATGAAATGGACACCACCTTCATGGCCAAGCCTTACCCAGGCCAGGCGGGCAACGGTCTGCACGTGCACATTTCGATTCTCGACAAAGACGGCAAGAATATTTTTGCCAGTGAGGATCCCGAGCAGAACGCCGCGCTGCGACACGCGATCGGCGGTGTGCTCGAGACCCTACCGGCGCAGATGGCTTTCCTCTGCCCGAACGTCAACTCCTACCGTCGTTTCGGCGCGCAGTTCTATGTGCCGAACTCGCCGTGCTGGGGCCTGGACAACCGCACCGTGGCGATTCGCGTACCGACCGGCTCCGCCGATGCCGTACGTATCGAACACCGTGTGGCCGGCGCCGATGCCAACCCGTACCTGCTGATGGCATCGGTTTTGGCAGGCGTGCACCACGGTCTGGTCAACAAGGTCGAACCTGGCGCTCCGGTGGAAGGCAACAGCTACGAGCAGAACGAGCAGAGCCTGCCGAACAACCTGCGCGACGCGTTGCGCGAGCTGGACGACAGCGAAGTCATGGCCAAGTACATCGATCCGAAATACATCGATATCTTCGTGGCCTGTAAAGAGAGCGAGCTGGAAGAGTTCGAACACTCCATCTCCGACCTTGAGTACAACTGGTACCTGCATACCGTGTAAGTGGCTGCAGTGAAAAAGAACGCCGTCGGCCTCACAGCCAACGGCGTTTTTTTATGGCCGCCTGCGGCGGATCGCGTGTAGGAGCCAGGCTTGCCGGCGAAGGCGTCCGAGCAGACAACATCGAACCCGCCTCGTACAATGCCCCCTGCCCCGCAGGAGACTCCAATGACGCGCACCTCCACCCCCCGCAAACCCCGTGCACGCAGCCAGGCCCGGATCGATTCGATACTCGATGCCGCCCGCACGCTGCTGGCCGCCGAGGGCGTGGCCAGTCTGTCGATCTACAGTGTCGCCGAACGCGCGCAGATCCCACCTTCCTCCGTGTACCACTTCTTCGCCAGCGTCCCGTCCCTGCTCGAAGCGTTGACCGCCGACGTCCATGCGGCCTTCCGCGCCTGCCTGCAGGCGCCCATTGACCATGACGCATTGAATGGTTGGCGTGACCTGTCGCGGCTGGTGGAACAACGCATGCTCGACATCTACGACGAAGACGCCGCCGCCCGCCAGCTCATCCTGGCCCAGCACGGCCTGACCGAAGTCACCCAGGCCGACCGCCAGCACGACATTGAGCTGGGCGACCTGATGCACAAGCTGTTCGACCACCATTTCGAGCTGCCACGGTTGCCGGACGATGTCGATGTGTTTGCCCTGGCCATGGAGCTCGGTGACCGGGTTTATGCGCGCTCGGTGCAGCAGCACGGGCAGATCACGCCGCGCATGGCTGAGGAAGGGATGCGGGTGTTCGATGCGTATCTGGGGCTGTACCTGCCGCCCTATTTGCCAAAGCGCACTATTCCAGGCTGATTTTTTCACTGGCCTGACTGGCCTCATCGCGAGCAGGCTCACTCCTACATTTGGAATGCGTTTCCCTGTGGGAGTGAGCCTGCTCGCGATGGCCGCACCGCCGGACTCACTGATTGACGCGCATAAAAAACCCCGAAGGGCTCAAACCCTTCGGGGTTGTGTGTAATGCACGCCCTTACAACTTGGCGATCGACACCTCGGTGGATTTCACGAACGCGATCACTTCGCTGCCCACCGCCAGTTCCAGCTCTTTCACCGAACGCGTGGTGATCACCGAGGTGACGATGCCGGAAGCCGTCTGCACATCGATTTCCGACAGCACGTCACCGAGGACGATTTCCTTGATCGAGCCTTTGAACTGGTTGCGAACGTTGATGGCCTTGATAGTCATGATGTTGATTCCTGTCGTTGATTGAGGCTTGAGTTATTGAGCCCAACGCAACTGCGTAGGCAAGGGTGAAACAGGTTCCGGTTCCGGCGGTTGGCCCGGTAGCGACAGCACGCGGTTGAGGACTTCGGTTTCCAGCGCCGCCAGCCGATGGGAGCCGCGTACCCGAGGGCGCGGCAGTTCCACGTGCAGGTCGAGGCCGACTTCGCCGTCTTCGATCAGGATCACCCGATCGGCGATCGCCACCGCTTCGCTGACGTCGTGGGTGACCAGCAACACGGTGAAACCGTGCTGTTGCCAGAGCCGTTCGATCAGCTGCTGCATTTCAATACGGGTCAGGGCATCCAGCGCACCCAACGGCTCGTCGAGCAACAGCAGGCGCGGTTGATGGATCAAAGCGCGCGCCAGCGCCACACGTTGCTTCTGCCCTCCGGACAGTGCCGCCGGCCACTCATTGGCGCGATCCGCCAGGCCGACCGCTTCCAACGCTTGCAGCGCTTGCGGCCGCCAGTTGCCCTTGAGTCCGAGGCCGACGTTGTCGATGATCTTTTTCCACGGCAGCAGGCGCGCTTCCTGGAACATCAATCGTGTGTCTTCCCGCGCCTCGCTCAGCGGCGCGGAGCCGGCCAGCAAGTCACCGCCCGTAGGCTGGTCGAGCCCGGCCAGCAGGCGCAGCAAGGTACTTTTGCCGCAGCCGCTGCGACCGACCACCGCGACGAACTGACCGGCCGGAATGTGCAGGTCGATCTCGCGCAGCACCTGCCGCGAGCCGAAGGTTTTTTGCAGTTTGCGCACCGCCAGCGGAATGCCGCGCAGCAGGCGTGGAGGTTGTTGAGCAGTCATGCGGCACCTCCTTTAACGACCTGATAAGCCGGATGCCAGCGCAGCCACACACGTTCAAGTCCACGGGCCGCGAGGTCGGCCAGTTTGCCGAGCACCGCGTACAGCAGAATCGCCAGGACCACCACGTCGGTCTGCAGGAACTCCCGGGCGTTCATCGCCAGGTAGCCGATGCCGGAGCTGGCGGAGATGGTTTCGGCGACGATCAGGGTCAACCACATGAAGCCCAGGGCAAAGCGCACACCGACCAGGATCGAAGGCAACGCCCCCGGCAGAATCACCTGGCGGAACAGGCTGAAACCGGACAAACCGTAGCTGCGCGACATTTCCACCAACGCCGGGTCGACGTTGCGGATGCCGTGATACGTGTTGAGGTAGATCGGGAACAAGGTACCCAGGGCCACCAGGAAAATCTTCGCCGACTCATCGATGCCGAACCACAGGATCACCAAGGGGATCAGCGCCAGGTGCGGCACGTTGCGGATCATCTGCACCGAGCTGTCGAGCAGGCGTTCGCCCCATTTCGACAGGCCGGTGATGAAGCCCAGAGTCAGGCCGATGCCGCCACCAATGGCGAAGCCCAGCGCCGCGCGCCAGCCGCTGATGGCCAGGTGCGTCCAGATTTCACCACTGCTGACCAGGCTCACCCCGGCTTCGATCACGGCAATGGGCGCCGGCAGAATCCGCGTCGACAACCAGCCCGCCGACACCGACAACTGCCACACCGCCAACAGCAAGACCGGCAATGCCCAGGGTGCAAGGCTGTGAATGATCTTCTTCATGGCGCGCCTCAGCTCTGGGACGCGGCTTTAGGGAGAATGTCGTTAGCGACCATCTCGCCAAACGGGCTGACGTAACCGGCGCTTTTCGGCAACTCGGGACGCTCGATATCCAGGTGCGGGAATAGCAGCTCGGCAACGCGATACGACTCTTCCAGGTGTGGATAACCGGAGAAGATAAAGGTGTCGATACCCAGGTCCGCGTACTCCTTCACGCGGGCAGCCACGGTTGGACCGTCGCCCACCAGCGCCGTGCCGGCACCACCGCGCACCAGGCCGACACCGGCCCACAGGTTCGGGCTGACTTCCAGGTTGTCGCGATTGCCGCCGTGCAGCGCAGCCATGCGTTGCTGGCCCACGGAATCGAAGCGTGCCAGCGAAGCCTGGGCACGGGCGATGGTGTCGTCGTCCAGGTGCGAGATCAGTCGATCAGCCGCTTGCCATGCCTCGGCGTTGGTTTCGCGCACGATCACATGCAGACGAATACCGAAGCGCACGGTGCGCCCGAGCTTGGCGGCCTTGGCGCGTACCTGGGCGATTTTCTCGGCAACGGCGGCCGGTGGCTCGCCCCAGGTCAGGACCATTTCGACCTGCTCTGCCGCGAGGTCCTGGGCCGCTTCCGACGAACCGCCGAAGTACAGCGGCGGGCGCGGTTGCTGGATCGGTGGATAGAGCAGCTTGGCGCCCTTCACGCTGATGTGCTGGCCATCGTAATCGACGGTTTCGCCTTCCAGCACGCGACGCCAGATGCGGGTGAATTCCACCGAGGCCTGATAGCGCTCTTCGTGGGTCAGGAACAGACCGTCGCCGGCCAATTCTTCCGGATCACCGCCTGTCACCAGGTTGAACAGCGCACGCCCGCCGGACAAGCGATCCAGGGTCGCCGCCTGACGCGCCGCCACCGTTGGGGAAATGATCCCGGGGCGCAGCGCGACGAGGAATTTCAAACGCTGGGTCACCGGGATCAGCGACGCGGCCACCAGCCACGAGTCTTCGCAGGAACGACCGGTAGGGATCAGCACGCCGCCGAAGCCCAGGCGATCCGCCGCTTGCGCGACTTGTTGCAGGTAACCGTGGTCGACGGCGCGAGCGCCTTCGGCGGTGCCAAGGTAATGGCCGTCGCCGTGGGTAGGCAGGAACCAGAAGATGTTGAGGCTCATGGAGTGGTCTCCTTAGGGAATCGAATTACTGTGCTTTGGCAACGGCCGCCGGTGGCGTCCAGATCACGTCTTTGATGCTCAGCGGTTTTGGAATCAGCTTGAGCTGATAGAAGCTGTCGGCGATTTTCTGTTGCGCGGCGACCACTTCCGGGGTCAGGAACAACGCGCCGTAGCCCTGGCGTTTCACCGACGTCAGGGTGATGTCCGCCGGCAGGCCGAGCAGTGGCGAAACCTGTTTGGTCACGTCTTCCGGATTGGCCTTGGACCATTCACCCACCGCACGCACTTCTTCCACGAGGGTCTTGATCACCTCAGGGTTTTTCTGCGCATAAGGCTTGGTGGCGAGGTAGAACTGGTGGTTGTCGACGATGCCCTGGCCATCGCGCAGGGTGTGCGCTTGCAACTGCTGTTCGGCGGCGGCCTGGTACGGGTCCCAGATGACCCAGGCATCGACGCTGCCACGCTCGAACGCGGCGCGGGCATCGGCCGGCGGCAGGAATACGGTCTGGATATCGGTGTACTTGAGGCCGGCGTCTTCCAGGGCGCGGACCAGCAGGTAATGCACATTGGAGCCTTTGTTCAGGACGACCTTCTTGCCCTTGAGGTCCTTCACCGATTTGATCGGCGAGTCCTTCGGTACCAGGATCGCTTCGCTGTGCGGCGCTGGCGGTTCGTAGGCGACGTAGAGCAGATCAGCGCCGGCTGCCTGGGCGAACACTGGCGGGGTTTCGCCGGTGACGCCGAAGTCGATGGAGCCGACGTTCAGGCCTTCGAGCAGTTGCGGGCCACCAGGGAATTCAGTCCATTGCACGTCGACGCCTTGGGCGGCGAGGCGTTTTTCCAGGGTGCCTTTGGCTTTGAGCAGCACCAGGGTGCCGTATTTCTGATAGCCGATTCGCAGAGTTTCAGCTTGAGCTTGAGTAATGGCGCCGAAGGTGACAGCCGCAGCAAACAGAGCGACCAGACCGCGACGCAAAATGACAGGGCGCATGGCGCTCTCCTTTTTGCAGTTGGGTTTTTGGCTGCACCTGCTTGCCCGTTAGCGGGCGAGTAAGGCCAGTACATCAATTTGGGGTAAGGCTTAAATGCTCCAGCGAGCACTCAACAAACGATCATTCAACAGCTGCGGATCGAGCGGCTTGGGCCGTCGCGCCATGGCGCTGAAAAACAACTCCAGCGACTCGTTCAATCTTTGCTCCAGCTCCGGCGCCAACTGCGCCTGGGCGCTGCCTTCGCCGTAGGCGATCTGGCTGTCGACGGCGAAGATCCCCTGGAGCAGTTCCTGGGCTTTCAATGCCGACAACACCGGTTTGAGCGCGTAGTCCACTGCCAACATGTGGGCAATGCTGCCCCCGGTTGCCATTGGCAACACCACTTTGTGCGCCAGGGCACGCTCGGGCAGCAGATCCAGCACGGTTTTCAACGCACCGGAGAACGAAGCCTTGTAGACCGGCGTGGCGATCAGCAAGCCATCGGCGTTTTCAATCTGTTGCAGCAGGTTGATCACCTTCGGGCTGTCGAAGCGTGCATGCAGTAAGTCTTCGGCCGGGAAGTCCCGTACCTGGTAGCTCACCACTTCCACGCCCTGCCCTTGCAACCAACGCTGGGAGCGCTCCAGCAACACCCCGGAACGGGAGCGCTGGCTGGGACTGCCACCGAGTGAGACGACCAGCATTCAGAGGATTCCTTGAACGGTGTTGGCGATTCGCGGTTTGCGATCTCGCTTTGATGGAGTGACCTTAACAGGTGATTTATATATCCATAAATCATATTTATTCATTTGGTTATTCGTTCTGGAAATATGAATTCAAATTCTTCCAGACGAAAAAAAAGGCCGTCGAAACGGCCTGAAATCCCCTGCTTTGTAGAAACAGCCTCCCTGCCAGATCGTTCCCACGCAGAGCGTGGGAACGATCAACGAGCAGGCTTCAGCGATTGGGCTGCGGCGTCAGGCGCAGGTACGGTTTCACCGCGCGATAGCCCTTGGGAAATCGCTGCTTGATTTCATCTTCATCCTTGAGCGACGGCACGATCACCACCTCATCACCGTCCTGCCAGTTGGCCGGTGTGGCCACCTTGTAGTTGTCGGTGAGTTGCAGCGAGTCGATCACCCGCAGGATTTCATGGAAGTTGCGGCCGGTGCTCGCCGGGTAGGTGATGGTCAACCGGACCTTTTTGTTCGGGTCGATCACGAACAGCGAACGCACCGTCAGGGTGTCGTTGGCGTTGGGATGGATCAGGTCGTACAGGTCCGAGACCTTGCGGTCGGCGTCGTCGAGAATCGGGAAATTGACCACGGTGTTCTGGGTTTCGTTGATGTCTTCGATCCACTTGTGGTGCGAATCCACCGGGTCGACGGACAGCGCGATGGCCTTGACCCCACGCTTGGCGAATTCATCTTTCAATCTGGCGGTGAAGCCAAGTTCGGTGGTGCACACCGGCGTGAAGTCGGCCGGGTGGGAAAACAGCACACCCCAGCTATCGCCCAGCCACTGGTGAAACCGGATGGTACCGGCGCTGGAATCCTGTTCGAAATCCGGGGCGATATCGCCCAGTCTGATGCTCATGGTGCTGCTCCTGGTGAGTGCTGGTTGAGATCAACTGTGCCTGCATTTCTTATTCATTAAAAAGAATAAATATCGATTTGTTTAGATCTGTCTGGAATATTAAACATCTCTTCACTGGACGCGCGAACCCATCGCGCCGAACATCGCCCACAAGGTTCGAGAAGGCCTTGAGTTGCTGCAAAAGAGGGGATTTTCCAGGCGGGTTTACGGGGGTGAGCCCGCCTCGAAAACACAAAAGCCCCGCCCGGCGTGATGCCGGGCGGGGCTTTTTTTGCCTGGGTTACCCGAGCGCTATTACAACAGCGGGATCGAGTAGCTGACGATCAGGCGGTTCTCGTCCTGGGAGCGAGTGTTCGGCAGATCGGTGCGCCAGGTGGCGTTTTTCCACTGCACGCCGAGGTTTTTCAACGCACCGGACTGAACGACGTAACCCACGGTCAGGTCGCGTTCCCACTCGGAAGCGCCGTTAGCCGCCTCGCGACCGGCAGTGTTGACGGTATCAATATCGTCGCCATGCAGGTAAACCACACCCGCTGTCAGGCCAGGTACGCCGACCTTGGCGAAATCGAACGAGTAACGTGCTTGCCAGGTTTTCTCGCCGGCACGGGCGAACTTCTGGATTTGCGAGTCGGTGATGATGTAGGCCGATGCACCGTCGCCCTGGTTCAGGTACGGGAAGTCGCTGCTGCCGTTGCTGACCTGGTAACCGCCACCGAAGGTGTGACCTTCAACGGTGTACAGGAACAGACCGCTGTACAGGTTGTTGTCGACCTTGCCTTTACCGCTCGGCGCATTGTAGTTGCCAGAAGTGAAGAAGTTCGCGTCGTGACCGTTGGCACCGTCATCCCGGCTATTGAAGTAGCGCAGGTCGGATTTCAGAACGCCCGGGCCGATTGCCCAGTTGTGAACCAGGCCCAGGAAGTGCTGCTTGTAGAAATCTTCCAAATTGCCGTAGTAGTACTGCGCAGTCAGGTCTTTGGTGATTTTGTAGTCACCGCCACCGTAATAGAATTTGTTGCTGTCGCGGCCAGCCGCAGTGCGACCGTTGGCACCAGCGATCGACAACTCTTCGTTGTTGCTGGAGTTACGACCTTTGGCGTGCTCGATCTGACCACCGACCAGTGTCAGGTCTTTGATATCGCCAGAGGTGATCTGACCACCCTGAAAAGTTTGCGGCAGCAGACGACCATCGTTGGTGACGATTACCGGCAGTTTTGGCTGCAAGGTACCCAGTTTCAGTTCAGTCTGGGAGATCTTGGCTTTGGCAGTCAGGCCCAGGCTGGAGAAGTTATCAACCGCTTCGCCGTTGGACTTGCTCGGGAACACAGTGCCGCCATAAGCGTTACCAGGGGTGCCATTGGCGTTAACGTTGCCATTAGTGCCGCCACCCGAATCCAGCTTCACGCCCAACAGGCCGATCGCATCGATACCGAATCCGACAGTGCCTTGGGTGTAGCCGGAGATGAAACGCAGGTCGAAGCCTTGGCCCCATTCTTCGTTCTTGTTCGGCTGAGCAGCGCCGTCACGATAGTCAGTGTTGATGTAGAAGTTGCGCAGCCCCAACGTTGCCTTGCTGTCTTCGATGAAACCGGCGGCGCTTGCCTGCTGCGCCAAAACCCCTACGGCCACAGCCAGGGCCAAGGTGGACTTGTTCATTGTTTCGCTCCTATCGTTTTAATTCTTGGTCCTGGGTCGAATGCCCTGGATCCGCGACCGTCTGGATCGGTCGTTTTTTTGGGTCGCGCAGAATACTCCTTCATAATCCTAAAAAGAATTGCAAAAACAATTTTAATCGCATTTAGGAATATGCCCCGACAGCGCAGACCCGAGGTAACGGCGACAAACCGATTCCTGGAATTTTCGGGTGTTCGGGGGTTTGGAACTCGATCCGAGGCTTACGGTGCGTGTCGGAAGGTCTTTACTTTAAGCGCTTAAGAAAAAAGCTAAAAAGAATAAAAAATCATCACGTGCATTGTTTATGGAATATAAAAATGAACGCGAAAAAAAGCCTCGTCCGTTGACGAGGCTTTGGGCTACGGCTTACTTGAAGGCGTAGGTGTAGTTGAAGATCAGACGGGTTTGGTCCTGGTCGGCGATGTCGATTTCGCTGCCACGGTAGACGCCATGACGTAGCGTCACACCCAAGCCCTTGAGCGTGCCCTGCTGAATGGTGTAATCCACACGCATGTCTCGTTCCCACTCTGACATATCGCTGCCAGTGCCGTTCTTGGCCTTGATATTGTCGCCACGCAGGTAAGCGACCGAAGCTTTCAAACCTGGCACACCCGCCGCTGCAAAATCATAAGTGTATTGACCGAAGGTGGTGTTCTCGCCGGCACGGACAAAGCCGTTGATCATGGCATCGGTGAATAGGTAGAAGCTGGTGCCACCCTCACCTTGGTTGCGACCTCTGCTGTCCACTACGCTGCCCTGATTCAGGTAGACAAAGCCACCATCATCGTTGACGCGCTGATGACCGAGCAGGAAGGCGTTACCACCCAGGGTGTAGGTGAACATGGCGCTCCAGGTCTTGTTATCGACCTCGCCTGGGTTCTTGGCGAAACCACCGTTGTTATTGAAGACGTAGCCCGGATCGCCGTTCTTGCCGTCAGAGCTGCTGTCGAAATAGCGCAGATCGGTCTTGAAGGACTGGTTGGCACTGATTGGGTAAACATGCACCAGGCCCAGGAAATTCTGCTTGTAGTAGTCTTCCAGGTTCGCGTAGTAGTACTGCAGCATCAGGTCTTTGGTGACCTTCCAGTCAGCACCGGCGTAGCGGAACTTGTTGCTGTCCTGAGTACCACCATTGACTGCCAAACCGGCTGTGTTCGACGAGGCGCGACCCGCTGCGTGCTCCAGCTGACCTACGTTGAAGGTCACATTGTCGATTTCCTTCGAGGTGATGGTCCCCCCTTCAAAGGTCTGTGGCAGCAGACGGCTGTCGTTCGCTACCAGAATTGGCATGTTCGGTTGCAAAGCACCACCGTAGTGGGCCTCGGTTTTCGAGAAACGCGCCTTCACGTTACCCGCCACACGGCTCCACTCGTGCACTGCCGAGCCATCAGTGTCGCTTGGGAAGAATGTATTGCTATCCGGGTGATGGCCCTTGCCACCATCCAGATGGATGCCGACGAGTGCCTGAGCGTCGAAACCGAATCCGACAGTCCCTTGGGTGAAGCCCGACAGGTAATCGAACTTGAGGCCTTCAGCAGTCTCTCGCTGATCCGCGCCGCCATCGCGGTTATCGTTGTTGTAATACATGGTGCGCGAACTTACGGAAGCCTTGCTGTCTTCGATGAAACCCGCGGCGCCTGCCTGCTGCGCCATAACCCCTACGGCCACGGCCAGGGCCAAGGTGGACTTGTTCATTGTTTAGCTCCTCTCGTCTCTAATTCTTGTATTCCTGGCCCGGAATCGATGTCCCGGATCCTAAGATGCGCGATTAGCGCCAGAGCGTGACCCACAAGTCAATCGTAACTTTGTGTGTCTACGACCATAGTCTAATCCCCGGTTTTTTGGTCCCTGCAGGGTCATGAGTTCGTCATAAACCTGAAAAGAATGATCGGATTCTTTCCTCATACCCTTTAGGAATTTAGCTCACCGTCTCACCGCCCTCGGGATAGAGCGGCTGACTCATAAGCTAATTCCTAAATGGTATTTATTGGCCGTTTTTTAGATCGATTAGGTTTAGTAGCAATTCCGCCACAAAACCTATCGAAGAGGCCGATGCCATGACGATCAAGCGCGCACTATCCCGACCATTTGTTACAGTTTGTGTATCGTTAATGGTTTCTTTTTCCGCCCATGCGGCGAACCTCACGGTGGGCTACCAGACTGGTATCGACCCGAGCAAAGTTCCCCAGGCCGATGGCCTTTACGAAAAAACCATTGGCGAGAAAATCGACTGGCGGCGCTTCAACAGTGGTCCGGAAGTGGTCACCGCCATTGCCTCCGGTGATGTGCAGATCGGCAACCTCGGTTCCAGCCCACTGGCTGCCGCGGCCTCGCGCAATCTGCCGATCGTCGCGTTCCTCGTTTCCGCGCAGATCAATGCCGCCGAAGCCTTGGTGGTGCGCAACGGCAGTGGCATCGATAAACCGCAAGATCTGATCGGCAAGACCATCGCCACGCCGTTCGTTTCCACTTCCCACTACAGCCTGTTGGGCGCGCTGAAGCACTGGGGGCTGGACGCGTCGAAAGTCAAAGTGGTGAACCTGCAACCGGCGGAAATTGCCGCCGCCTGGAAACGTGGAGACATCGACGGCGCGTTCGTCTGGTCGCCGGCCCTGGGAGAAATTCGCAAGACCGGCAAGACCTTGACCGATGCCGCGCAGGTCGGCCAATGGGGTGCACCTACCTTCGAAGTCTGGGTAGCGCGCAAGGATTACGCCGAGAAGCACCCGGAGGTCATCGCCCGGTTCGCCAAGGTGACTCTCGACTCATTTGCCGACTATGCGGCGCATAAGGACAGCTGGACTGCGGATTCGGTACCGGTGCAAAAAATCGCCAAACTGACCGGTGCCAACGCCGTCGATGTGCCGGAACTGCTGGCCGGTTCCGCGTTCCCGGATGCCAAGGCACAACAGACCAGCGCACTGCTGGCCGGCGGCACGGCGCAGGCGATTGGCGAGACGGCGAAGTTCTTGAAGGAACAGGGGAAGGTTGAAACGGTGCTGCCGGATTACTCGCCGTATGTCAGCGCGAAGTTTGTGCAGGAATAACGCAACATGGTGATCGTTCCCACGCTCCGCGTGGGAACGATCCAAGAGCCCTCGCTTTACAGGGCTTTTTCGAAGATCTTCGAATTACGCTGATAGTTGTACAGCGACGCCCGTGCCGACGGCAGGCGATCGACGCTGCTTGGCACGAAGCCGCGCTCGCGGAACCAGTGAGCCGTGCGCGTGGTGAGGACGAACAAGGTTTTCAACCCCTGGGCCCGGGCGCGGGTTTCAATGCGCTCGAGCAGCTCATCACCACGACCGCCATGCCGGTACTCCGGATTCACCGCCAGGCACGCCAACTCCCCGGCATCGGAATCGGCGATCTGATACAGCGCCGCACAGGCGATGATCATGCCCTCACGTTCGACCACGCTGAACTGCTCGATCTCACGCTCAAGCACTTCGCGCGAGCGACGCACCAGAATGCCCTGCTCTTCCAGCGGGCTGATCAAGTCCAGCAAGCCGCCGACGTCTTCGATAGCCGCTTCGCGCACCACCTCGAATTGCTCCTGGGCCACCAGCGTACCGCCACCGTCACGGGTGAAGAGCTCCGTCAGCAGCGCACCGTCTTCGGCGTAGCTGACGATATGGCTGCGGGCCACGCCGCCACGGCAGGCTTCAGCGGCGGCATCCAGCAGCTCGGCCTGGTAGTTGCTGCCCAGACGTTGCAGATGTGCCGGCACCTGTTGCGGACGCAGTTCGCGTACCAGCCGCCCGTGTTCATCGATCAAGCCCAGGTCGGCGCCAAACAGCAACAGTTTGTCTGCGCCCAGGTCGATGGCCGCACGCGTGGCGACATCTTCACAGGCGAGGTTGAAAATTTCACCGGTCGGCGAGTAGCCCAGTGGCGACAAGAGCACGATGGAGCGCTCGTCCAGCAGGCGATTGATGCCCTTGCGGTCCACTCGACGCACTTCACCGGTGTGGTGATAGTCGACACCCTCCAGCACGCCGATCGGCCGCGCGGTCACCAGGTTGCCGCTGGCCACCCGCAGACGCGAGCCCTGCATCGGCGACGACGCCATGTCCATGGACAGCCGTGCCTCGATGGCGATGCGCAGCTGGCCAACCGCGTCGATCACGCACTCCAAGGTCGCGGCATCGGTGATGCGCATGCCGTGATGGTAGTGCGGGGTCAGGCCGCGAGCTTCGAGGCGCGCTTCAATTTGCGGGCGCGAACCATGGACCAGGACCAACCGCACGCCCAGGCTGTGCAACAACACCAGGTCGTGGACGATGTTGCCGAAATTCGGGTGTTCAACGCCATCGCCGGGCAGCATGACGACAAAGGTGCAATCGCGGTGGGCGTTGATGTAGGGCGAAGCGTGACGAAGCCAATTGACGTATTCGGGCATGAACCTGGGCCTGTAATAAATAGCAGCCGAAAAAAGGGCAGAACAGAAAACGCACAGCGGGCTGATGGTTATCGTCGGAACAGGCTTGGCGACACGCGCGCTCTCCTCATGAATACGGGTTGGGACATTGGCAATTTAAACGGGGCGTTCAACCGGCTGGTACCGATGTTTGGGCCGGCGTCAGGCAGTAATGTTCAATCAACTGTCGTAATAGATGCACCGTAGGCTGCAAACGTGACATTTCGAGGAATTCCCCCGGTTGGTGGGCGCAGGCGATATCGCCAGGGCCGAGCACCAGTGTTTCGCAGCCAAGTTGCTGAAGATAAGGCGCTTCGGTGCCGAATGCCACTGCTTCGGCGGCATGGCCGGTGAGCTTTTCGGCAATGCGCACCAGTTCCGCATCCTCAGCCTGCTCGAAAGGCGGCACTTCGGCGAACAGGGGCGCGTAATCGATCTTGACCTGATGCCGCTCGGCAATCGGCCTGAGCTTCTGCAAAATCTCGGCGCGCAGGACCTTGGGGTCCATACCCGGCAACGGCCGCAGATCGAATTCCAGGGAGCACTGCCCGCAGATGCGGTTGGGATTGTCGCCACCATGGATGCAGCCGAAGTTCATGGTCGGCATCGGCACGCTGAACTGCGGATTACGGAATTCGCGCTGCCACAACAAGCGCAGGCCGCGCAGTTCACCGATGGCGTCGTGCATGGCTTCGAGCGCGCTGTGCCCCAGGCGCGGGTCCGAGGAGTGGCCGCTCTGCCCGAGGATATCGATGCGCTCCATCATGATGCCTTTGTGCATGCGGATCGGCTTGAGCCCGGTCGGCTCGCCGATCACTGCCGCGCGCCCCAGCGGCCGCCCCGCCTGGGCCAGCGCCCGGGCGCCGGACATCGAGCTTTCTTCATCGCAGGTGGCCAGGATCAGCAGCGGCTGCTTGAACGGTTGGTCGAGCAGCGGCCTGACGGCTTCGATGGCCAGGGCGAAAAAGCCCTTCATGTCGCAACTGCCCAGGCCGACCCAGCGCCCGTCGACCTCAGTCAGCTTGAGGGGGTCGGTCTGCCACAACGCGCCATCGAACGGCACCGTATCACTGTGACCGGCCAGCACGAGCCCGCCGGGGCCACTGCCAAAACTGGCTAGCAAGTTGAATTTGCCGGGGCTGACCTGCTGGATATCACAGACAAAGCCCAGGTCGCCGAGCCAGGCGGCCAGCAGGTCGATCACCGGGCGATTGGATTGATCGAGGCTTGGCTGGGTGCAACTGACGGACGGCGCAGCGATCAGCGCAGCGAACTGATCTTTCATGGACGGCAAAGGCATCGCTGACTCCAACTCCCGAATTGAAGTCCATCATAGAGCCATCCGGTGACAGGAATAAACCGTCGCACGGCGAAGGCAGGTTGAGTCCTGTACACTGCACGACCTTGGCAGCCACCAATTCCCCCGGCTGCGCTCCCGATCCTGGATTTTCCGGCCATGCAGAAAGAAACCGAAATCAAGCTCCGCGTCAGCCGCGAAACCCTCGCCGCCCTGCGCGAGCACCCGTTACTGAAAAAACGCAACAAAAGTGGCTGGGAACGCCGTGAGTTGATGAATCAATACTTCGACACCCCTGAGCGTGACCTGGCCCGGGCCAAAGTCGCCCTGCGCCTGCGCAAGGATGGCGAAGAAGTGATTCAGACCCTCAAGACCCGCGGCCAAAGCGTCGCTGGCCTGTCCGTACGTAACGAGTACGACTGGAACCTGCCCAAAGCCAAGCTCGACCTGAAAAAACTGGACGGCGAATGCTGGCCCGAAGAACTGGCTGAACTGGACAAGAAAACCCTGAAAGCCATCTTCACCACCGATTTCGTCCGCGAGCGCGCGGAAATCGCCTGGGGCCGTGGCAAGACCAAAGTGGTCATCGAAGCGGCACTGGACCTGGGCCACGTGGTAGTCGGCAAGCAGAAAGAAGAAATCTGCGAACTGGAACTGGAATTGCGCGAAGGCGAACCTGCCGCGCTGCTGGAACTGGCCGCCGAACTGGCTGAAAAACTGGCGCTGATGCCATGCGATATCAGCAAGGCCGAACGTGGCTATCGCCTGTACGACGCCCACAGTTACTCGTTGAGCCTGCCTGCGCCGCAGATCAGCGCCGAAACGCCACTCGACGACGCATTCGCCGCGCTCAGCTGGCACTTGCTGGGCAGCAGCCAGCGCCTGGCCGAGCAGTATCGTTTCAATGGCCACTGGCGCCTGTTGCAGGACTGGGTCGAGAACCTGGCTGAAATGCGCGCACTGATCAGCAGCCTTGGCCAAGCCGCACCGCGTCAGTCGACCCACGATTTGCGTGTCGCCCTCGACGCCCTGCTGGAAGACTGGCGCCCGCTGGTCCAGGCCGGCCTGGACGATGAAGACGTTCGCAAAGCCGCGCCGGAGCAGTTCCTCGAAGAACTCGAAGACCCGCGCTGGGGCCTGTTCTCCCTGAACACCTCGCGCTGGTTGCTGGCCCGCACCTGGACCGCCGAGCGCAACACCCGCGGCAATCGCCAAGGCGCCGCGCAATTGGGCAGCTGGCTGCCACGCCTGCTGGGCGAAGAAGCCACCTCGTTGCAATTGCAGCGTTACCAGCAACAGCCGGAAGACCTGGCCGAGCAACTGCCGCGCATCGAACGCATCCAGGTCTGGCTGCATCACGCGCGCAACGTGCTGGAGATCCCGGAAATGGATCGCCTCTACGGCGAGCTGAACAAGCTGGCGCAACTGGCCAACGAACCGATCACCGACGAAACCCTGGATGCGCGCAAGCAACAGGCGATCGCGGTTTATCAGAATCGTGCCTGGAAGATGTTGCTGCGTCTGTAATATCGCCATCGCAGACAAGCCTTGCTCCTGTAGGAGCGAGGCTTGCCCGCGAAGAGGCCGGTACAGGCACTACAAAATCCTAGACAGGCAAACTGGTGGTCGACTTGATCTCCGACAACGCCACAATCGAATTGACCTCCTGAATCCCCGGCACCAGCGATAGCTTCTCGAAGAAAAACCGCTCATACGCCTCGATGTCCGCCGCGACGATCCGCAGCAGGAAATCCACCGCCCCCATCAGCACGTAACACTCAAGCACCTCTGGAAAGCCTCGAATGGCCTCGGTGAACTCGGTGAAGTTCGAACGGCCATGGGCGTTGAGTTTTACCTGGGCAAAAATCTGCGTGTTCAGGCCGATTTTCTTGCGGTCGAGCAAGGTGACCTGGCCGCGAATGATCCCCTCCTCTTTCATCCGCTGAATCCTCCGCCAGCAAGGCGACTGCGAAAGCCCTACCTGTTCGGCGATCTGCGCGCTGGAGAGCGAAGCATCCTCCTGCAGCAAGGCGAGAATCCTGCGGTCGTAGCTGTCCAGCTCGCTGTGCATAAATAAACCTTAAAATGATAATTCCGTGAATAACACGATTCGCCAGATCTGTAATACGGCTAATCATAGATAAGAAATACCCGCCACCGAATGTAAAAATTTCTCCAATCAGTCTGGAGACCGAACATGCCCTACCTGGAAGCCGTCAATACCTCGCCCACCCGCGCCGATGCCTGGCATGCCGGTAACGCCCATTGCCGCGTTCACTACCAATTGCTCGCCGAAGCCGAACCGGACCTGCTGTGCCGCGCGCTCAACCTGTTCGCCCTGCAGTTCCTGACTCCGCAACAGGTGAATGTGCAACGCCAGGACGACTTGCTGGCCATCGATGTCGTCATCGACGGATTGAGCTGGCATCGCGCCCAGGTGATTGCGGAAAAACTTCGAAACCTGATCAGCGTGTGCTCGGTCGACCTGCAAACCGCTGATGCTGCCTGGGCCGAAACGGCACTGGCGGCGGGCTGAAAAACCCCGATACGGCTTCGTCGGGTAGTGGCCCAACAGCCTGCGGGGTCACGGCTATCCTTTGCGCACTGTTGTTCAAAAGGAGCCCGCATGTCCGTTCAAATCGCCTTTCAGGACCGCTGGCTGGACCTCAATGATGTGCTGCGTGAACTGGTCGCCCAGGGCTTTGTCAGCCAGGACTCGGCCGAACAGGCCCTCAACGCCCGACGCCGTCACGCCGCCAATGGCCAGATGCACCCGCTGGAGTTCATCGCCAGCCAACACCTGGACGACCTCAGCCGTCCCGGCAAGCACCTCGACCTTGAAAGCCTGACCCTGTGGCTGTCCCAGCAAGCCGGCCAGCCTTACCTGCGTATCGATCCGCTGAAAATCAACGTCGCGGCCGTGACCCCGCTGATGTCCTACGCCTTTGCCCAGCGTCACAAGATCCTCGCGGTGTCGGTCGATCGCGACGCAGTGACCATCGCCAGCGCCCAGCCTTACGTCACTGGCTGGGAAGCCGACCTGACCCACGTGCTGAAGCTGCCGATCAAGCGCGTGGTGGCCAACCCGGTGGACATCCAGCGTTTCAGCGTGGAGTTCTTCCGCCTGGCCAAATCGGTCAGTGGCGCGAGCAATGCCGATCAACAGGTCAGTACCCTGGGCAACTTCG
Organism: Pseudomonas sp. WJP1; assembly: GCF_028471945.1. Taxonomy (NCBI): domain Bacteria; kingdom Pseudomonadati; phylum Pseudomonadota; class Gammaproteobacteria; order Pseudomonadales; family Pseudomonadaceae; genus Pseudomonas; species Pseudomonas sp. WJP1. The sequence goes on from NZ_CP110128.1 coordinate 6,777,770, forward strand.
AGCAGTTGCTCAACCTCGGCGCCAGCGATCAGGAGCCCGACGCCAACGACGCGCACATCGTCAATATCGTCGACTGGCTGTTCCAGTACGCCTTCCAGCAGCGCGCCAGCGATATCCACATCGAGCCCCGGCGCGAACAGGGCACGGTGCGCTTTCGCATCGACGGCGTGCTGCACAACGTCTACCAATTTCCGCCACAGGTGACCATGGCCATCGTCAGTCGCCTCAAAAGCCTGGGGCGCATGAACGTCGCGGAGAAACGCAAACCCCAGGACGGCCGGGTGAAAACCAAGACCCCGGAGGGCGGTGAAGTCGAGTTGCGGCTCTCGACCTTGCCCACCGCCTTCGGCGAAAAAATGGTCATGCGAATCTTTGACCCGGAGGTGCTGCTCAAGGATTTCGATCAGTTGGGTTTTTCCGCCGATGACCTGCGGCGCTGGCAGGACATGACGCGCCAGCCCAATGGCATCATCCTGGTCACCGGGCCGACCGGGTCGGGCAAGACCACCACGCTCTACACCACGCTGAAAAAACTGGCGACGCCGCAGGTCAACCTCTGCACCATCGAAGACCCGATAGAAATGGTCGAGCCGGCGTTCAACCAGATGCAGGTCCAGCACAACATCGACCTGACCTTCGCCGCCGGTGTCCGGGCGCTGATGCGGCAAGACCCGGACATCATCATGATCGGTGAGATCCGCGACCTGGAAACCGCCGAGATGGCCATCCAGGCCGCCCTCACCGGGCACCTGGTGTTGTCGACGCTGCACACCAACGATGCGCCCAGCGCCATCAGCCGCCTGCTGGAACTCGGCGTGCCGCATTACCTGATCAAGGCCACCGTGCTTGGCGTGATGGCCCAACGCCTGGTGCGCACCCTGTGCCCACACTGCAAGGCCCCGCAAGCCCTGGGCGAGGAAGACTGGCAAACCCTGACCCGGCCCTGGCAAGCACCGTTGCCTGGCAACGCCCAGCGCGCCATTGGTTGCCTGGAATGCCGCGATACCGGCTATCACGGTCGTGCCGGGGTGTACGAAATCATGCAATTAAGCGATGGCCTGAAGGCGCTGATCAATCCCGACACCGACTTGCTGGCGGTGCGGCGCCAGGCGTTCAAGGAAGGCATGCGCAGCCTGCGACTGTCAGGTGCACAGAAAGTGGCGGCGGGTTTGACCACGATTGAGGAGGTGTTGCGGGTAACACCGCAGAGCGAGCAGAAGTAGGTGGGCCGTCATGGAACTCGATGGGGGGCCGACAATCCAACATCGCAGTTAATCAGTGGAGTCACCCATCATGCGTTTCAAAGTTGCTGTCGCTACCATCGCCTTGTTGTCCTTGCCTGTCGGCTCGGCGATGGCTGATAGCTTTTGGCGTAACGTCCTTACCTCCGGTGCAACCACCGGTTCGACCTACCTGACGTTCAAGGACAACAAAATGATCATCGCTGCCCAGGACGATGCCAGCAGCTTCGTCGCCAGTGACGGCGGCATCCGCGGCCCGTACCTGGAAGCGGCGATGCAGAAAGTCCGCGCCGACAACCCGGGGCTGCAGGCCACGGATATGGAACTGGCGAATGCGATCCTGGCGAAGAACGCCGTGGCTTCGGAATAAGCCCAGGTTGCCGAACAAAAAATGCCGCTCACATGAGCGGCATTTTTTATGGCCAACACAAAACCCTGTAGGAGCATGTGTTGTTCAGCGGTATTCATCCAGCGGCACGCACGCACAAAACAGATTGCGGTCGCCGTAGACATTGTCCACCCGGTTCACCGCCGGCCAGTACTTGTGCGCCTTGGTATGCGCATCCGGCGTGACCGCTTGCACGATGCTATAAGGCCGCTCCCACACGCCCGTGATATCCGCCAGCGTATGCGGCGCACGCTTCAGCGGGTTGTCCTCGGCCGGCCAGTTGCCGTTCTGCACCTCGGTAATTTCCGCGCGGATGCTCAGCATCGCGCCGATAAAACGGTCCAGCTCTGCCTTCGATTCACTTTCGGTGGGCTCGACCATCAACGTCCCTGGCACCGGGAACGACATGGTCGGTGCATGGAAGCCATAGTCCATCAGACGCTTGGCAACGTCTTCTTCGCTGATGCCGGTCAGCGCCTTTAGCGGGCGCAGGTCCAGAATGCATTCGTGGGCCACCCGCTCGTTGCGGCCGGTATAGAGCACTGGAAACGCGCCGGACAGGTGCCGCGCCAGGTAGTTGGCCGCCAGGATCGCCACTTCACTGGCGTCGGCCAATTGCGGCCCCATCATGGCGATGTACATCCAGCTGATCGGCAGAATGCTTGCACTGCCCCAAGGCGCCGCGCTGACCGCGCCATTCTGTGGCTGTGGTCCATCGATAGGCACGACCGGATGGTTGGCCACGAACGGCGCCAGGTGGGCGCGCACGCCAATCGGCCCCATGCCCGGCCCACCGCCACCATGGGGAATGCAGAAGGTCTTGTGCAGGTTCATGTGTGACACATCGGCGCCGATGTCCGCCGGACGCGCGAGGCCAACCTGGGCATTGAGGTTGGCGCCGTCCATGTACACCTGGCCGCCATGGCTGTGGACAACTTCACAGATTTCGCTGATGCCTTCCTCGTACACGCCATGGGTCGAGGGATACGTCGCCATCAGGCAGGCCAGTTTATCCCCGGCCTGGGCGGCCTTGTCTTTCAGGTCCTCCAGATCGACGTTGCCCGCCTCGTCGCACTCGACAATCACCACGCGCATCCCGGCCATCTGCGCCGAGGCCGGGTTGGTGCCGTGGGCCGACGAAGGAATCAGGCAGATATCGCGCCCGCCCTGCTGGCGGCTCTCGTGGTATTTGCGGATCGCCAGCAGCCCGGCGTATTCGCCCTGGGCCCCGGAGTTGGGCTGCATGCAGATCGCATCGAAACCGGTAATTGCGCAGAGCCAGCGCTCCAGCTCTTCGATCATCAAGGTGTAACCGAGGGCCTGCTCCCTGGGCGCAAACGGATGCAGGTTGGCGAACTGCGGCCAGGTAATCGGGATCATCTCGCTGGTGGCGTTGAGCTTCATGGTGCAGGAGCCCAGCGGGATCATCGATTGATTGAGCGCCAGATCCTTGTTTTCCAGCTGCTTGAGGTAGCGCAGCATCTCGGTTTCGCTGTGGTGGGCGTTGAATACCGGGTGGCGCAGATAGGGCGAGGTTCGCGCCAGCGTGTCGGGAATGCCGCCAGCCAGGGTTTCAGCGTCCAGTTCGTCGACGTTGAGCCCGTGATCAGACCCCAGGAACAGGTCGAACAGTTTCGTTACTGTGGTTTCGTCCGAGGTTTCGTCGAGGCTCAGACCCAATTGCCCACGCCCCAGAATACGCAAGTTGATCTGCGCAGCCTGGGCGCTTTCGATGATCGCGGTCTGGGTGCCACCGACCTCCAGGGTCAGGGTGTCGAAGAAGTGCTGGTTGAGACGGGTAATGCCCTTGCGCTCAAGGCCCGCGGCAAGGATGCAGGTCAGCCGGTGAACGCGCTGGGCAATCCGTTTCAGCCCTTCCGGGCCGTGATAAACCGCATAGAAACTGGCGATATTAGCCAGCAGCACTTGCGCGGTGCAGATGTTCGAGTTGGCCTTTTCACGGCGGATATGCTGCTCGCGGGTTTGCAGCGCCATGCGCAGGGCAACGTTGCTGCGGGCGTCTTTCGACACGCCGATGATGCGGCCGGGAATCGCCCGCTTGTACTCGTCACGGCTGGCGAAAAACGCCGCGTGAGGGCCGCCGTAGCCCATGGGCACGCCGAATCGCTGGGATGAGCCGAACACCACGTCGGCGCCCAGCTCCCCCGGCGGGGCGAGCAACAGCAGGCTCAGCAGATCGGTGGCGACGCACGCCAGCGCCTGCTGGGCATGCAGATGATCAATCAGCGGGCGCAGGTCACGGATCTCGCCGTGGGTGTCGGGGTATTGCAGCAGCGCACCAAACACCTGGTGCTGTTTCAAGTTATCCACAGCGTCGACGATCAGTTCGAACCCGAAGCCTTCGGCGCGGGTTTGCACCACGGAAATGGTCTGCGGATGGCAGTGTTCGTCGACAAAGAACAGGTTGCTTTTCGACTTGGCAACCCGCTTGGCCAGGGCCATGGCTTCCGCCGCCGCTGTGGCTTCATCCAGCAGCGAGGCGTTGGCCAGTTCAAGGCCCGTGAGGTCGATGGTCAATTGTTGGAAATTAAGCAGCGCTTCAAGCCGGCCCTGGGCGATTTCTGGTTGATAGGGTGTGTACGCGGTGTACCAACCGGGATTTTCCAGGACGTTGCGCAGTATGACGGCCGGCGTCAGCGTGCCGTAATAGCCCATGCCGATCAGGTTGGTCCAGACCTGGTTTTGCTCGGCGTAACCGCGCAGCTTGGCCAGTGCGGCTTCTTCGTCGAGGGCCGGTGGCAGGTCGAGTGGTCGGTTCAGGCGGATTCCCGGCGGTACCGTCTGCTCGATCAACTCAACCCGGCTACCGAGGCCGAGGCTGTCGAGCATCGCCTGTTGCTCGGCACCATCAGGCCCAAGGTGGCGGCGAAGAAAGGCATTGGGGTCGCGTAACTGGCTCAGGGACGGCAACTGGGACATGACGGGCTCTCTCTTGACTGGCGCTCAACGTCGATGCAACACGGTCAAACCAGCATAGCAGTCGATGCCAGAGAGCCTTGGATCTGCCAGATACAAAAAAGCCCCGACAGGTCGGGGCTTTGGGGTGACGCTGAAGGCTTATTCGCCGATGGCGGCCTTGTAACCCGCTGCATCGAGCAGCTTGTCCAGGTCAGCCGTGTTGCTTGGCTTGAGTTTGAAGATCCACGCGCCGTACGGGTCGGAGTTGAGCAGCTCAGGCTCACCGCTCAGTGCTTCGTTGACCGCGATCACTTCACCGGCTACCGGGGAATAGATGTCGGAGGCCGCTTTAACCGACTCCACCACACCGGACTGATCACCGGCGGCGAAGACGTTGCCGACTTCGGTCAGCTCAACGAACACCACATCACCCAGCGCTTCCTGCGCGTGATCGCTGATGCCCACGGTGACGGTGCCATCGGCTTCCAGGCGAGCCCATTCGTGACTCTCGGCAAAACGCAGGTCGGCAGGGATATCGCTCATGTTCTGTGTCCTCAGGAAAATTATCGGCGGTCAACGCCCGCCGGAAAAGGTTAGATCAAGGTTTTGCCATGGCGAACGAAGGTCGGCTTGACCACTCGGACCGGGTACCACTTGCCACGGATTTCCACTTCTGCGCGGTCGGCAGTGGCCATCGGCACGCGCGCCAGTGCAATCGACTTGCTTAGCGTAGGAGAGAAACTACCACTGGTGATCTCCCCTTCGCCAACATTGGCGATGCGGACCACTTGATGAGCGCGCAAAACCCCGCGCTCCTCAAGGACCAGCCCCACCAGTTTGTGTTGTACGCCGCCGCTGCGCTCGGCTTCCAGCGCCTGGCGACCGATGAACTGGCGAGCGGCCGGCTCCCAGGCGATGCTCCAGGCCATATTGGAGGCCAGCGGGGAAACGCCCTGGTGAATGTCCTGACCGTACAGGTTCATGCCCGCCTCGACCCGCAGGGTGTCACGCGCGCCCAGGCCAATGGGAGAAATGCCCGCCCCCACCAGATCGTTGAAGAATCCCGGCGCCTGGTCGGCCGGCAGAATGATTTCCAGGCCGTCTTCACCGGTGTAGCCGGTGCGTGCGATGAACCAGTCACCGTCGGGCCGGGCTTCGAAAGGCTTGAGCTTGTGGATCAATGCGCCACGCGCCTGGCTCACCAGCTCGGCAATCTTTTGCCGGGCATGGGGGCCCTGGATGGCCAGCATTGCCAGCTCGGAACGCTCGTTGAGCTGCACGTCGAAACCGTCGAGATGCGCCTGCATCCACGCCAGGTCCTGATCGCGGGTAGAGGCGTTGACCACCAGGCGGTAAGCGCTTTCGAGGCGATAGACGATCATGTCGTCGACGATACCGCCGCGCTCATTGAGCATGGTGCTGTACAACGCGGTACCAGGTTTGTGCAGGCGTTCGACGTCGTTGGCCAGCAAATGCTGGAGCCATGCCTTGGCCTGGGGGCCGTCGACATCGATCACGGTCATGTGGGATACATCAAAAACACCGCAATCGCGACGCACCTGATGGTGCTCCTCGACCTGGGATCCATAATGCAGAGGCATATCCCAACCGCCAAAATCGACCATCTTCGCGCCGAGGGCAAGATGAAGGTCATACAGAGGCGTACGCTGTCCCATGGGTTTCTCCTTCCGGGCGTGGCGAAGGTGCGGACGAGTGATCGTTTGTGCGGGAGCCCTGAAATAAAAGGCTTCCAGCCGTTTTCACTACCTTGTCTGTCAGACCGACCGCACCGAATGCCGCGCATTGTAGCCGCAAGGTGTAGGACTGGCACCTAGCTGTTTCGATGCGCCGAACGTCGTATCAATCCGATGACCGGTAGCAGCCCGACCAAAACCAGGGTCAAGGCCGGCAAAGATGCCCTCGCCCACTCGCCTTCGCTGGTCATTTCGAAGATCCGCACCGCCAGCGTGTCCCAGCCAAAGGGGCGCATCAGAAGGGTCGCGGGCATTTCCTTGAGCACGTCGACGAACACCAGCAAGGCCGCGCTCAACGAACCGGGGAGCAGCAACGGTAGATACACTTTGAAAAACAGTCGTGGCCCACTGACGCCCAGGCTACGTGCCGCTTCGGGCAAAGATGGCCGTATTCGCGCCAGACTACTTTCCAGCGGACCGTAAGCCACGGCGATGAAGCGCACCAGATAGGCCAGCAGCAACGCCAACAGGCTGCCCAGCAACAACGGCTTGCCAGCCCCGCCGAGCCAGCCGGAGAGCGGGATTACCAGCACGCGATCCAGGTAACTGAACGCCAGCATGATCGACACCGCCAACACCGATCCGGGCAAAGCGTAGCCAAGATTGGCCAGGCTGACCCCGGCGCGGATCCCCTGGGTCGGTGCCAGCCGCCGGGCAAACGCCAATACCAGGGCGACACTCACGGTGATCAGCGCCGCCATCGTTCCCAGGTACAAGGTGTGGACGATCAAGCCCGTGTAACGCTCGTCCAGATCCAGGCGCCCGCGCTGCCAGAACCACACCACCAGCTGCAGCATTGGAATGACAAAGGCACAGGCGAACACCAAAGCGCACCACCCCGTTGCCAGCAGCGCCTTGAGGCCGTGAAGGTGATACAACGCCTTGACCCGTGGCCGTTCATTGCTCGCCCGGTTGGCGCCGCGAGCCCGACGCTCGCCGTACAGCACGAGCATCACCACCAGCAGCAACAGGCTGGCCAGTTGCGCGGCGGTGGAGAGGCTGAAGAACCCGTACCAGGTCTTGTAGATGGCGGTGGTGAAGGTGTCGAAGTTGAACACCGACACGGCACCGAAATCCGCCAGGGTTTCCATCAGCGCCAGGGCCACGCCAGCACCGATGGCCGGGCGTGCCATAGGCATTGCCACGCGCCAGAACGCCTGCCACGGGGATTGACCGAGCACCCGCGCCGCTTCCATCAGGCCCTTGCCCTGGGCCAGGAACGCGGTGCGAGCCAGCAGGTAAACGTAAGGATAGAAGACCAGCACCAATACCAGGATCACCCCGCCCGTGGAGCGCACACGCGGCAAGCGCAAGCCGCTGCCGAACCACTCCCGCAGCAGGGTTTGCACGGGGCCTGCAAAATCCAGCAGCCCGACGAAGACGAATGCCAGCACGTAGGCCGGAATCGCGAAGGGCAGCATCAGTGCCCAGTCCAGCCAACGCCGACCGGGGAATTCGCAGAGGCTGGTGAGCCAGGCCAGGCTAACCCCCAGGACCGTCACGCCAACGCCGACACCGAGTATCAGGGTCAGGGTGTTGCCCAGCAGGCGTGGCATCTGGGTCTCCCAGAGGTGGGACCAGATCTGCGGGTCGATGGCTTGCCAGGACAGCAGCAGGACACTCAGGGGCAACAGGACCAGCGCAGCGATGGCGAAGACCAGGGGATACCAGCGGCGTTGGGCGGGGTGGGCCAAGGTATAGCTCTCAAGCAGATGAGGAGATAACAAACCTTTGTAGGAGCGAGCCTGCTCGCGATGAACGTTAACGATTACGCGGGAAGTCAGGCTACCCGCGGTGTTCTTGAGTTCATCGCGAGCAGGCTCGCTCCTACAAGGTCAGAAGTGCCTGCGCAAAAACAAAACGCCCCGCACAGGCGGGGCGCAGTATATCGGGTGACTCAGTTCCAGCCAGCGCGATCCATCATGCGAATCGCTTCCGCCTGGCGTTTGCCGGCGACTTCCACCGGCAGGGTATCGGCAATGAACTTGCCCCAGGCAGCGACTTCGGCCGATGGCTGCACAGTCGGGTTGGCCGGGAATTCCTGGTTCACGTCGGCGAAGATCTTCTGCGCCTCCGGCGTAGTCATCCACTCCACCAGGGCCTTGGCCGCTTCCGGGTGCGGCGCGTGCTTGATCAGGCCAATGCCCGACAGGTTGACGTGCACGCCGCGATCCGCCTGGTTCGGCCAGAACAGTTTCACCGGCAGGTCCGGCTTCTGTTTGTGCAGGCGGCCGTAGTAGTAGGTGTTGACGATGCCGACGTCGCACTGGCCGGCATTGATGGCCTCGAGCACTGCCACGTCGTCGGAGAACACGTCAGTGGACAGGTTGTTGACCCAGCCCTTGAGGATCTTCTCGGTCTTCTCGGCGCCGTGCACTTCGATCATGGTGGCGGTCAGGGACTGGTTGTACACCTTCTTCGCCGTGCGCAGGCACAGGCGGCCTTCCCAGTTCTTGTCGGCCAGTGCTTCGTAAGTGGTCAGTTCGCCCGGTTTCACCCGGTCGGTGGAATAGGCGATGGTCCGCGCCCGCAGGCTCAGGCCGGTCCAGGCATGGGAGGCCGCACGGTATTGCAGCGGAATGTTGGCATCGATGGTTTTCGAGGTGAAAGGCTGGAGGATGCCCATCTGCTCGGCCTGCCAGAGGTTACCGGCATCGACGGTCAGCAGCAGGTCGGCGGGCGTGTTCTCGCCCTCGGCCTTGATCCGCTGCATCAGCGGCGCTTCCTTGTCGGTGATGAACTTCACCTGGGTGCCGGTTTTCGCGGTGTAGGCATCGAAGACTGGCTTGATCAGTTCATCGATGCGCGAGGAGTAGACCACCACCTCGTCAGCGGCCTGGGCGGCGGTGCTGCCGATCAGGGTCAGGGCCAGTGCGGTCAGTAGACGCTTCGGTGCCAACATGGGAGCGGTCTCTCGATTGAAAAAGTGAGGCCAAATGATAAGGACTCACATTTCCCTTCTCAATCGAACAGTTCCCGGAGGAGTTACCAGATGTTGCACAGCAGGGATGGGTGGTGAATGTTCCGACGCCTTCGCGGGCAAGCCTCGCTCCTACAGGTTCTCGGTGATCTGTAGGAGCGAGGCTTGCCCGCGAAGAGGCCAGCAGCCACAGCGAAAAAATCAGGCCTTGGCGAGTGCCGGCAAATCCCCAATCAACCCCAGCGCTTCACGCACGAACAGCGCCTTGGCCTCGGGCATCCGGTCGACCAGATTCAACCCGGCGTTACGCAACAGGCGCACCGGCAACGGGTCAGCCTGGAACAGCCGCTCGAAACCTTCCATCGCCGCCATCAGCGCCAGGTTATGCGGCATGCGCCGGCGTTCGTAACGGCTCAGCACCTTCACATCCGCCAGGCGCTCGCCACGGGTTGCCGCTTTCAATAGCACTTCGGCCAGCACCGCGGCATCGAGGAAACCGAGGTTCACACCCTGCCCGGCCAACGGGTGAATGGTGTGCGCTGCGTCACCGATCAAGGCCAGGCCCTCTGCCACGTACCGCTTGGCATGGCGCTGACGCAGCGGCACGCACAGACGCGGATCGACACTCAGCACCGTGCCGAGTCGACCTTCGAAGGCCCGCTCCAGCGCACGACAGAAACCCTCGTCGTCCAGCGCCATCAAGTGTGCGGCTTCGCTCGGCGTGGTCGACCAGACGATCGAGCACCAATCCTGCTGACCGTCGCGCTCAAGCGGCAGGAACGCCAGCGGGCCATTGTCGGTAAACCGCTGCCAGGCGGTCGCCTGATGAGGCTTGGCGCTGCGCACACTGGTGACGATGGCGTGGTGCAGGTAATCCCACTCCCGCGTGGCGACACCGGTCAGGCGCCGCACCGCCGAGTTGGCGCCATCCGCCGCGATCACCAGCGGCGCGCGCAAGGTACGGCCGTCGGCCAGGGTCAGCAGCCAGTCGTCGCCGGAGCGGCGCATCTGTTCCAGGCGTGCGTTGGCCAGCATGCCCAGGTCGCAGTCGTGCAAGCGGTCGAGCAAGGCGTCCTGAACCACGCGATTCTCAACGATATGGCCCAACGTATCGGCATGCACGCTGGCCGCCGAAAAATGGATTTGCCCGGTGCCGCTGCCATCCCAGACCTGCATCTCGCTGTAGGGACTGCTGCGCCGGCTGGCAATGCCGTCCCAGACACCCAGGCGTTCGAGAATTCGCTGGCTGGCAATCGACAATGCACTGACGCGCGGCTCGAACGGTGCCTGCGGATCAAAGGGTTTGACGCTCAACGGGCTGCCATCGAGCAGCAGCACTTCCAGCCCGCTGTCCTGCAACGCCAGCGCCAGGGCGCTGCCGACCATTCCGGCCCCGACAATTAGCAGATCTGCGCGCATTTCCATGCTTTAAGCCTGTCTCGCTTGCGGCTTGAGCCGCACGTAAAGGGTTTTTCCGACACGCGCCACCAGGTTGCCGGCGCCGTCATGAATATCGACCTGCAATTGCGGCAGGTACTTCCTGCCCTCCGCCGTCTGCCGGCGGATCTCGTCGAGCAAGGTGTCATCGATGTTGAAACGGGCGAACACCGGACCTTTGCCCGGTGCGATGAAGTCGATGTCGGCAGCCTTGTCCCAGACGATGTAGTCGCGACCGAGGTTTTCCATCAGCATCAGCATGAAGAACGGGTCGACCATCGAATACAGGCTGCCGCCGAACTGCGTGCCGACGTAGTTGCGGTTATACCAACTCAAGCCCATGGACACCTGGACGTCACGAAAGTCATCGCTGATGTGCCGTACCCGAACCCCGGCGCCAAGGTACGGCGGATAAAGGTTCATGAACCGGCACATCAAGCGGGCCTTGCCAAACTTGCGTGTCAGCCAGTTAAACATCAGGGCGGGTACCCAGGCCCATGGCTTGCCGGGCGAACCAGCGCTTGGCCGGCGGCAAAAGATCAAGGCCGAGCAGGCCCAGATTGCGCCCCAGTGACACCAACGGCTGAGTACTGCCGAACAGGCGCGTGACCTGGTCGGAGAAGCCCACGGTGAGATTCTGGTCCAGTCGCTGACGCTCGCGATAATCCTGCAAGGTGGCGAAATTCCCCGGCAGGTGTTCGCTGGCGAGCAGCGCATCGGCCAACGCCTGGGCATCGCGCAAGGACAGGTTGAACCCCTGGCCGGCAATCGGGTGCAGGCTGTGGGCAGCATTGCCGAGAACCACCAGGTGCGAGCGCACTTGCTCTTCGGCCTCCACCAAGGCCAGCGGATACAAATGCCGCACACCGACTTGCTTCAAGGTGCCGAGGCGATAACCGAACACGCCCTGCAGTTCGCTGAGGAAACTGCGATCATCAAGCGCGGCCAGTCGTTGCGCATCCATGCCCAGACGTGTCCAGACCAGCGCACAACGGTTGTCCGGCAATGGCAGGAACGCCATCGGGCCATCGTCGGTGAAGCGTTCGAACGCCATGCCGCCATGGGCTTCGCTCGGGGTGATGTTGGCGATCAGTGCGCTCTGGTTGTACGGACGCTTTTTAATGCCGATGCCCAGTTGCTCGCGCAAACCCGAGCGGCCGCCATCGGCGAGCACCGCGAGATCGCAATCGAGCGTGGTTTCGTCATTCAGGGTCAGGCGGTAGCCGTCGGTGAGCGGTTCCATGCGCGTGACTTCCGCCGGGCAACGCCAGGTGATCACGTCCTTGTCCAGGCCTTGCCACAGGCAATGGCCGAGCCAGGCGTTTTCCACCACATAACCCAGCGCCGGAACACCTTCTTCCATCGCTGACAGGCGCGCCGTGGAAAAACGCCCACGGTCAGAGACGTGAATCTGCTTGATGGGCTCTGCGCGGCGGGAGATTTCCTGCCAGACGCCCAAGCGCTGATAAATCTGCCGCGCGCCGAAGGACAACGCCGTGGAACGCGCGTCGTAACTGGGCTGCCAGGTGTCACCGGGGGCAAACGGTTCGATCAGTACGATCTTCCAGCCAAGGGCCTTCGCTCCGGCCTGCAAGGCCAACGCCAGGCTGGCGCCGACCAGGCCGCCACCGATAATCGCCAGATTGACTCGATTCATGCCGCTTGTGTCCGTGCTTGCGCCATCAGGGCCTCGATTTCGGCGACGGTTTTCGGTACGCCTTTGGTCAGGATTTCACAGCCGCTCTTGGTGACCACCACATCGTCCTCGATGCGCACGCCAATGCCGCGCCATTTCTTCGCCACGCTCTGGTTGTCCGGGGAAATGTAGATCCCCGGCTCCACGGTCAGCGCCATGCCCACCTCCAGCACGCGCCATTCGCCGCCGACCTTGTACTCGCCGACGTCATGCACATCCATGCCCAGCCAATGACCGGCGCGGTGCATGTAGAACGCCTTGTAGGCTTCGCTGGCGATCAGTTCGTCGACGTCGCCCTGCAACAGTCCCAGTTCGACCAGGCCCGAGGTAATCACCCGCACCGTGGCTTCGTGGGCCTGGTTCCAGTGTTTGTTCGGGGCAATCTCGGCAAACGCGGCTTCCTGGGCAGCCAGCACCAATTCGTAGATCGCCTTCTGCTCTGCGGAAAATTTGCCGTTGACCGGCCAGGTGCGCGTGATGTCGCTGGCGTAGCAGTCGATCTCGCAACCGGCGTCGATCAGCACCAGGTCACCGTCCTTGAGCAGCGCGTCATTCTGCTGGTAATGCAGGATGCAGCTGTTGCGCCCCGCCGCGACGATCGAGCCGTAGGCCGGCATCTTCGCCCCGCCCTTGCGAAACTCGTAATCGAGCTCGGCTTCCAGGCTGAACTCATGCAACCCGACGCGGCTGGCCTGCATCGCACGCACATGGGCCTGGGCGGAAATCCGTGCGGCTTCGCGCATCACCTTCACTTCTGCCGCCGATTTATACAGGCGCATGTCGTGCAGCAGGTGATCCAGGGCAACGTATTCGTTCGGCGGCTGGGCCCCGAGGTTGGCCTTGGAGCGGATCACGTTGATCCATTCCATCAGGTGCCGGTCGAATTCCGGGTTACTGCCCATGGCCGAGTAGACGCGGTCACGGCCTTCGATCAGGCCGGGCAGGATGTCGTCGATGTCGGTGATCGGGAAGGCGTCGTCGGCACCGAAGTCGCGAATCGCGCCCTCTTGCCCGGCGCGCAGGCCGTCCCACAACTCGCGCTCGGCGTTGCGTTCACGGCAGAACAGGATGTATTCACCGTGCAGACGCCCCGGCATCAGGACCAACACGGCCTGGGGCTCGGGAAAACCGCTGAGGTACTGGAAGTCGCTGTCCTGACGGTAGACGTGCTCGACGTCGCGGTTGCGGATGGCGACCGCGGCGGCAGGCAGGATGGCGATGCTGTTGGGTTCCATCTGCGCCATCAAGGCCTTGCGGCGACGGCTGTATTCCGACTTAGGGATATGAATCATGGGCAGATGGCTTTCCCTGGCTTTTTGATCAGTGCAGCGACGGCTTGGCGGCAGCCGCTACGTCTTTCTTGGTTTCGGAGAACAGCAGAAGCGGCGCGACGCGCAGGTATTCCATGACTTCCATATAGTCGGTTTCACCGTCTTCAGACTCTTCCAGGGCGTCTTGCACCTGGGAAATGGCTGCAAGATCCTGCAACACTTCAGTGGCCTCGGTGCTCAGCATGCTACTGTCGCGGCAGTTCAGGCCAAAACCACTGAGGAAGCCCTGGCACCATTGGCCCAGTGCAGCGGCGCGTTCGGCCAGTGGAGCGTCGTCGCTCGGCAGCAACAGCACGACGGTTACGTCGTCGCCGGTGAGCTCGCCCTTGACCATCTCCTGCAGGCCGATCAGGGCCGCGCGGACGTTGTCCTGAGGCTCGCTTTCGAGCAGTTCGGCGGCGTCGATCAGCCAGCCTTCGGCATCGAAACCGGCGCCGGCGCAGCTGCGGCCGAGCAACAGGCCGTGCAGTTCGGCAGGCGAGACGTTATGGCCGCTGGAGGTCAGCAGGGTGGCGAAGCCTTGGTACGGGGAATTCTGAATGGTCATGGGCAGCTAGGCGCCAGACGGCGCTATGTCTAGAATGAAGGCCTTGTATCCTACATCGACTACCCCTGTAGGAGCGAGCATGCTCGCGATGGTCGTCAACGATAACGCTGGGGTCCTGACACCCCGCGGCGTTCTCAGGTTCATCGCGAGCAGGCTCGCTCCTACAGTCCGACTCCCATCAGACAGTGAAAACTATGGAAGACACCGACCTGCAAGCGCTGATGGCCAGACTCGAACTGCTGATTACCCGAGTCGAGCAACTTAAGAGCCAAAACGGACTCTTACTAGCTCAGGAAAAGACCTGGCGCGAGGAACGCGCGCATCTCATTGAAAAAAACGAAATCGCCCGGCGTAAGGTCGAATCGATGATTTCGCGCCTCAAGGCCCTGGAGCAAGACTCATGAGTTCAAGCAATAGCGTCACCGTGCAGATCCTCGACAAAGAATATTCGATCATTTGCCCCCAGGAAGAACGCAGCAACCTGGTGAGCGCCGCTCGCTACCTGGACGGCAAGATGCGCGAAATCCGCAGCAGCGGCAAAGTCATCGGCGCCGATCGCATCGCCGTGATGGCCGCGCTGAACATCACGCACGACTTGCTGCACAAGGAAGAACGACCGGACATCCAGGCCAGCGGTTCGACCCGCGAACAGGTGCGCGACCTACTTGATCGTGTCGATCTGGTGCTTGCCACTGATCCGGATGTCACCAAAGGCTGATTCGCGTCACCGCTTGCGGTATACTCTCATCACTCCCTGGGGTGCTTGCCAGTTGGCGATGTCCCTGAGCCGATTTGCTATACCCTGGAGGTCGCACGTTGGGCTGGTGTGCATGTCCGCTAGACGGAAAGCCTTAAAGCCTACTGCGTCTTCCACCTTGAACTTTCGGGTTCAAGGGCTAAGTCGACAGCGGTACATCCGGGGAGCCTGATTCCAGTCCGATGCCGGTTTTAATACCGGCATCGGCGTTTTTACTGCTCTGTTTTTTTAAAGAGGCGCTTTACGAAACCGTACAGGCGAAGCCCGAATCCATGACCGAACCTGCGCTGCTCCCTCGACCGCAACTTCGACGCATGCTGCGCAAGGCCCGCCGCGCACTGACACCCAGTCAGCAGCGCCAGGCGGCTCGCGGGCTCTACAAACAATTGGCCCAGCAACCGCTGTTCCGCCGCGCCAAACACATCTCTCTTTATTTGCCCACCGACGGTGAAATCGATCCGCGCCTGTTGCTGCGTGCAGCGCAACGTCGGGGCAAGGCCACCTATCTACCGGTGCTCAGTGCCTGGCCGCGAACCAAAATGGTGTTCCAGCGGATTCGCCCCGGTGAAAAACTCAAGCCCAATCGCTTCCGTATTCTCGAACCCCGGCACAGTCTCGCCCGGCAACGCAAAGTCTGGGCCCTGGATCTGGTGTTGCTGCCATTGGTGGGGTTTGACGATGTTGGCGGGCGCCTGGGCATGGGCGGCGGCTTCTATGATCGAAGCCTGGCCTACCTGGCGCGCCGCAATGACTGGCGCAAGCCGACGTTGCTGGGGCTGGCCCATGAATGTCAGAAGGTCGAGCGACTGGCTCAGGCGAGCTGGGATGTGCCGTTGCAAGGAACGGTGACGGACAAGGCCTGGTATTACGCAGGCTAGACGCCACCGGCATCAGTGGCGTCGAAAAGCGGGGGGGGGGGTCAGCGCTTGAAGGCGGTCGACTGTTGCTGCAATGGCGAGATCTCGACCGGTGCATCGGCCTTGTTGACCCACAGGCTTTGGGCATAGCCAGTGGTCACGACGCCGAGGCCGAACAAAATGACCAGAATCCATAGTAAATCCGGTTTGCGTTTCATCGATTGCCCCCCAAAGGCATATCAACACGATGACAGCAGCGGTTTCCGTTTGTAGGCCGTGCAGCAGCGTCAAGCTTGAAAGGCCGGCATTTTGCGACAACGTGAACCGTCACGCAAATGATGGCGTCAACCGACTGTCGGTTTGTCATAAAATTGCCGGACAACCTCTCCACCCACCTCGCAAGGAGCCAGAACCATGGCCTATTGGCTGATGAAATCCGAGCCCGACGAACTCTCGATCAAAGGCCTGGAGCAGCTTGGCAAAGCGCGCTGGGACGGGGTTCGCAACTATCAGGCGCGTAATTTCTTGCGCTCCATGGCAGTGGGGGACGAGTTCTTTTTCTATCATTCGAGCTGCCCGGAACCAGGGATCGCCGGGATCGGCAAGATCGTCGAAGCGGCGTACCCGGACCCGACGGCGCTGGAGCCTGAGAGCCATTACTACGACCCCAAGGCAACCCCTGAGAAAAACGCCTGGAGCGCGATCGATGTCGCGCATGTGGAGACGTTTTCCAGGGTGTTGAAGCTGGATTACCTGAAGCAGCAGGCGGCGCTGGCGGAGATGCCGCTGGTGCAGAAGGGATCGAGGCTGTCGGTGATGCCGGTGACAGCGGAGCAGTGGGCGGCGGTGATAGCACTTAAGCCGTAAGAATTGCTGCGACCCTCCAAATGCCTTCGCTGGCAAGCCAGCTCCCACAGCGTTCTGCGCTGAACACAACGTTGTGTTTCACCTCAAACCTTGTGGGAGCTGGCTTGCCAGCGATGAGGCCCGACAGGACAGCGAAAGCCTTACTGGATAATGAGGTTATTGAACAACAAATCCTCAACCACCGGCTTGCCGGTTTCATCATTCATGATCTGCTGGGTCTGCTTCAGGGCTTCCTGACGCAGCTTTTCCTTGGCTTCGACATTGTTCATCGTCTCGGTGGTCTGCTGGGCAAACAACGCCACCAGCTGATTGCGGATCAGCGGTTCGTTGGCCTTTACCGCCTTGGTCGCCTCGTCACCGGTCACACGCAAAGCCACATCGGCCTTGTAGACCTTGAGCTTCGGCGTGCCATCCAGCCCGTAGTTCCCCACGAACGGCGGGCTCAGGGTGACGTAATTGACCTTCGGCGCCGCCTCTTCCTTGGCCTCTTCGGCCACCGCTGTCACAGACAGGGACAGACCCAGCAACAACATGATCCACGCTTTCACAATTCGCTCCTTATCCGGTTTGCGGCCTAGCATAACCACCCGCCACGCCAGTACAAGCTTATGGCTGACTATCAGTGCCGGGCATGCTCGTTGACCCGTCGACTCTCACACCTACACTTATCGGCCATCACTCCCAAAGGAATAGCCCTGATGAAAGCCGTGCTGTGCAAAGCCTTCGGCCCTGCCGAATCGCTGGTGCTGGAAGACGTCGCCAGTCCTGTCGCGAAGAAGAACGAAATCCTGCTGGAAGTGCACGCCGCCGGGGTGAACTTCCCCGACACGCTGATCATCGAGGGCAAGTACCAGTTCAAGCCGCCCTTCCCGTTTTCCCCGGGCGGTGAAGCGGCCGGCGTGGTCAGCGCGGTGGGCGAAAAAGTCAGCCACCTGAAAGTCGGTGACCGGGTCATGGCCCTGACCGGCTGGGGCAGCTTCGCCGAACAGGTCGCGGTGCCGGGCTACAACGTGCTGCCGATCCCACCCTCCATGGACTTCAACACCGCCGCCGCCTTCAGCATGACCTACGGCACCTCGATGCACGCCCTCAAGCAGCGCGGCAACCTGCAACCCGGCGAGACCCTGTTGGTACTCGGCGCCTCTGGCGGTGTCGGCCTGGCGGCAGTGGAAATTGGCAAGGCCATGGGCGCCCGGGTGATCGCCGCGGCCAGCAGCGCGGAAAAGCTGGCGGTGGCCAAGGCGGCAGGCGCTGATGAACTGATCAACTACAGCGAAACCAGCCTCAAGGACGAGATCAAGCGCCTGACCGATGGCCAGGGCGCCGACGTGATCTACGACCCGGTGGGTGGTGACCTGTTCGACCAGGCCATCCGCGCCATCGCCTGGAACGGCCGCTTGCTGGTGGTCGGTTTTGCCAGCGGACGTATCCCTGAGCTGCCGGTAAACCTCGCACTGCTCAAAGGTGCAGCGGTACTCGGCGTGTTCTGGGGCTCGTTTGCCCAGCGTCAGCCTCAGGACAACGCCGCCAACTTCCAGCAATTGTTTGGCTGGTTTGCCGAGGGCAAGTTGAAGCCGTTGGTGTCGCAGGTGTATCCGTTAAGCAATGCTGCGCAGGCGATCAATGATCTTGGTCAGCGCAAGGCGGTCGGCAAGGTGGTTGTGCAGGTTCGCTGAGCCCGCCACACGGTCTGGACTCCCATCAATGGAGTCCAGCCCCAAACTAAAGCAACTTACGAATATCCTCCGGCAAAAACCTCACGTACCTGGAAACCGGGTTGTTCATGCATTCCCTGACAATGATCGGCACCTTCCTGTTCATCTTGGCTATCAGCGCCAGGCGCCGCTCGTTAGGCAACGTTGTCGTGGAAAACGCATTCGATAGATAAGCACGGGTGTAGTAGAACGCAGTGGTATCAGCCCAGGCGTGTTCCGGGGTGTTGACCGTGACTTCGTTGAGATCGCGACATTTCAGTTTTTTAAGCCATTCATTGAGATGAAGTGGTGGCGCTGAATCGAATCCAAAGATCATCGGCGCAATCACTTCCTGCTCGGCGGGCTTTCCCCCCCCAACCGTCCATGGCTTGAATCGCCACTGCTCTATCGCAACCCTGGTCGCCTCGGCCAGATCATGATGGTCGCTTTGCAAAATGCTTACCTTATTGACTGAGCCATCGGCATGGACCGTAAACCTGACCCGGACATCACCGATGATCCCGGCCCGTTGCAGCGCCGGCGGATAAATCGGCTTGGGGTTGTATTCCGGTATCAGGAACACCTCACCCGCTCCGCTTTCAGCAGACAACACCCACAGCAGCACCACACACATAACCCACCGCATAACGCCTCCCCTTCTTACCCTGCATCGCCAGACCTGGCCGCTACACAAAAGGGTAAAGATCGAAGGCTTTTGGCTGAAGGTCATGGCTTCCGGTAACTGCGCAGGACATTTCCCAAATATCCGCACTACTTCGGACGGTGCATGCGCATCAAAGCGGTAGCGGGAAATCTTCCTACACCGCCCTTCATTTACGCGTAGGCGACATGTTCATAAAGGAACGCTCGCTTTCCAACATTTCCGCTATTTGGTCGATGAGAACCGGTGCTATTTTCGGTAACGAAACTGTAACATTCGCATCCGCAGTCAAAACAAGAAATTTGGAGCTCTTGAATGTTTGCTTTCTTTCGTCCTGCCGCACATCAGGCTCCACTGCCTGAAGAAAAAATAGACAGCACCTACCGACGCCTGCGCTGGCAGATCTTCGCCGGTATCTTCATCGGTTACGCCGGTTACTACCTGCTGCGCAAGAACTTCTCCCTGGCCATGCCTTATCTGATCGAAGAGGGCTACACCCGTGGGGAACTGGGCGTGGCGCTGTCGGCGATCGCCATTGCCTATGGCTTGTCCAAGTTCCTGATGGGCATCGTTTCCGACCGTTCCAACCCGCGCTTCTTCCTGCCGTTCGGCCTGATGGTCTCGGCGGCGGTGATGTTCACGTTCGGTTTTGCGCATTGGGCGACGTCCAGCGTGACCATCATGTTCGTCCTGCTGTTCATCAATGGCTGGGCGCAGGGCATGGGCTGGCCGCCGAGTGGGCGGACCATGGTGCACTGGTGGTCGCAGAAGGAACGCGGTGGCGTGGTGTCCCTGTGGAACGTGGCGCACAACGTGGGTGGCGGCTTGATCGGCCCGCTGTTCCTGCTCGGCATGGGCCTGTTCAACGACTGGCATGCGGCGTTCTACGTGCCGGCGGCAGTGGCCATGGCCGTCGCGGTGTTTGCCTTCATCACCATGCGCGACACCCCGCAATCGGTCGGCCTGCCGCCGATCGAGAAATACAAGAACGACTACCCGGAAGGCTACGACGCCAGTCACGAAGAGGAATTCAGCGCCAAGGAAATCTTCGTCAAGTACGTGCTGCGCAACAAGATGCTCTGGTACATCGCCCTGGCCAACGTCTTTGTCTACCTGCTGCGCTACGGCGTGCTGGACTGGGCACCGACCTACCTCAAGGAAGCCAAAGGCTTCACCGTGGACAAGACGTCATGGGCGTACTTCTTCTACGAGTGGGCCGGTATTCCGGGCACGCTGCTGTGCGGCTGGATGTCGGACAAGATCTTCCGTGGCAACCGTGGCCTGACCGGCATGGTGTTCATGGCATTGGTGACTGTGGCGACGCTGGTGTACTGGCTCAACCCGGCCGGCAACCCGACGGTCGATATGATCGCGCTGGTCTCCATCGGCTTCCTGATCTACGGCCCGGTGATGCTGATCGGCCTGCAGGCACTGGAACTGGCACCGAAGAAAGCCGCCGGTACGGCTGCGGGCTTCACGGGCCTGTTCGGCTACCTGGGCGGTTCGGTTGCGGCCAGTGCAGCAATGGGCTACACCGTGGACCATTTCGGTTGGGATGGCGGTTTCGTCCTGCTGATCGGTGCCTGCCTGCTGGCGATGGCCTTCCTTGCGCCAACGCTGTGGCACAAGCAGGTCGCCAGTCAGAGCCGCGAAGCACTCGCTTGATCATCCTTTGATTTACAGCGCTTGAGCCGCGCCTCCAGATTCCGGTCTGGCATGGCGTGGCTACGCAGGGCGTGGGCGGTCTGCTCGACATAATCGCGAGTAGTGCCGTAACGCCCGCAAGCGTTTTCAAACACGTGGCTCAGTACATGGTCCGGCAGGTTGCCGGCATAGCTGGGCAAGTGCCGCTCCAGGACAAATCCCAATGCCTGAACCTTGCTGCCGTCTTCAAGCCGGCAGTTGAGCCAGTGCGGGCGATAGGATGGAAACGGCATCTCGCGTTTCCAAAGCGCATACAGTGACGCGTCCAGCTGTTCTTCCGGCAAGCGATAGGCGAAACCGCTGCAGGAGCCGCCGCGATCCAGACCGAATACCAGCCCGGGCATTTCCGGCGTGCCACGGTGCTCGTGGGACCACAGGTACAAGCCGCGGTGGTAGCCATGCACTCGCCCGCGAACGCGCTCGACCGCCGTGCACTCCGGGCGCCATATCAGCGACCCATAGGCGAACAGCCACACCGGCCCGCCTTGGTGGCGCGCCATGGTCGACTGCATCGAGCTGAGTAATTGTTCGTGCGTGAGTTGCGGCCCCAGATCGAGCTGCGGAGGGTAGGACAGGTTCAAAAACGAAGATTCAATGGCGCTCATGGCGAATAGCGTTCAGCTCCCCGCGAGTAAACAGTTACTAAATAGAACGCACCGCTGTAGCAATAAGGCACATATGTATTCAAGTAAATGAAGCGCCTTGGCGCCACTCTTAATTAATCACTTGAATGAGATATAACCTACCGACATCTATAAGATTTTATAAATACCGATAGGCTATATGCGGAGTTATATACCTCCACACTGTAGGAGCGAGCCTGCTCGCGATGGTCGTTAACGATTACGCGGGAAGTCAGGTTGCCCGCGGCGCTCTTGAGACCATCGCGAGCAGGCTCGCTCCTACAGGGGGACAGCGTCAGGATCTGGGATCAAGATCGCGGGGCGTACGCAAACACATCGGCGCGCATCTGGTGCGCGTCCATCCCCGCCTCGACCAGCGCATCCAGGGTGCCGTAGACCATGGCCGGCGAGCCACTGGCGTACACGTGCAGGGCCTTGAGGTCAGGAAAATCTTCGCACACCGCTTCATGCAACATGCCGCAACGCCCCTGCCAGCCGCATTGATCGCTGACGACTTTATGCAGGAACAGGTTTGGCAGTTTCAGCCACTCATCCCAATGCTCGACTTCATAAAAGTCTTCAGGACGACGCACGCCCCAATACAGATGCACGGGATGCTTGAAGCCTTCTGCACGGCAATGTTCGATCAGGCCATGGACCTGGCCCATTCCAGTGCCCGCGGCAATCAGCACCAGCGGACCGTCCGGCAACTCGGCCAGGTGCGCATCACCGAACGGCATGTCGACACGTACCATGGCATTGCGCTGCAACTGCTCGATCAGGTTGAGCGCACTGGCTTCGCGCGCCAGCACGTGGATTTCCAGATCACGCCCACCGGAGGGGGCCGAGGCCAGGGAGAAGGACGACTTCTCGCCGTTGTCGCGATGGATCATCAGGTACTGGCCCGCGTGATAGCGCGGTGGCTTGCCGGCGGGCGCCCGCAGCCGCACCCGCCAGGTATCGCCGCCGACTTCGGTGCAACTGGTGACCTGACACGACAGACTGCGCACCGGCAATTCTCCCAGCGCGAGCACGCCATCCCACAGCACGATGCAGTCTTCCAGCGGCTCTGCTATGCAAGTGTAGAACTCGCCATGGTCGCGCACGAGACCTGACTGCTCGACGCGCCCTTCCACCAGCAGCGCAGCGCACACATGGCAGTTACCGTTGCGACAGCTTTGCGGGCATTCATAGCCCAGGCGGCGTGCGCCATCGAGAATCCGCTCGCCGGGCAAGATATCGAGTACGGCTCCGGAGGGCTGCAAGGTTACACGCATCAATCTATTCCTAACTGATTCCAGATGGCATCGATCCGCTGGGTCACGGCGTCGTCCTTGACGATTACACGGCCCCACTCGCGCGTGGTTTCACCCGGCCATTTATGCGTGGCATCGAGCCCCATCTTCGAACCCAGGCCGGACACCGGCGAGGCGAAGTCGAGGTAGTCGATCGGCGTGTTCTCGATCATCACCGTGTCACGCTTGGGGTCCATGCGCGTGGTGATGGCCCAGATCACGTCGTTCCAGTCCCGTGCGTTGATATCGTCGTCAGTGACGATAACGAACTTGGTGTACATGAACTGTCGCAAAAACGACCAGACACCCAGCATTACCCGCTTGGCATGCCCCGGGTACGACTTCTTCATGGTCACGACGGCCATGCGGTACGAACAGCCTTCGGGTGGCAGGTAGAAGTCGGTGATCTCAGGGAACTGCTTCTGCAGGATCGGCACGAACACTTCGTTCAGCGCGACGCCCAGAATCGCCGGCTCATCCGGTGGACGGCCGGTGTAGGTGCTGTGGTAGATCGGCTTGATGCGATGGGTAATGCGCTCGACCGTGAACACCGGGAAGCTGTCGACTTCGTTGTAGTAACCGGTGTGGTCGCCGTACGGACCTTCATCGGCCATCTCGCCCGGGTGGATCACGCCTTCAAGGATGATCTCGGCGGTGGCCGGCACTTGCAGGTCATTGCCACGGCATTTCACCAGCTCGGTACGGTTACCGCGCAGCAGGCCGGCGAAAGCGTACTCGGAGAGGCTGTCCGGCACCGGGGTCACGGCACCCAGAATGGTCGCCGGGTCGGCACCCAGCGCCACGGCCACCGGGAAGGGCTGGCCAGGATGTTTTTCGCACCATTCGCGGTAATCCAGCGCGCCGCCACGGTGACTCAGCCAGCGCATGATGACCTTGTTGCGGCCAATCACTTGCTGACGGTAGATGCCGAGGTTCTGCCGGTCCTTGTTCGGACCCTTGGTGACCGTCAGGCCCCAGGTGATCAGCGGCGCGACGTCGCCTGGCCAGCAGGTTTGCACGGGCAGCGTCGACAGATCGACGTCGTCGCCTTCGATGACCACTTCCTGGCAGATCGCATCCTTGACCACCTTGGGTGCCATCGAGATGATCTTGCGGAAGATCGGCAGCTTGGACCAGGCGTCTTTCAGCCCCTTCGGCGGCTCGGGCTCCTTGAGGAACGCCAGCAACTTGCCGATCTCGCGCAGCTCGCTGACCGCCTCGGCGCCCATGCCCAGCGCCACGCGCTCGGGGGTGCCGAACAGGTTGCCCAGCACGGGAATGTCAAAACCGGTGGGCTTTTCGAAAAGCAGGGCCGGGCCCTTGGCGCGCAAGGTGCGATCGCAGACCTCGGTCATTTCGAGCACTGGGGACACCGGAACCTGGATGCGCTTGAGTTCGCCGCGCTGTTCCAGGCCGCTGATAAAGTCGCGCAAGTCGCGATACTGCATGCGTGAGCCTCGTGTTGGCCGTGGCGTTCGGGGTGGGCAGTTTAGCGCCGAACCCCTCTATTCAGAACCACGAACTACCGGTTGAGCAAAATTCAGATAGCAAAAAGCCGGGTTTCCCCGGCTTTTGCTGGTCTATCGACTTACTTGCGCTTCATCGACAGGAAGAACTCATCGTTGGTCTTGGTCGTTTTCAGCTTGTCGACCAGGAACTCGATGGCAGCCACTTCGTCCATCGGGTGCAGCAGCTTGCGCAGGATCCACATGCGCTGCAGCTCGTCGTCGGCGGTCAGCAACTCTTCGCGACGGGTACCCGAACGGTTGATGTTGATGGCCGGGAACACACGCTTTTCAGCGATGCGGCGATCCAGAGGCAGTTCCATGTTGCCGGTGCCTTTGAATTCCTCGTAGATCACTTCGTCCATCTTCGAGCCGGTTTCAACCAGCGCGGTGGCGATGATGGTCAGCGAGCCGCCTTCTTCGATGTTCCGCGCGGCGCCGAAGAAACGCTTCGGTTTCTCCAGGGCGTGGGCATCGACACCACCGGTCAATACCTTGCCGGAGCTCGGGATCACGGTGTTGTAGGCACGGGCCAGACGGGTGATGGAGTCGAGCAGGATCACCACGTCCTTCTTGTGTTCGACCAGGCGCTTGGCCTTCTCGATCACCATTTCGGCAACCTGCACGTGGCGGGTTGGCGGCTCGTCGAACGTCGAGGCAACCACTTCGCCGCGCACTGTGCGCTGCATCTCGGTTACTTCTTCCGGACGTTCGTCGATCAGCAATACGATCAGATGAACTTCAGGATTGTTACGCGCGATGTTCGCCGCGATGTTCTGCAGCATGATCGTCTTACCGGCTTTCGGCGGTGCAACGATCAGACCGCGCTGGCCTTTACCGATCGGGGCGCACAGGTCGATGACTCGACCGGTCAAGTCTTCGGTGGAACCGTTACCGGCTTCCATCTTCATGCGCACGGTCGGGAACAGCGGGGTCAGGTTCTCGAAGAGAATCTTGTTTTTCGCGTTTTCCGGACGGTCGAAGTTGATCGTGTCGACCTTGAGCAGCGCGAAATAACGCTCGCCTTCCTTCGGAGGGCGGATCTTGCCAACGATGGTGTCACCGGTACGCAAGTTGAAGCGACGGATCTGGCTCGGCGAGACGTAGATATCGTCTGGGCCGGCGAGATAGGAGGCGTCTGCAGAGCGGAGGAAGCCGAAGCCGTCCTGGAGAATCTCCAGCACGCCATCACCGGAGATTTCCTCGCCGCTTTTCGCGTGCTTTTTCAGCAGGGAGAAAATCACGTCCTGCTTGCGCGAACGGGCCATATTTTCTATGCCCATCTGTTCGGCCAATTCGAGCAGTTCGGTAATCGGCTTTTGCTTGAGTTCAGTCAGATTCATATAGGAATGACGTAATCATTTATGGAGGGGGGAAATTAAGCTTTTGGCTTAATGAGGCCGCGCCGCGGAGAAGGCGACAGGATCGCGTACTTATTCGAAAAGGAGAGCGTCGGCGACGGCTAGCAGGGGGCACTGGAGAAACCAGCGCGGGGCCGAATGTAACACCTGAGTTTCGGAGCGTCTAGCCCTCTACAACGAAAAAAGCCCCGCTAATTGCGGGGCCTTTTTCTGACACGCTGTAACGACGCTTAGATGTTGGCGTCGAGGAAAGCCGCCAGTTGCGACTTCGACAGTGCGCCGACCTTGGTCGCTTCAACGTTGCCGTTCTTGAACAGCATCAGCGTCGGGATACCACGCACGCCGTGCTTGGCGGGGGTTTCCTGGTTTTCATCGATGTTCAGCTTGGCAACGGTCAGCTTGCCTTTGTAAGTCTCTGCAATTTCGTCCAGGACAGGAGCGATCATTTTGCAAGGGCCGCACCACTCAGCCCAGTAGTCGACCAGTACAGCGCCTTCAGCCTTGAGTACGTCGGCCTCGAAGCTAGCGTCGCTAACGTGTTTGATAAGATCGCTGCTCATGGAATTCTCCAGGGTTGTAAGCAAAAAAACGTGGCCCATCATAACGGCCCTTCCCTCGTTCAGGAAGGTGCAGATGATTGAGTCTCGCTATGGTGTTCCATGAGTTTGGGTATAGCCCAGGTCACGCCGTGGCGGGAGCGACGAAGGCAATTCCAGTGCGTAGCGCCGCGTTGCGCACGTGTTCGTGCATGGCCTTTTGCGCAGCCCCCGAGGTCCGGCGCGCCAGCGCGCGAAGGATTTTGCGGTGTTCCTGCCAGGTTTCCATGGCCCGCTCGGCCCGGATGAACGGTAGCTTCTGGCTTTCCAGGAAGATGTCGGCGCTGGCGGTCAGGATGCTCAGCATCGCCTGGTTGCCGCTGGCCAGCAAAATGCGTCGGTGGAATTCAAAGTCCAGGCGGGCCGCCGCTTCGAAGTCGCCCCGCTTGAGTTCGTCGCGCATGGCGGCGACGTTATCTTCCAGTGCATCGAGCTCATCGATGCTCAAGGTCACGGCCGCCAGCCCCGCAGCGAAGCCCTCCAGCGCATAACGCAACTGGAAGATATCCAGGGGCGAAGCCTGTGCCGCAAACGGCCAACCGGGTGCCGCCTCGCCTCGGGGCAGCTCCACGGGCGCCTGCACGAACACGCCTTTACCCGGCTGGATATTGATGACACCCAGGGCGCTGAGCGATGACAACGCCTCGCGCAACGATGCCCGACTGACGCCCAATTGCACGGCCAGGTCCCGTTGCGAGGGCAAGGCATCCCCCGGACCGAAACCCTGTTCGGTGATCAGTTTGCGGATGGCTTGCAGCGCCACTTCAGGTACGGCACGAGAGATCGAATTCATGGTTTTCCAGTCGAACCAGGCCAATGTGCGATCAGTTGTAAAGCTATTCGCCGCGCCCGGCAAGTCGTGCCCCATGGGGGTTCGATTGCTTTCACGGTTGCGCCATCGGGGTGCGAAAGGCTACCTGACTGTTCAGACCAGTAAGACCGTGCGACGCCAGCAAAACCGCGGCCTGGCGCCCCGAAGCCGGCATGTTGGCATGGCCCGTGCTCTGTCCATCCGCAGAAATCACTCCTCGAAGATCCGGAGACTTGCCATGACCCAGCGTTACAGCGCCCTCCTCGCTGCCTTGTTCACCAGCCTCGTGCTGTGTCAGGCCCCCGCCCACGCCGACGCTCTGGAAGATGTGGTCAAGCGCGGCGTGCTCAAGGTCGCCGTACCGCAGGACTTCCCGCCCTTCGGCTCGGTCGGCCCGGACATGAAGCCCCGCGGCCTGGATATCGACACCGCCAAACTGCTGGCCGACCAGCTCAAGGTCAAACTCGAACTGACCCCGGTCAACAGCACCAACCGCATCCCGTTCCTGACCACCGGCAAGGTCGACCTGGTGATCTCCAGCCTGGGCAAGAACCCCGAGCGGGAAAAAGTCATCGACTTCTCCCGCGCCTATGCGCCGTTCTATCTCGCCGTGTTCGGTCCGCCGGACGCCGACATCAAGAGCCTGGACGACCTCAAGGGCAAAACCATCAGCGTCACCCGTGGCGCCATCGAAGACATCGAACTGACCAAGGTCGCCCCCGAAGGCGTGACCATCAAGCGTTTCGAAGACAACAACTCGACCATCGCCGCGTACCTGGCCGGGCAAGTGGACCTGATCGCCAGCGGCAACGTGGTGATGGTCGCGATCAGCGAGAAGAGCCCCAAACGCGTGCCGGCGCTGAAAGTGAAGCTCAAGGACTCGCCCGTCTACGTGGGCGTGAACAAGAACGAGCCGGCGCTGCTGGACAAGGTCAACCAGATCCTCGTGACCGCCAAGAGCGACGGAGCGCTGGAGAAAAATGCCCTGGCCTGGTTGAAAGAACCGCTGCCGGCCGACCTCTGATCCGGCGCGCAGGAGACACGCTATGGCTTATCAGTTCGATTTCTTGCCGGTGGTGCACAACACCGACCTGTTGCTGCGCGGTGCGTTGTTCACCCTTGAGCTGACGGCCATCGGCGCAGTGCTGGGGGTGGGCCTGGGCATCGTCGGGGCGCTGGTGCGGGCGTGGAACATCCGCCCCTTCGCCGGGATTTTCGCGGTCTACGTCGAGTTGATCCGCAATACGCCGTTCCTGGTGCAGTTGTTTTTCATCTTCTTCGGCCTGCCGTCACTGGGCGTGCAGATTTCCGAATGGCAGGCAGCGGTGCTGGCGATGGTGATCAATTTGGGAGCCTATTCGACCGAGATCATCCGCGCCGGCGTCCAGGCAATCCCGCGAGGTCAGCTGGAGGCCGCGGCGGCACTGGCGATGACGCGCTTCGAAGCCTTCCGCCACGTGGTGCTGCTACCGGCGCTGGGCAAGGTCTGGCCGGCCCTGAGCAGCCAGATCATCATCGTCATGCTCGGCTCGGCGGTCTGTTCGCAGATCGCCACCGAAGAGCTGAGCTTCGCCGCCAACTTCATCCAGTCGCGCAACTTCCGCGCCTTTGAAACCTATGCCCTGACCACGCTGCTCTATCTGTGCATGGCCTTGTTGATCCGCCAGTTGCTGAACTGGATCGGCCACCGGTTCATTGCAAGGAGCAGCCGATGAGCGATTTCACCTTCTGGGACATCGTGCGCAACCTGCTCACGGGCCTGCAATGGACACTGGCGTTGTCGCTGGTGGCGTTCGTGGGCGGCGGGCTGATCGGCTTGCTGATCATGCTGATGCGCCTCTCGAACAAACCCCTGCCGCGCAGCTTTGCCCGCACCTACATCGAACTGTTCCAGGGCACGCCGCTGTTGATGCAGCTGTTCCTGGTGTTCTTCGGGGTGGCGCTGGCAGGGGTGGAGATTTCGCCCTGGGCCGCGGCGGCAATCGCCCTGACGTTGTTCACCAGCGCCTATCTGGCGGAGATCTGGCGCGGTTGCGTCGAGTCGATCCCCCACGGCCAGTGGGAAGCCTCGTCGAGCCTGGCGCTGAACCCCCTGGAGCAACTGCGCTACGTGATTTTGCCGCAAGCGTTGCGCATCGCCGTGGCGCCGACCGTGGGTTTCTCGGTGCAAGTGGTCAAGGGCACTGCCGTGACCTCGATCATCGGCTTCACCGAACTGACCAAGACCGGCGGCATGTTGGCCAACGCCACTTTCGAACCCTTCATGGTCTACGGCCTGGTCGCCCTCGGCTACTTCCTGCTCTGCTACCCCTTGTCCCTCAGTGCGCGCTACCTGGAAAGGAGACTGCATGCCTCTGCTTAGAATTTCCGCCCTGCATAAATACTATGGCGACCACCATGTGCTCAAAGGCATCGACCTGAGTGTCGAGCAAGGCCAGGTGGTGGCGATCATCGGCCGTAGCGGCTCGGGCAAGTCGACCTTGCTGCGCACCCTCAACGGCCTGGAATCGATCAACGATGGCGTCATCGAAGTCGACGGCGAATACCTCGACGCCGCCCGCGCCGACCTGCGCAGCCTGCGGCAGAAAGTCGGGATGGTGTTCCAGCAGTTCAACCTGTTCCCGCACCTGACGGTCGGCGAGAACGTGATGCTCGCGCCGCAGGTGGTGCAGAAAGTGCCGAAAACCAAGGCCGCCGAACTGGCGCGGCAGATGCTGGAGCGGGTCGGGCTTGGGGAGAAGTTCGATGCCTTCCCCGATCGATTGTCCGGCGGGCAGCAACAGCGGGTGGCGATTGCCCGTGCGCTGGCGATGTCGCCCAAGGTATTGCTGTGCGACGAAATCACCTCGGCGCTCGACCCCGAGCTGGTCAACGAAGTGCTGAGCGTGGTTCGGCAACTGGCCAAGGAAGGCATGACGCTGATCATGGTCACCCATGAGATGCGTTTTGCCCGGGAGGTTGGGGACAAATTGGTGTTCATGCATCAGGGGTTGGTGCATGAGGTGGGTGATCCGAAGGAGTTGTTTGCCAATCCGCAGACGGTGGAGCTGGCGAATTTCATTGGGACAGTAGAGGCGGTGGGCTGAAGGCTCTTCGGTGCCTGTCAGGCCGTCTTCGCGGGCAAGCCCGCTCCCACAGGTTTTGTGTCGATCACAGAATTGTGAATTTACACCGATCACTGTGGGAGCGGGCTTGCCCGCGAAGGGGCCGGCGGCTACATCGCAAATCCCTAATGGGAACGATCGGCTTTGAACACAACGCGTTGGCGCCAGCCTGTGATCGTGGCACGATGTCGAGGTTAACGACCGAGACCCCCTGACCATGCCGCAATCCCAAGCCAAGAATCTGTCCCTGATCGCCGCAATCGACCTGGGCTCCAACAGCTTTCACATGGTCGTGGCCAAGGCCCAGAACGGCGAAATCCGCATTCTCGAACGTCTCGGGGAGAAGGTTCAGCTGGCCGCCGGTATCGACGACGAACGGCACCTCAGCGAAGAATCCATGCAGCGCGGGCTCGATTGCCTCAAGCGTTTCGCCCAACTGATCAACGGTATGCCCACGGGCGCCGTGCGGATCGTCGGCACCAACGCCCTGCGTGAAGCCCGTAACCGCAACGAATTCATCCACCGCGCCGAAGAAATCCTCGGCCACCCGGTGGAAGTCATCTCCGGCCGTGAAGAAGCGCGCCTGATCTATCTCGGCGTGTCCCACACCCTCGCCGACACCCCGGGCAAACGCCTGGTGGCCGACATCGGCGGCGGCAGTACCGAATTCATCATCGGCCAGCGTTTCGAGCCATTGTTGCGCGAAAGCCTGCAGATGGGCTGCGTCAGCTACACCCAGCGTTACTTCAAGGATGGCAAGATCACCCCGGCCCGCTACGCCCAGGCGTATACGGCAGCACGGCTGGAGATCATGAGCATCGAACACGCCCTGCATCGCCTGACCTGGGATGAAGCCATCGGCTCCTCGGGCACCATCCGCGCCATCGGCCTGGCGCTGAAGGCCGGCGGCCACGGCAGCGGCGAAGTGAATGCCGAAGGCCTGTCCTGGCTCAAGCGCAAGCTGATCAAACTGGGCGATGTCGAGAAAATCGACTTCGAAGGCATCAAGCCGGACCGTCGGGCGATTTTCCCGGCCGGCCTGGCGATCCTCGAAGCCATCTTCGATTCCCTTGAACTGCAACGCATGGACCACTGTGAAGGCGCGTTGCGCGAAGGCGTGCTCTATGACCTGCTGGGTCGCCATCATCACGAAGACGTGCGTGAACGCACCCTGACCTCGCTGATGGAGCGTTATCACGTCGACCTGGAACAGGCGGTGCGAGTCGAACGCAAGGCCCTGCATGCCTTCGATCAGGTGGCCAGGGACTGGGACCTGGAAGACGGCGTCTGGCGCGAACTGCTCGGCTGGGCGGCCAAGGTGCATGAAGTGGGCCTGGACATCGCCCACTATCAGTATCACAAGCACGGCGCCTACCTGATCGAGCACTCGGACCTGGCCGGCTTCTCCCGCGAGGACCAGCTGATGCTCGCACTGCTGGTTCGCGGTCACCGCCGCAACATTCCCAAGGACAAGTTCGCCGATTTCGGCGATGACGGCATCAAGCTGATTCGCCTGTGCGTGCTGCTGCGCTTCGCGATCCTGTTCCATCACATCCGCGGCACCCAGCAAATGCCCCAGGTGGAACTGAACGCCAATGGCAACTGCCTGGAAGTGGTGTTCCCGGAGCACTGGCTGGAAGACAACCAACTGACTCAGGCCGACTTCGAGATCGAAGCGCAGTGGCTCACGCGCGTGGATACCGTACTGACCGTTCGCTGAACCCCCGCCCCCCCCTGTAGGAGCGAGCCTGCTCGCGAAAAACCTGTTGGCGCCGCGTGCTTTCAGGCAGCACGCGTCATCGTTCACGTCCATCGCGAGCAGGCTCGCTCCTACAAGGGGCCGCGGTGGAAACAAAAATGGCGATCCGCAGGGATCGCCATTTTTTACCTCGTGCCGGTGTTACCGAACCGTCAGGATCGGGCTACCCAACCGCTCCAGCAATGTCGCCTGGGCACTGCGCGGGTTCTGGTTGCCGGTCGGCGTGTTGCGGATGTAACGACCGTCCGACTGCAGGCTCCAGCTGTGGGTGTTATCGGTCAGATACAGCTCCAGCTCTTTCTTGACCCGCATGATCAGCTTCTTGCCTTCCACCGGGAAGCAAGTCTCGACGCGCTTGTCGAGGTTGCGCTCCATCCAGTCGGCGCTGGAGAGGAACATCTGCTCATCGCCGCCATTGAGGAAGTAGAAGACCCGGGTGTGTTCCAGGAAGCGACCGATGATCGAGCGTACGTGGATGTTGTGCGACACCCCGGCGATGCCCGGCCGCAGGCAGCACATGCCACGCACTACCAGGTCGATGCGCACGCCCGACTGGCTGGCCTTGTACAGCGCGCGGATGATCTTCGGATCGGTCAGCGAGTTGAACTTGGCGATGATGTGCGCCGGTTTGCCGTCGAGGGCGAACTGGGTTTCGCGGGCAATCATGTCGAGCATGCCCTTTTTCAGGGTAAACGGCGCATGCAGCAGCTTCTTCATGCGCAGCGTCTTGCCCATGCCGATCAACTGGCTGAACAGTTTGCCGACGTCTTCGCACAGGGCGTCGTCGGAGGTCAGCAGGCTGTAGTCGGTGTACAGGCGGGCGTTGCCGGCGTGGTAGTTACCCGTACCAAGGTGCGCGTAACGCACGATCTCACCCGCTTCGCGGCGCAGGATCAGCATCATCTTGGCGTGGGTCTTGAAGCCGACCACACCGTAGATCACCACCGCACCGGCCGCTTGCAGACGGCTGGCCAGTTGCAGGTTGGATTCTTCATCGAACCGCGCGCGCAATTCGATCACCGCGGTGACTTCCTTGCCGTTACGCGCCGCGTCCACCAACGCATCGACGATTTCCGAGTTGGCGCCGGAGCGATACAGGGTCTGACGCACCGCCAGCACGTGCGGGTCCTTGGCGGCCTGGCGCAGCAGGTCGACCACCGGGGTGAACGACTCGAACGGGTGCAGCAGCAGGATGTCCTGCTTGCTGATCACGCTGAAGATGTTCTCGCTGTTTTGCAGCAGTTTCGGGATCTGCGGGGTAAACGGCAGGTACTGCAGCTCGCGCTGGCTGTCCAGGCCGGTGATGCTGAACAGACGCGTCAGGTTCACCGGGCCGTTGACCTGATACAGCTCGGTTTCGCTCAGGTTGAATTGCTTGAGCAGGTAATCGGACAGGTGTTTCGGGCAGGTATCGGCTACCTCCAGGCGCACCGCGTCGCCATAACGACGGGAGAACAATTCGCCACGCAGGGCACGCGCCAGGTCTTCGACATCCTCGGAGTCCAGCGCCAGGTCGGCGTTTCGGGTCAGGCGGAACTGGTAGCAGCCCTTGACCTTCATGCCCTGGAACAAGTCATCGGCGTGGGCGTGGATCATCGACGACAGGAACACATAGTTGTCGCCAGCGCCGCCGACTTCTTCCGGCACCTTGATGATGCGCGGCAGCAGGCGCGGTGCCGGGATGATCGCCAGGCCGGAGTCGCGACCGAAGGCATCGATGCCTTCGAGCTCGACGATGAAGTTCAGGCTCTTGTTGACCAGCAATGGGAACGGGTGCGTCGGGTCGAGGCCGATCGGGGTGATGATCGGGGCGATTTCGTCGCGGAAATAGCGCCGGACCCAGGTCTTGAGCTTGGTGGTCCAGTTGCGGCGACGGATGAAGCGGACCTGATGCTTTTCCAGTTCCGGCAGCAGAATGTCGTTGAGGATCGCGTACTGACGGTCAACGTGACCGTGCACCAGTTCACTGATGCGGGCCAGGGCCTGGTGCGGTTGCAAGCCGTCGGCACCGGCCTGTTCCCGGGCAAAGGTGATCTGCTTCTTGAGGCCGGCGACGCGAATCTCGAAGAACTCGTCCAGGTTGCTGGAGAAGATCAGCAGGAACTTCAGGCGCTCCAGCAGCGGGTAGGACTCGTCCAGTGCCTGTTCCAGCACGCGGATATTGAACTGCAGTTGCGACAGCTCACGGTGGATGTACAGGCTGCTGTCATCCAGGCCGGGAATGGCAATCGCCGGCGCTGCCACAGCGGTCTCGACGACCGCCGCGGGCGGAGCTGGCTCCAGCTCCGGCGGGGTCTCGTCGACTTGCTCCACCACAGGTTGAGCGTCTTTTACGGCCACTTCAGTGAGTACTTCGGTATTCATCGAATGTTCCTGGGAGGGCTATTGTTGCTCTCGTAACAATTGAGCAGCACGAACGGCGAAATACGTCAGGATGCCATCAGCGCCTGCACGTTTAAAAGCGGTCAGGGATTCGAGGATAACCCCTTCGCTCAACCAGCCATTCTGGATCGCCGCCATGTGCATGGCGTATTCGCCACTGACTTGATAAACAAAGGTCGGCACTTTGAATTCTTCTTTGACCCGGCAGAGGATGTCCAGATAGGGCATGCCTGGCTTGACCATGACCATGTCTGCGCCTTCTGACAAGTCAGCCGCCACTTCGTGCAGGGCTTCGTTGCTGTTGGCCGGGTCCATCTGATAGGAGGCCTTGTTGGCCTTGCCCAGGTTCAGTGCCGAACCGACCGCATCCCGGAACGGGCCGTAGTAGGCACTGGCGTACTTCGCCGAGTAGGCCATGATCCGCACGTTGACGTGACCGGCCACTTCGAGGGCTTCGCGGATCGCCTGGATGCGACCGTCCATCATGTCCGAAGGTGCAACCACCTGGGCGCCCGCTTCGGCATGGGACAGGGCTTGCCGGACCAGTGCGTCGACGGTGATGTCGTTCTGCACATAGCCTTCTTCGTCGAGAATGCCGTCCTGGCCGTGGGTGGTGAACGGGTCCAGCGCGACGTCGGTGATCACGCCCAGCTCAGGGAACTGCGCACGCAGCGCGCGGGTGGCGCGCTGGGCAATGCCTTCGGGGTTCCAGGCTTCGGCGGCATCCAGCGACTTGAGCTCTGGAGGCGTCACCGGGAACAGCGCCAGCGCCGGAATCCCCAGCTCGACCCACTTGGCCGCTTCTTCAAGCAACAGATCAATGGTCAAGCGCTCGACGCCCGGCATCGAGGCCACTGCTTCGCGACGGTTTTCACCGTCCAGCACAAACACCGGCAGGATCAGGTCATCGACGGTCAACACGTTTTCACGGACCAGGCGACGCGAGAAATCGTCACGACGGTTGCGGCGCAGGCGGGTTGCAGGGAACAAGCGGTTGGCGGGGGTAAAGCTCACGGCAGACTCCTGAGCCCGCGCGGATGGGCGAGCGTGACAGTTATAAGCGGCCATTATGACGAAGGTATTACAGTTGTGTGCACCCAGTGACACGTAGCCGCATTCCATTGTCCTTGTAGGAAATGTTCACGTCGAGACACATTTGGACACTTTCCTGAATGTGTACGAAGGGTTAGGCTGCGCGTTCATTTCGCCAGCACCCAGACAATGCTCCAACAATTCCTGCATGACTTCGGCTACTTTGCCCTTTTCCTAGGCACGTTCTTCGAAGGCGAAACCATCCTGGTGCTCGCGGGCTTCCTCGCGTTCCGTGGATACATGGACATCAACCTGGTGGTGGTCGTGGCGTTCTTCGGCAGCTATGCCGGCGATCAGCTGTGGTACTTCCTGGGACGCAAGCACGGGCGCAAGTTGCTGGCACGCAAACCGCGCTGGCAGCTGATGGGGGATCGTGCGCTGGAGCACATCCGCAAGCATCCGGACATCTGGGTCCTGAGCTTTCGCTTCGTCTACGGCCTGCGCACCGTGATGCCGGTGGCGATTGGCCTGTCGGGCTATCCACCGGGCCGTTATCTGCTGCTCAACGGGATTGGCGCCGCGATCTGGGCCACCGCACTGGCGGCGGCGGCCTATCACTTCGGCGCAGTACTGGAAGGGATGCTCGGCAGCATCAAGAAGTACGAACTTTGGGTGCTTGGTGCCCTGCTCGTCCTCGGACTTGGCCTGTGGATGCGCCGCCGGTTCAAGAATGCTCGCCTGGCCAAGCAGATCTATGCCGACGAGCAAGCCCTGAAGGCCCAAAAGCACAATACCGGCAACCCTAAGACGCCAGTCGAGTAAACCGGTTTCTGCAGCAGTAGAGCCCGATACCGCTGATCAGACTGTAACTGAGCAGGCCGACCCAGCCCACCGCGCTGGCCGGCCACAGCCCCACCAGCGGCGCCAGCCATACCAGCGGCACATTCGATGCCAGGCGCAGCAACTCCAGCTTCAGCGCCCACGGGCGATTCTCCAGGGCCACGCCCAGGACGAACAGGCCCAACGCCACAGCCCCCCAGCCCAGCACCAACGCAGCCGTCGACAAGCTGGGCGCAAAGTTCATCAAATAACTGCCCAGTGCGACGTAGACGCAGAACTGCAGCAGCACGTAGAGCTGCTGACGCCCGTCCAGCGGCACTTCAAATTTGCGGAACTGGCTCAGGTCCGGTTTGTTCATCGGGTACCTGGCCGCCACGTCCGCCGGCCGCCAGCCAGTGCGCATGAACCAGATCCGCAGCTTGTCCCAGGTGCTTTCGGCACGCCGCGCGTCCGCCCACAACTGGGCGTAGAACTGCATGTTGGCCCACACCGGGTTCCAGCTCGCCAGCGGCGTGGTCACGCCGAAAATCACCGGTTCGTTGTCGTCCTCTTCCTGGAACGAGCCGAATAGACGGTCCCAAATAATGAACACGCCGCCGTAGTTGCGATCCATGTAGAGAGCGTTCTGTGCATGGTGGGCCCGATGATTGGATGGCGTGACGAAAAACCACTCGAACCAGCCGAGCTTGGGAATGTGCCGGGTATGCACCCAGAACTGATACAGCAGGTTCAGCGCCGCGACGCTGACGAACACCAGCAACGGCACACCGACGACGGCCATGGGCAGGTAGAAGATCCAGCTCAGCAGGAACCCGGTACTGGTCTGGCGCAGGGCGGTGGAGAGGTTGTAGTCCTCGCTTTGGTGATGCACCGAATGCGCGGCCCAGAGAATATTGCGCTCGTGGCCCATGCGGTGCAGCCAGTAGTAGCAGAAATCGTAAAGGACGAAGGCGAATACCCAGACCCAGACGCTGTCGGCCGAGAGTTCGAACAGCGCCAGGTGCTTGAGGGCGAACGCATAGGTCACCAACCCCACGCCTTTGGTCAACAGGCCCGTGGTGGTCGACAGCACGCCGGTGCTGATGCTGTTGATCGCGTCCGCCAACCGATAGTTGCTGACCCCGCGCCAACGGTCGGCCAGCAGCTCGACAGCGATCAGCACAAAGAAAAACGGCACCGCATACAGAATGAAGTCCATGACGCGCCCTGATGGGAATCTTGAGGACAGATCCTATGTGTAGCCTCGAATTATCCCTATGGCAACGAGTGACAAATTAGTGGACATTTAACGCCATGAATCTGGAGAAAAGCCCATGAGCAAAAAAGTTGCAGTGATCCTTTCCGGTTGTGGCGTATACGACGGCGCCGAAATTTACGAAAGCGTGGTGACCCTGCTGCGCCTGGACCAGCGTGGCGCGCAGGTGCAGTGTTTTGCACCGAATATCGCGCAGCTGCACGTGATCAATCACCTGACCGGCGAAGAAATGCCCGAGTCGCGCAATGTGCTGGTGGAGTCCGCCCGCATAGCCCGTGGTGAGGTCAAGGATATCCGCGAAGCCGACGTCGAAGAATTCGATGCACTGATCATTCCCGGCGGCTTCGGCTCGGCCAAGAACCTTTCCAACTTCGCCATCGAAGGTACCGCCTGCACGGTTCAGCCGGACGTCCTGGCCTTGACCGAAGCCTTTGCCGAGGCTGGCAAACCGGTCGGCCTGATCTGCATCTCGCCTGCCCTGGCGGCGAAAATCTATGGGCCCGGCGTGACATGCACCATCGGCAACGACGCAGAAACGGCCGCGGCGCTGAACAAAATGGGCGCCACGCACAAGGAATGCGCCGTGAGCGATATCGTCGAAGACAAGGCGCGCAAACTGGTGAGCACTCCGGCGTACATGCTGGCGGGGAGCATCAGTGAGGCGGCGTCGGGGATCAACAAACTGGTCGACCGCGTGCTCGAACTGACCCACGAAAACGACGCCTGACACGCGTCAAAACTGTGGGAGCGAGCCTGCTCGCGATAGCGGTCTAACCGTCAACATCTATTTTGGATGTGCCGGCCCCATCGCGAGCAGGCTCGCTCCCACAGGGGGCACTGCAAGGCCTACGACTTGCGGGACAGACGAGTGAGTATGCGGTCCAGCGCATTGGCAAACGCCTGCTTTTCCCGCTCGCCAAAGGGTGCCGGCCCGCCACTCATCTGCCCCTGTTCACGCAAGTCGGTGAACAGGTTGCGCACGGCCAGGCGATCGCCCATGTTCTGCGCGTCAAACTCCTTGCCCCTCGGGTCCAGCGCGGCAACGCCTTTTTTCACCAACCGGTCGGCCAGCGGCACATCGCTGCAGATCACCAACTCACCCGGCACCGCGTGTTCCACGAGGTAGTCGTCGGCCGCATCGGGGCCACTTGGCACCACAATCAGCTTCACCAGGGCCAGGCCAGGTTTGCTCTGCGGCTGGCCGGCCACCAGCACCACCTCGAACTGGCGCTTGAGGGCGAACTTCACCACCAGATCCTTGGCCGCCCGGGGGCAGGCGTCGGCATCGATCCATACGCGCATAGATTTTTCCTCCGTTAAAAGCTTCGCGGGCAAGCCTCGCTCCTACGGTTCATTGTCGTACACACAATGGTGTATCAACATAAAACCTGTAGGAGCGAGGCTTGCCCGCGAATATGAGCGAAGCGAATGCTGTTACGAAACCTGCACCCGCTGCTTCTCGGCCACACGACTACGACCATACAGCACAACGATCGCCAGGATCGCCACCGCCTGCGCACTCAACGAATACGCATCCGCATGAATCCCCAACCAATCGAACTCAAAGAACGCCACCGGCCGCGTGCCGAAAATCCCCGCTTCCTGCAACGCCTTCACACCATGCCCGGCGAACACCACCGACAAGGCACAGAGCAGACCGGCGTTGATGCTGAAGAACAGCGCCAGCGGCAGTTTCGCCGAGCCGCGCAGGATCACCCAGGCCAGGCCGACCAACAACACCATCGCCGTCGCACCACCGGCCAGCACGGCGTCATGGCCCGCAGGCCCGGCCTGCAACCACAGGGTTTCGTAGAACAGGATCACTTCGAACAGCTCGCGATACACCGAGAAGAACGCCAGGATCGCAAAACCGAAACGCCCACCCCCGCCCACCAGGCTGCTCTTGATGTAATCCTGCCAGGCCGCGGCATGACGACGGTCGTGCATCCACACACCGAGCCACAACACCATGACGCTGGCGAACAGCGCCGTCGCGCCTTCCAGCAACTCACGCTGCGAGCCGCTGACATCGATCACATAAGCCGCCAGCGCCCAGGTACCCAAGCCGGCCAGCAGCGCCAGGCCCCATCCGACGTTGACGCTGCGCACCGCCGATTGCTGGCCGGTGTTACGCAGGAAGGCAAGGATCGCCGCCAGCACCAAAATCGCTTCCAGGCCTTCGCGCAGCAGAATCAACAGGCCGGAAATGTAGCTCAGCGACCAGCTCAAGCCATCGCTGCCCAACAAATCGGCAGACGCCTTCAATTTGCCCTTGGCCGCCTCCAGACGCTGCTCGACCTGGTCTACCGACAAGCCATCCTGCAATGACTGGCGGTAAGCCATCAGCGACTTCTCAGTGTCCTTGCGCACGGTGGCATCGACGTTGTCCAGGGAGCTTTCGACCAGTTCGAAACCTTCCAGGTATGCCGCCACGGACAAGTCATAGGCCTGATCGTGGTCACCCGCGCGGTAAGCCGCGACGCTCTTGTCCAGGGTGCTGGCGGTGTAGTCGAGCAACTGCGCCGGGCCACGCTTGGCCTGCGGCGGCTGAGCCCGTTGCGCGCGGAAAGTCGCGGCAGCCTGCGGGCCGTCGGTGGCCTGCACTTCGGCCGGGGTCTGGCGGGCCAGATCGGCAATGTTGTAGGTCTTGTCGCTGCTGGCAGTCTGCGGATCGGCGCTGAAGCTGGCGACATAGGTTGCCAGGTCCCAACGCTGACGATCATCGAGCTGATCGCCGAAAGCCGGCATGTCTGTGCCTTCGACCCCCAGGCCTACCGTGTTGTAGATCGCGTAGAGGCTCAGGTGATCCAGGCGCGCGTTATCACGCAAATTGGCCGGCGGCGGGGTCAACCCCACTCCCGCCGGACCGTCGCCAGCACCTGTATCGCCGTGGCACACCGAACAATGCTGGGCGTACAGTGGCGCGCCGCGAGTCGGGTCCGGGGTGATGATCGGGGCCTGGCTGATTTCATAGGCCACAGCCAGTTTTGCGCCAAGCTGCCGAGCCTGACGGGCGACGTCTGCGCCGTCCTCACGCGCGGTGATCGCCGCGTGCAGCTGACTGATGCCCTGCTCCAGCCCGGCCTTTTCCGGTTTGGCCGGCATGCCGGCAATCAAGCCTTGCAACGCCTGGGTGAATTCCAGTTGTTCGCGGTATTCGGATTCGTTGACGACCTTGCCTGCCTGCACCGCTTGCGGGTAGTCCGCGCCGATGTAATCAAGTAGGTGCAGCGCCTGCGGTGCGCCTTCCACGGTGTCGGCCAGCAGATTGAAACTGCACAGGGCAAACACCGGCGCTATCAGCCAGGCCAGGAATCGGGACGGGGCAATCATGAATGAATCTCAATTGGAAACACGAAGTAACATATTGTTCCCTCCCAATCACTTTCACTCAAGCTTTGTCGTAGATTGCGCGACAGGCCTTAAACGAAAAAGGCGACCTGAAGAGGTCGCCTTTTTTGTGCCTGATGGTTCAAACCGCGACTTTGCGCAGGGTGGCCATGAACGCCGCCGCGCCGATGAACAGTCCGGCAAAGGTACGGTTCATGCGCCTTTGCTGTTTCGGTGTGCGCAACATACGCAGCACCTTGGAAGCCAGCCCGGTGTAACCGGCCATGACGACCAGATCCACGCAGACCATGGTGACACCGATGATCACGTACTGGATCAGCAGTGGCGCGTGCGGATCGATGAACTGCGGCAACACCGCCAGCATGAACACCAACGCCTTGGGGTTGCTGATGTTCACCAGAAAGCCTCGGAACACCAGGGCCATCGGCTTGCCAATCTGCCGGACAGCCGCGTCATCGCTCATGTCGCTGGGCAGCGCACGCCATTGTTTGATGGCGAGAAAAACCAGGTAGGCCACGCCGAACCATTTGATCGCATAGAAGGCGGTGGCGGATGCCGTAAGAATCGCGCCAACACCGGCGCCGACAATCGCAATCTGCACCGCAAGGCCCAATTGCAGGCCCAGGGCGTTCCAGTAACCACGCCAGAAACCGTACTGCAGACCACTGGACATCGACGCAATGGCGCCGGCACCGGGAGACAGGCTGATCACCCAGCAGGCGGCAAAAAACGCCAGCCATGTTTGAAGCTCCATTGCACACCTCGACTCGAACTCGTGACAGATGTCTAAGCTAATGCGGCTTTGGGCTGGTGACTACCGATTTTTTGCGTACTCCAAAAGCAAAAGATCGCAGCCTTCGGCAGCTCCTACATGGAAACGCATTCCAGTGTAGGAGCTGCCGAAGGCTGCGATCTTTTTGGCTTGAGTCGCAAGCTGGCTTATTTCTCAAACCCGCTCGAAGGAAACACATCGCTGCCGCGCCAGCGGCGCACCGAACGCTGGAAGAACAAGCTGTTCGGCACCTGCACCATCGCGCTACCAGTACCCAGCTCTTCCGCCTCGATCAACGTGGTGTACAGCAGATTGATCGCAATCACCCGGCCTTTGACGCCGGGTTTGTCGGTGGTGTCCACCAACTCGACCACATCACCCAGGCGAAACGGCCCGACGGTGAAGATCAGGATCGCGCACAACAGATTGGAGAGCACGCTCCACATGGCGAAAAACGCCACCGCCGCCACCGCGACAAACCCCGACAGCGCGGTCCAGAGCACCGTGGCCGAAACCCCCAGACGCTCCAGCACGAAGATCAGCGCACTGCCCATGATCAGCCAGCGCAGCCCGCCACGCAGCGGCATCAGCAATTGTGGCGGGAACGGGTAACGCTCACCGAGGCGGGTCAGGCACTTGGCAACGAAGCGTTGGGCGATGTAACCGGCCAGCAGGATCAGCAGGATTTGCACGCCGAGCCAGATCGGCTCGACCCACATCGCCGGCAGCGGCAGCTTGAAGGCCTCCATCAGGACAGAGCCTCCAGCTCCGCCTGCATGCTTTCCAGCAGTTCCAGGGCTTCCATCCAGGCTTCTTCCAGCTCCCCTTCACGCACCTTCAGCTTGGCCTGTTCGGCCAGCAGGTCGCGCAACTCGTTCTTGCGCATTGGCTCGTAGATATCGCTGTCGCCCAGGCTGGCATCGATCTTCGCGAGTTTCTCGTGCAGCTTGCCCAACTCGGCTTCGAGCTTGTCAGCCTCGCGCTTGTGCGGCGCCAGTTGCTGACGCAGCGCAGCGGCCGCCTGACGCTGGGCTTTCTTGTCGGTCTTGTCCGGGTTGACCGGGGTGTTGCTGACCGGGGCGTTGCGCTGGCGATACTCCACCAGCCAGCGGGTGTAGTCCTCAAGGTCGCCGTCGAACTCTTCGACCTTGCCGTCTGCCACCAGGTAGAAATTGTCGGTGGTGCTTTTGAGCAAATGGCGATCGTGGGAGACCACCAGTACCGCACCACTGAATTCCTGCAGGGCCATGGTCAGCGCCAGGCGCATTTCCAGGTCCAGGTGGTTGGTCGGTTCGTCGAGCAGCAACAGGTTCGGCCGGTCCCAGGCGATCAACGCCAGCGCCAGGCGCGCTTTTTCGCCACCGGAGAAATTCAGCACCGGCTCATCGATCCGCGCGCCGCGGAAGTCGAAACCACCGAGGAAGTCGCGCAGGGTCTGCTCACGTTCGGTCGGTGCCAGGCGCTGCAAGTGCAGCAACGGGCTGGCCTTGGCATCCAGGGAATCGAGCTGATGCTGGGCGAAGTAGCCGACGACGGTGTTCTCGCCACGGGTCAAGCGGCCGGCCAGCGGCGAGAGCTCACCGGCAAGGTTCTTGATCAGGGTTGATTTACCGGCGCCGTTCGGGCCGAGCAAGCCGATGCGCGCACCGGGGGTCAGTTGCAGCTTGACCTTCTCCAGCACGGTTTTCTCGCCGTAACCCAGGCGGGCATCGGACAGGTCGATCAGCGGGCTGGAAATCTTCTGCGATTCGCGGAAGACGAAGTCGAACGGCGAGTCGACGTGCGCCGCGGTCAGCTCTTCCATCCGCTCCAGGGCCTTGATCCGGCTCTGGGCCTGGCGGGCCTTGGTTGCCTGGGCCTTGAAGCGGGCGATGTAGCTTTCCATGTGCGCACGTTGCGCCTGCTGCTTCTCAAAGGCCTGCTGTTGCTGGGCCAGCCGTTCGGCACGGGCACGCTCGAAGGCGCTGTAGCCACCGCGATAGAGGGTGATCTTGCGCTGATCGACGTGAGCCACGTGATCGACCACGGCATCGAGGAAATCCCGGTCGTGGGAAATCAGCATCAAGGTGCCGGGATAGCTCTTGAGCCACTCTTCGAGCCAGATGATGGCGTCGAGGTCCAGGTGGTTGGTCGGTTCGTCGAGCAACAGCAGGTCCGAAGGACACATCAAGGCCTGCGCCAGGTTCAGGCGCATCCGCCAGCCACCGGAGAAATCGCCGACCTGGCGATCCATCTGCTCGTTGGTGAAGCCCAGGCCCGCCAGCAACTTGCGCGCCCGTGCGTCGGCGGTGTAGCCATCGGCGCTATCGAGCTCGGAGTGGTAGCGGGCCTGGGCGGCACCGTCATGGGCCGCTTCGGCTGCCGCCAGGTCGCGTTGCACCTGGCGCAGGCGCAGGTCGCCATCGAGCACGTAGTCGACCGCCAGGCGTTCGAGCGTGTCGACCTCCTGGCGCATGTGGGCGATACGCCAATCGGCCGGCAGGAAGCAATCACCCGAGTCAGGGTGCAGTTCGCCCCGAAGCAAGGCGAACAGGCTCGATTTGCCGGCGCCGTTGGCACCGATGAGGCCGGCTTTCTGGCCGGCGTGCAGGGTCAGCTCGGCGTCTTCTAGCAGACGTTGCGGGCCACGCTGTAAAGTCAGGTTCTGAAGTCGAATCATAATGGCGGCGGAGTCTACCAGCTTCGCTCGCAACTGGCGCGAGTAGCACTATGTCCTCTGACCTGTGGAGCTTTTCCCTGACCCTTTATGCCCGCCCGGGCGTTGAACAGGCCTGCCTGCAATTGCAGGCGGGCGGCGTCAACGTGTGCCTGCTGCTGTGCGCGGCATGGCTGGGGCAGCGGGGTATCGCCTGCGATGAACAACGCCTGCAGCAACTTCGCGGTGTGGCGCGAGCCTGGGACGCCGATGTCGTGCAACCGTTGCGGGCAC
Organism: Pseudomonas sp. WJP1; assembly: GCF_028471945.1. Lineage (NCBI taxonomy): Bacteria > Pseudomonadati > Pseudomonadota > Gammaproteobacteria > Pseudomonadales > Pseudomonadaceae > Pseudomonas > Pseudomonas sp. WJP1. The sequence continues at coordinate 6,822,158 of NZ_CP110128.1, forward strand.
TGCGCGTGCAATGGAAGGTTGCCGCCGCACAGGATCCCGAGCTGCACTCGCTACGCGAACAGGTCAAGGCACTTGAATTGGAGGCCGAACGAAATCTGTTACTGCGCCTGGAGCGATCGGCTCAGGATTGGCCGCAGGGTGACGCGACCAATTTGGCGATCTGGCTGGAAGGTGTGACGGCGGATGCTGCCCACCTGCACCGCGACGCGCTGCATCAGCTGCGCGTCGCGGTAACCGGCACTTAAGAAGCGCTGGTTGGGTTGGTGCTGGAGTTCGACGATGCCACTGGCGTTGGCGCAGTGGAGGCTGTCGAGGTTGGTGCTGTCGGCGCAGGAGCAGCCGAAGCGGATGGTGCCGGCGCTGGCGTTGCTGGCTTGGCAGCGGGAGCCGGAGTCGGCTTGGCAACAGCGGCCGGTTTTTTCACGGCTGGTTTAACTGCTGGTTTAGCTGCTGGTTTAGCTGCTGGTTTTGCCGCCGGCTTGGCTGCGGCAGGCTTGGCTGCCGGTTTCGCCGCGGCAGGTTTTGCGGCAGTGGCTGGTTTAGCTGCTGCCGTTTTAGCTGCCGGTTTTGCGGCAGGTTTTGCTGCTGCTTTTGCCGCCGGTTTGGCCGCTGGTTTTGCAGCTGGCTTGGCAGCGGTTTTCGCCGCGACAGGTTTTGCGGCTGGCTTGGCAGCAGGTTTTGCAGCGGCAGTTCTAGCGGCTGGTTTGGCGGCTGCGGTTTTGGCCACGGCGGGTTTCGCAGCAGCAGTTTTGGCGGCCGGTTTGGCAGCCGGTTTCGCGGCCGTTGTTTTGGCAGCGGTTGTCTTGGCAGCAGGTTTGGCAGCTGCGGTTCTGGCAGCCGGTTTTGCAGCACTGGCCGCGACAGGTTTTTTAGCTGCAGAGGTTGCAGCAGGTTTGGCTGCGGCTTTCACCGGTGCCTTGGCGGCAGGTTTGGCGGCAGGCTTGGCCGGTGCTTTTGCGGCAACCGGTTTGGCAGCGGCTTTCTTCGCAGGAGCCGCAGCAGGCTTGGCCGAACGCAGGGACAACGCCTTGCCGACAGCCTCTTGTACGCGACCGACACCCTGGGCCAGTTTCAGGCTTTCCTGGGCATCGCGCTTGAGTTGCAGGATGTAGCCGCGAGTTTCCGATTGACGATCCTTGAGGGCATCAAGCAGGTCCTCGAGCTGTTTCACCGCGTCCTTGGCCTTGGTTTGCGCCTTGGCCTTTCCGGCCGCCGCTGCGTCCTGCAATTTGGTACGGGACTTGTGCAATTTCTCTTGCGCTTTTCCGCGCTGCTTTTCCAGTTTGGCGAGCAGTTTTTCAGCATCAGCCAAAGCTTCGGAACAAGCGTTTTCCAGATGCTCGAGCAAGCTGCCCGAGAGTTGTTGGAGCAAGTGCAACGGAGTACTTACAGGCTTCTTGGTGGCCGACATGGTTTACCTCCTGGCTGACGTGAGTGCGGCTCATACTAGACCTCTGCTGCTACCGCCGCTAGGGCATCTTGACAGTATCCAAAGCGCTGCGTTGCAACGAATTGAAAATGTTCTGCGTTGGCGCAAAAGCAGTTCACCGTTGAACGCATTCGCGCTGGCATAATCGCCCGCAACCCAGGCTGGAGAGTGCCCATGTCGCGCTACCTTTTTTTATCGTTCTGCGTGATTTTTTCCGTGGCCAACGCCACTGAAAAAAGCCAGGAAAAAGACGCTCACGATCTCGCTTACAGCCTCGGCGCCAGTCTCGGCGAACGCTTGCGCCAGGAGGTTCCCGACTTGCAGATTCAGGCACTGGTCGAAGGACTGCAGCAGGCCTATCAAGGCAAGCCACTGGCGTTGAAGGACGAGCAGATCGAACAGATTTTGCGTGAGCACGAAACGCAGGGGACCCTGCAAACGCCTGCACCGCAAAACGAGCTGGCAGTTAAAAACGAGCAAGACTTTCTCGCCAGGGAAAAAGCCAAACCCGGCGTTCGTGAATTGGCGGATGGAATACTCCTGACCGAATTGGCACCGGGTACTGGCGCCAAGGCCGGACCCAACGGAAAGGTCCAGGTGCTTTACATCGGGCGACTCCCGGACGGCACAGTGTTCGACCAGAACAACCAACCGCAATGGTTCAGTCTCGACAGCGTGATCAGCGGCTGGCGCAGCGCGCTGCAAGACATGCCGGTCGGTGCCAGATGGCGCCTGGTGATTCCATCGGCACAGGCCTATGGTTCCGATGGTGCCGGCGACCTGATCGCCCCCTTCACGCCCCTGGTGTTCGAGGTCGAATTGCGCGGCGCCACCAGCTGAAAGCACAAACGAAAAACGGCGCGCCATGGCGCACCGTTTTCAGGTCTTGCGGGGAGAACGATCAGGCCTGAACCGAATCTTCTTCCTTGTGAGCGGTATGCAACACTTCGATCAGGCAGTCTTCCAGTTCGAAGCGCTCATGCAGCAAGCCACCCAGCGTCTTGAACTCGTCAGCAACACACTTCCCGGCATCGCACAGGTCGTTGAACGCGAGGAGTTTTTCGGTGATGACGTCGATGCGCGGGTAGATGGTCTCGGCGAGTTCCAGGCCACGCTTGTCGTTGAAGGCCTTGGCCTCCCCTGTCAACTGTTCGTAGATCTCGAAGTGGCCGGCGGACACGTAATCGACCAGCACGCCGCAGAACTCTTGCAAGGGCTTGCGGTTCTCGGACAGTGCTTCAGGTTTTGCTCCGAGCTTGTCGTACGCATCGATCAGCTCTTTACGCTCCTGCAACCAGCGGTCAATCAGCAGATGAACTCCACCCCAACGTTCCTGAGCATTCTGACAACTTTCGAGCATGGCGATCTCTCTTCCCTTGTGGGTCATGCTGCTCTACACCTGTCGCAGGCTTGAGAATCAAGATTCGACCAGGCAGAGCGTCATCGAGCAACATAAATCCAATGACACGTGCGGGCCAGATTATGCCCGCGCGACGGTGGCTTCAAGGTACGCAGACGATAAAGTTCATACAAGTGTTTAATCTTTGGCAAGCACCCGGTGCGACGACTTGTCGCCGAGCGGTCGTCGAAGAGCGCTCAAGACCAGGCGTATCAGCTGATAAATACCCGGAATCATCACCGCAACGAAGAACAGCAGACTCCATTCCGGGATACTCAAATCGAACAACGTCCAGGCGATCCGCGGGCAGTCGACGGCCCCCTGGAACATCATCTGCATGACGCGTAGCCACGGGGCGCCTGTGAATACCTCGGCCAGGTCAGGTGAGCAGGCGGAAAATTGATACACAGGATCGGTTTGCAGCAACACCTGACGCCAGGCCGTGAAGGTCCCCAACAGGCCGCAGAGCAGTGAGAGCAACCAATACACAAAGGCCCCCAGGCGACCGGGACCGTGCACCGAGGCCATCAGGCTCAATCCGGTCAGCAGCGCCAGGCAAGCGCGTTGCAACAGGCACAGGCCACATGGCTGGAGGCCGACCGCATATTCCAGGTAATAGGAAACGCCCAGGGCCAGGGCGCCTGCGATGAACACAGTAAAAAACAGGGAGCGTGGGCAGGCCAACGACATGGCGTTTCCGTAACAATAAGAGTCCGACGGCTACGGTAGTGGAAAGCGCGCAGCCCTTTCAAGGCGGGCAGATGCAGACATTTCAGTAAATACGTAGGGAATTCCCGACAGACATCAGAGGATCTGACGTAGTGGCCTGTAGGACTTTGCTGAAGCAGCGTTGCGAAGGGAGAATTCCGACAAGCTTTGTAGCAGCGGATCGCCCATTCGAGCGATCCGTCACTCAGTGATCAAACGTGAGCCAACGCCGGCAGCGGTGCCGCCAGCAAGCGCTCATCGAGCAAACCCAGGCCTTCCTGGAACAGCTGGTTGCTACGCTCGGTGTCTCCCATCTGGGCCAGCAGGCGTGCCAGTTCGGCGCAGGCTTCCGGGTTGCGCTGTATTCGCAGACTGCTTTCCAGATAATCCCGGGCCTTGCCCCACAGGCTGCTTTGCAGACACAGGCGACCCAGCGTCAGCAACAGGCCTGGATCAGTCGGATGATCTTTCAGCCAGCCCTCGGCGAGTTGCAGTTGGCGAGCCGGGTCACTGCCGCGCACCAATCCATAGAGGCGCGCCAGATGGCTGTCGTAGTTGCGTTTCAAAGCCGTGCGCAAGACCTCTTCGGCCTGGACCTGGGCCCCCAGTTGCCGCAGTTGCTCGGCATAGGCGAGCACCAATTGCGGCTCTTGGCGCTGAGCCGACGTCAGCTGTTGCCATGCGCGATCGAGCGCTTGCAAACCGAGCGTCCCTTCCTCTTCCTGATGCGCCGCCAGGGACAGGTTCTCACCCCAGGCCCGGCGCTCCAGTTCGGCCAGTTCAGCCGCCGGCAGGACTTTGTCCTTGCGCAGCTCGGGCAACAGGCGGATCACTGCCGACCAGTCGCCTCGCTGCTGAAGCAGGCGCTGCAACTGACGCAGGGTCTGGGCGTTATGAGGGTGGCGCTCGCGCATCGCCTGCAGGGTCGCCAGGGCGCCCTCGGTATCACCGCGATCGGTCTGCAATTGCGCGTGGTTCAAGGCTATCGCCAACTCCGCCTGGGGCTGACGCTCCAGAGCACGCTCCAGCAGATTGTCACTTTCTTCGTAGCGACCTTGTTCGTTCGCAGCGCGCGCAGCCCCGAGGTAGTAAAGCAGCGGCTGACGCTCGGCTTCCGCAGCCCGATGCAAGTGACGCTGGGCGCTTGCCCAGCGACCTTCGGCCAGGTCCAGTTGCCCGTGTTCGATCGCCACCTGGACCCGGCGACTACGATTGCGCCGTGACCACGGATTGACCACGCCACCAGAGGTCGTCACCAGCTCGACCAACGCCTTGATGCCCCAGATGACCAGCCAGAGAACGGCGATCAAGGCCAGTGTTGCCCACAGGCTCGATTCGTAGCGAAAGCTCTTGTAGGCGATCAGGACGTAACCTGAATGCTCGGCGATGGCCAAGCCCATCGCAGCCGCCGCCGCAATGGCCAGGAACACGATCACATAGAGGCGTTTCATGGGGTGGCCTCCTGCGCGGTATTCGCGGCAGGCTTGGCCAGCGGCTTGATCGAGTCCTCGGCGTTGACGTTACGCCGCTCCAGATAGCCCTGGACCGCACTCAGAGTCCCGGTCAGGTCCGGGGTAACCACAGAGACCGGCTGCTTGCTCAGTTCCGCCACCTGTTCGAGCATCACTTTGCTCTGAGGATTGTCCGGATTGAAGTTGCCCTTGAGCACATCCCGCGCCTCTGCCAGCGCCTGCGAATACACCGCCGCCTGACCGTTGAGCGCAGCCCATTGCGCCTGCTCCAGCGCCAGGCTGAGGGCGAGGCGAACCTGGCTCAGGCTCTGCCCGGCCAGCAATGGACGGACATTTTTGTCGGCGTTGAAATCGATACGGATGTAGCGCGAGATCTGATCCCACCATTGCGCCCAGCGACTGGCACCGTCGCCATCGGCGGTCAACCCCAGCAGGGATTCGCCGCGGTCCTTGTACTCGGGCGCCAGCTCGGTGAGGCTGATCACCTGGTCGCGTAACGCCCCCAGCCGCAGGAACAAACCGGTGCGATCCGGCTGCTCGGTGCTGCGCAAGGCCACCAGGGTCTTGGCCACTTGCTCGCGAGCGGCGAAGGAACCGGGGTCATTCTGCTCACGGAGGATTTCATCGGCGCCCTGCACCAAAGCCTGGGCGCTGCTGATGTCCTGCAAGGCCGACAGGCGCAGGCTGGCCAGGCGCAGCAAGTGCTCGGCCTCGGCCAGGCGCCAGTCCTTGCGGCTGGCACCGAGGACGGTTTCCAGGCGCTGATTGAGTCGCTGCTGATCACCCTGAAGCTGAGTCACCAGGCGGCTGCGCTCCTCCAGCACATCGGCGCCGGGCAGTTGCTCCAGACGCGCGCTCAGGCGCTGATCATTGAGCTTCAGGCTTTGTGCCTCGTCACTCAATGCCTGCACCTGACCCAGCTGCTGCTGGTTGGTCGCTTGCAGGTGACGCACCTGCCAGACTCCCCAACCACCCACCGCGACACCGGCAGCGCCCAGCAGCAGCGCGACGATGGCCAGCCCATTGCCGCGGCGCTGCACCGCAGCAGGCGGCGGCTGCATTTCATCAACCGGTGCATCAAGTACTGGTCGGACGTCATCTTTAGGCAAGGCTGTTTCGCTCACGTATCCATCCTTTGCATTAGAGAACGGGTTCGGGATGCTCCCGTAACGCCGTCAGCAAAGCCGCGGCACTGGCGCCACGACAATCCACAACTGTTTGGGCGCCAGCAGCACGTGCCAGCTCGGCGACCCTTGGGCTTGGTACAAACAACGGCAACCGCGCCAACTGCGGCCAGGCATCGCCAGCCAATTGATGCAGGTGCTCAAAACCTTGTCCACTGCTGACCACCAGCGCATTCAGGCGTTCCGCTTCGATGCGCTGTTCCAGGGCTGCCGAAGGGTATTGCGGCAGTTCGCGGCGGTACAACTCCAGATACTCGACACTAGCACCCGCTTCACGCAAACGCTCAGCCAGCAGTTCACGCCCACCCTCCCCGCGCAGGATCAGCACACGCGGATCGGGTCGGGCGAGAGCCTCGCGCAAACTCGCAAGTTCAAGCAAGGCTTCGCTGTCATCGCCTTCATCCGGAAAGCTCACGTCCAAGCCATGATCCTGAAGAATCTGTGCCGTTGCCGCGCCGACGCTAAACCACTTCACACGCGGTGCCTGAACGCAAAACCGCTGGAGCAGTTCGATGCCGATTCGCGCGGCGGGCTTGCTGACCACGATCACTGCGCTGTAGCGATCCAGCTCCCGGATAACTTCACCGATTGTGTCAGAGACCGGGATCGGCACTATGTCCAAAAGCGGCAAGCTACTGCTGAAAATCCCCTGATCGGCCAACAGACTGCCCAACGCCGCCGACTCATCCGCCGGACGCGTCAGCAGCAGACGCCAGCCCGTCACTCGTGACCTGCCTCGCCGTAGACCGCTTTGAGAATATCGGCGGCGCCCTGGCTCAAAAGGTCTTCGGCCACTTGCACCCCCAAAGCCTCGGCATCGCCACGGGGCGCCCGGCCCTGGGCGCTGAGCAGCAGGCCACCACTCGGATCACCCACCAGGCCACGCAACCAGACCTGCTCGCCCTCAAGCACGGCGTAGCAGGCGATCGGCACCTGGCAGCCGCCATTGAGGTGTTTATTGAGAGCACGCTCGGCGCTCACACGGGTCGCGGTGTCCTGGTGATGCAGCGGCGCGAGCAGTGCGTGAATTTCGCTGTCCGCGGTGCGGCATTCGATCCCTACTGCGCCTTGGCCACCGGCCGGCAGGCTATCGTCGACGCTGATGGCCGAGGTGATGCGATCTTCAAAGCCCAACCGGATCAAGCCGGCGGACGCGAGGATGATGGCGTCGTATTCGCCAGCGTCCAGCTTGGCCAGGCGCGTGTTGACGTTGCCGCGCAGGAAGCGGATTTCCAGGTCCGGACGACGGCTCAGCAACTGGGCCTGGCGGCGCAGGCTCGAAGTGCCGACGATGCTGCCAGGCGGCAACGCTTCAAGGCTGGCGTAGGTGTTGGAGACAAATGCGTCGCGTGGGTCTTCGCGCTCGCAGATACAGAACAGGCCGAGACCTTCAGGGAAGTCCATCGGCACGTCTTTCATGGAGTGCACGGCGATGTCGGCTTCGTTTTCCAACAGCGCGGTTTCCAGCTCCTTGACGAACAGGCCCTTGCCGCCGATTTTCGACAGGGGTGAGTCGAGCAGCTTGTCGCCGCGACTGACCATGGGCACCAAGGTCACGAGCAGGCCCGGATGGGCCTGTTCCAGACGGGCTTTGACGTATTCGGCCTGCCACAGGGCAAGAGCGCTTTTGCGGGTGGCGATGCGGATCTGGCGAGAGGACATGGATCAATCCGTACTGAATAGATACGGCGGATAATAACAGCTCAGCCAAATCCACTTTGACTTGTATCAGAAACTACTCGGCCTCCCTGGCCCCGGATATCCGGCAATCGGGTGTGATGTCCACCTTGCAACCCGCGAATCAAAGCTGTTGCATCATTTTCCGTACGCCAGCCACGTGACGTCGACTGACGATCAATGCATCGCCATTCAGGCCCTTGAGGAACAGCTGGAAATGCCCCAGCGGTGTTCGTTGCAAGCGTTCGATGCGCTCGCGAGCGACCAGTGCGTTGCGGTGGATGCGCACGAAACGGTCGCCGAATTCATCTTCAAGGGCTTTGAGCGGCTCATCCAGCAGCACCTCACCGCTTTCGTGACGCAAGGTCACGTACTTGTGGTCGGCGATAAAATAGACCACCTGATCCAGCGGGATCAGCTCGATACCCTTGCGGGTACGGGCACTGATATGGCTGCGCGGGCCGTTGCCACTTTCGGCGGCAGGGCGAGTCAGGGCGGCGAGCTGGCCACGATTGGGCCGTTCGGCTTTTTTCAACGAGTCATGTAATTGTTCAGTTCGCACAGGTTTCACCAGATAGCCTACGGCGCTGGCCTGTAAGGCTTCCACGGCAAATTCATCGGGCCCCGTGCAAAACACCACGGCAGGCGGGGTTTCACGTTCGCACAATCGCGCGGCCACTTGCAGGCCATCGAGGCCTGGCATGCGGATATCGAGCAGCACGATATCCGGCTTGTGGCTGTCGATCAGTGCCAACGCTTCATCGCCGTTCGTGGCGCTGGGCTCCAGGACACTGTATCCCTCGAGCTCGCCAACCATTCGGCTCAGGCGCTCGCGGGCTTGGGGGTCGTCATCAACGATCAGGACATTCATATTGCGCTGGATTCCTGCGTGAGTCTCGCACAAGGATAGCGTAGACAGGTGAAGTGACGTCCGTCACCGCGATCCACGCTAAGACTAGCGCGAGCGTCAAAAAGTGCCGCTGGTCGGGCAGCTAAATTTTCATCTGCCGGGCGATTAGCGGCCCAGGCCCGCATTGGCGACACATCGCCACAGGGATTGTTGATACGCAATATGAACACCCCTCTTCTTATAGTCCTCTTTCGCACCGAGAAGTGCGCTGATCCTACTGTCCAACTGTAGACGGTTGCCGGAACGATATTGCTCAATTGAAAAATATCGTTGTGCAAATTGTTCGCACACCGGCTCAGACACCCCGAGCAATGAAAACCAGTCGACCAGTGCCAGCGACAGGATTGGCAACCCTGTTATTATCCGCGGCAGCTTTCAACGCCATCCTTCTACAGCCGATACGAGCGAATTCATGAGCACTGACAAGACCAATCAGTCCTGGGGCGGCCGCTTCAGTGAACCCGTCGACGCCTTCGTCGCCCGCTTCACCGCCTCCGTCACCTTCGACCAGCGCCTGTATCGCCACGACATCATGGGCTCGATCGCCCACGCCACCATGCTGGCCAAGGTCGGCGTGCTGACCGATGCCGAGCGCGACAGCATCACCGATGGCCTGAAGACCATCCAGGGTGAAATCGAGGCCGGCCAGTTCGACTGGCGCATCGACCTCGAAGACGTGCATATGAACATCGAGGCGCGCCTGACCGACCGCATCGGCGTGACCGGTAAAAAGCTGCACACCGGCCGCAGCCGTAACGACCAGGTCGCCACCGACATTCGCCTGTGGCTGCGTGACGAAATCGACCTGATCCTCGGCGAAATCACCCGCCTGCAAAAAGGCCTGCTGGAGCAGGCCGAGCGCGAAGCGGGCAGCATCATGCCGGGCTTCACTCATCTGCAGACGGCGCAGCCGGTGACCTTCGGGCACCACATGCTGGCCTGGTTCGAAATGCTCAGCCGCGACTACGAGCGCCTGGTCGACTGCCGCAAGCGCACCAACCGCATGCCACTGGGCAGCGCCGCACTGGCCGGCACCACCTACCCGATCGACCGCGAATACACCGCCCAGTTGCTGGGCTTCGATGCCGTGGGCGGCAACTCGCTGGACAACGTGTCCGATCGCGACTTCGCCATCGAGTTCTGCTCGGCGGCCAGTATCGCGATGATGCACTTGTCGCGCTTCTCCGAAGAGCTGGTGCTGTGGACCAGCGCGCAGTTCAAGTTCATCGATCTGCCGGACCGTTTCTGCACCGGCAGCTCGATCATGCCGCAAAAGAAAAACCCGGACGTGCCAGAGCTGGTACGTGGCAAGACCGGTCGTGTGTTCGGCGCGCTGATGGGCCTGCTGACCTTGATGAAAGGCCAACCCCTGGCCTACAACAAGGACAACCAGGAAGACAAGGAACCGCTGTTCGACGCCGCCGATACCCTGCGCGACTCGTTGCGCGCCTTTGCCGACATGATCCCGGCGATCAAGCCCAAGCACGCGATGATGCGTGAAGCAGCCCTGCGCGGTTTCTCCACCGCCACCGACCTGGCGGACTACTTGGTACGCCGTGGCCTGCCATTCCGCGATTGCCATGAAATCGTCGGCCATGCCGTGAAATATGGCGTGGAAAGCGGCAAGGACCTGGCAGAAATGAGCCTGGAAGAGCTGCGCAAGTTCAGCGACCAGATCGATCAGGACGTGTTTGCCGTGCTGACCCTGGAAGGTTCGGTCAATGCCCGTAACCACATCGGCGGCACCGCGCCGGCGCAGGTGAAGGCAGCCGTGGCTCGCGGTCAGGCTCTGCTCGCCAGCCGCTAAAAGCATCGCTGGCAAGCCAGCTCCCACAGGTTGTGTGTCGCTCGCGAGTTTGCGACACGACACACAACCTGTGGGAGCTGGCTTGCCAGCGATGGCTGACTTCAGAACACCATAAAACTTACTTCTTGGACGCGACCATCGCCATGAACGCTGGCATCGCCGCCTCCTTGTCCGCCGCAACCCGCTGAACATTCGGGTTATCGCCCAGCAGCTCCAGCAGCGCCTTGGCTGCCGGCAGCTCAGCCAACAGATCGATATCGAACAACTTCTTCGCCACACCGCACGCCAGCGGCACGCTGTACAGGAAATACAGATCCGCCACGCTCAGGTTTTCGCCTGCCACGTAGGGGCTGAATTTTCCGTGGCGGCCCAGCGCCGCAATACCCTGCAACAGTTCGGCCTTGGTTTTGTCCTTGATCGCATCCGGTAGCGTCATGCCAAAAAACGCTTCTGGATAAGAGGCACGCGCCGGCAGCTCGATATACAGCTCGATCTCCTTGGCCAGCGCCAGCACCTGCGCCCGTTCAAAGGGATCGCTCGGCAGCAGTGCCTTGCCTTTCTGGCTTTGCTCGATGTATTCGAGGATCACACTGGTTTCATTAATGTAACCCTGCTCTGTCTGCAGCACCGGTACTTTGCCACGGGGGCTGATGGCCAGCGCCTCGGGGGTCTGACCGGCATAAAACGGCACTTCTTCGAACGGCAGTCCTTTCTCCAGCAGTGCCAGCTTGACCATGTTGTAGTAGTTGCTGACGGAAAAACCATAAAGCTTGAGCATCACATAGCCTCCAGGCCGTGCGGGGGGTGGGCAGTGCCTGTTTATAGAATGCTCCAGGGTTTCTTGCCAGCAGCATCACGCGGCTGAATGCAGTTAAACTGATGACCTTTCCCAGAGGAGCCTGCCATGAGCGAGCCAACCGATATCGATACCGACGAAGAAGAATTCGCCGAAACCACGCTGACCGAAGCCATCGAGAACCAGATCGAAAGCGACAATCCGCCGGCCGCCAAAGCAACCTTCAACAAACTGACGCTGGTGGGCTACGAGCGCGAGGACATCCTCAATCTGATGGCCCACGTTTTGGCCATAGAAATCGACACGATGCTCGACGAAGACCGCGCGTTCAATACCGAATGGTACGAAGCCGCGCTGCGGGCACTGCCCGAGCTGCCGCCGGAAAAGCAATAACCATGGCACGAGCACTGGACATGCCGCGCGAGTGAGATCACCTTAGGAGCGCTGTCGCCCAATTCCTAGAAAGTCTGGAGTCCTTATGTCGCTTACCCCTGAGTTGGTTGCCGAACTGGAAGTCCTCGCACTCTTCAACCTGGACAGTTCCCAGGAAGGTTTGAAAATTCATCAGACCGCTGCCCCGAAACACATTGCCGCTGCCAAACGCCTGCATGAAAAAGAACTGATCGACCAGCCCGATGGCGGCTATCTGACCAGCCTGGGTCGTGATGCTGCGCAAAACGTGCAAACCGTGCTCACCATTCTGAGAGCCGAAGAAACAGCCTGAATTCCCCTGCATCGCCCTCGGAAGGCCTGATTAAGGATTTCCGCGGGCGCACTTTTTATCCGTTTTCGCCCTTCGATAGAAATCTGACGCCAGAAATACAGAATCAGCTTAAAAGTCCCGGCGCCGAGGCGCTAAACTGCCCCTCATCCCGAGAGCCTCCACGTCCGAGCCCTGCGAGCCGGTTTGAGCTGACATGACCCGCACCCATGAAATCCGCCCCGATCTGGACGAGGGAATTGACCGCAAGGTGCTCAGCCAGCTGCGCGCACGCTTCCTCAAGCTCAACGAGGGGCGCATGGCGCGTGCCATGGATGGGTTATCGACGCGCCAGCAAGGGGTATTGAACCTCCTGCCGCTGTTCTTCCATGTCAACCATCCGCTGCTGCCGGGTTACGTTTCGGGCAGCACGCCTGCCGGGCTGTCGAATTTCGAGCCGGATGCCAGCGTCCTCGCCGAAGCCCAGCGCCTGACCCGTTCCTTTTCCTATAAGCCGCGCCACGGCAACAATCCACCCCGGCCGATTCACGGCCTGTTCCTGATGGGCAGCCTCGGCACCCTGGCTCAAGCCGACCAGAGCGATATGGACGTGTGGGTCTGTCACAGCCCGGACCTGAGCGAAAACGAGCTCACCGAATTGCGCAGGAAGTGCCAACTGCTCGAAGCCTGGGCTGCCAGCCAGGGTGCCGAGGCGCACTTCTTCCTGATCGACCCGATCCGCTTCGTACGGGGTGAGCGCGACAGTCAGCTGAGTTCGGAAGACTGCGGCACCACCCAGCATTACTTGCTGCTGGACGAGTTTTATCGCACTGCGATCTGGCTGGCAGGACGGACGCCTATCTGGTGGCTGGTGCCGGTGTATGAGGAAGCCAACTATGAGCGGTACACCCACACACTGACCTCCAAGCGCTTCATCCGCGCCGACGAAACCCTGGACCTGGGCCACCTGGCCCGCATTCCGCCCGGGGAATTCATTGGTGCGGGGCTCTGGCAGCTGTTCAAGGGCATCGAGTCGCCATACAAATCGGTGCTCAAACTCCTGCTGACCGAGGTGTACGCCAGCGAACACCCCAGCGTCCAATGCCTGAGCCTGCGCTTCAAACAGGCGGTGTTCGCCAACCGGCTCGACCTTGATGAGCTGGACCCGTATGTCGTGGTTTATCGGCGCATCGCGGAGTACCTCATCGCCCGCAACGAACCGGAGCGGCTGGAGCTGGTGCGCCGAGCGCTCTACCTGAAGGTCAATCGCAAACTCACCGGCAGCGGCGCACGCAACCAGGGCTGGCAACGCTCGTTGCTTGAGCGCCTGGCCCGCGAATGGCAATGGGACCAGCGCCAATTGGCCCTACTCGACAGCCGCAGCCAGTGGAAAGTCCGCCAGGTCATCTCGGAGCGCCGGGCCCTGGTCAACGAACTGAATTTCAGCTATCGCTTCCTGACCCAGTTTGCCCGCCACGAACAAACCATCAGCCCGATCAACAAGCGCGACCTCAGCGTGCTGGGTCGACGCCTGTATGCGGCCTTCGAGCGCAAGGCGGACAAGGTCGAGTTCATCAACCCCGGCATCGCCCCGGACCTGGCCGAAGACACTCTGACGCTGGTGTACGCGCCGAGCAGGAAAGAACCGGAGCAAAGCCAGTGGGGCTTGTACAACGGCAGCCTGACCGCCCTTGAGTGGGAACATTTCGCGCCGATCAAACGCAGTCGCCATTTGCTCGAGCTGCTCGCCTGGTGCCACCGCAACGGCGTGATCGACAGCAGCACCCGCCTGGCCTTGCACCCTGGCAGCAGCGACCTGAGCGAATTCGAGCTATTCAACCTGCTTGGCAGCCTGCAACAGAGCATTCCCCTGCCTCTGCCGACCGTCGCCGAAGAACTCCTGTTGCGTGCCAGCGTGCCCAGCGAGGTGCTGATCCTGGTCAACGTTGGCATTGATCCGCTCAAGCACCACCGCGACCTGAACATCCTGATGACCACCGAGCGCACCGACTCCTTGAGCTACGCAGGCGTTAGGGAAAACCTGGTGCTGACCCTGGATCAGGTCACGCGCAACAGCTGGAACGAAGTGCTGGTCAGTCGCTACGACGGTCCCCATGCCCTGCTCGATTGCCTGCGCGACTATCTCAACGCCCTGCCTGGCGGGCCGCGACAACCCAGGTTAAGAGTGCGTTGTTTCTGCCACAACCGCGCACAATTCATCGCCCAGCGCGTCGAAGACATTCTCGACACCGCGCAGAACCTGCTGCTGAGTAATCTCAACCACCGCTACCTGATTCAGGTCCAGCAGCATTACCACGTACTGGAACTGATACCCGGCCAGGTCAAACACATCGCGCTGGACACCCTGCCGGCACTGCTCGACTACCTCGGTGAAGAACGGGCGAGCTACAGCCCGTTGCACCTGGACCCGATGGCACTGGACGACCAGGACCTGGCGCTGCTGCTGCCCATGGGTCGACCGGACTGCATCCAGGTGTTCTACCGGGTCAACGAAGCGCAGGCCGACCTGTACGTGCTCGATGAATTCAATGCCCTGTGGCAGCAGCGCCTGCCGTGGCATGACGAGCACAGCCTGCTGGTGCCGTTGCAGCGTTTCCTGCAATCGATCCAGTACCGGCGCGACGCCGCGCTGCCGATGGACACGGCCCAGCCTGCGAGCCTGGACACCCTGTACTACCAACTGCTGCCTTCAGGCGCAGGCCGGGCGCGCCGGATGGATGCCCGACCGGCACCGCAAACCCCGGCCAACAAACCCTTCTATGACGTACAGGCGATCGTCGGCAAAGCCGCGCCGGGCAAGGTACAGGTCACGTTGTATTGCAATCAGCGGGAGTTTTCCGAGCTGGAACATGGCGACCAGCTGTTCAGCGTGGTCGCCCGGGAAATCGTCGAGCAACGCCGCGAGACCGAACGCTACCGCTGCTACATCACCGATCTGGACCTTTCAGGCCTGCTCGGTGATGGTCAGGGGTCAAGCAATCTGTATCTGCGCTACAAGACCGACCTGGAGCGCGCATTGAACGAGGCGCTCGAACAGGTCTGAGGCGGGGTCAAACGTTGTAGTCGCCGCCGTTGGCTGGCTGCGATTCGACTTCAAGCAGGGTCAGTTTCAACGTCTTGCCGCCCGGGGCTGGCCAGTCGATGTGCTGGCCGACTTTCAGGCCCAGCAACGCGCTGCCGACTGGCGCCAGAATGGAGATCTTGCCTTCATCGGCGTTGGCATCCTTCGGATACACCAGCGTCAGGTGGTAGTCCTTGCCACTGCCCTCTTCACGGCAGTGCACACGGGAATTCATGGTCACGACATCGGCGGGCACTTCATCGTGGCCGACCAGTGTATCGGCGCGATCCAGTTCGGTTTGCAGCGCGATAACGCCCGGCAGCGTTTCGTCCAGGCTGTCGATCAGGCGCTCCAGACGTTGTACGTCCAGACGGGTAAGGGTGATGGAAGGTGCGGTCATGATCAGGGCAGACTCCTTTCTTCTGCACGAAAAAAGCAAAACCCCGCCAGAAAAAGGCGGGGTTTTCACAAGCCTCGGTGGGTTGAGGCGTACCCGGACACTATCACAGCTCAAAAAATATACAAGCCGCCACCGGCGTACGGCTCTGTGCCCCTACCGGGCATCGGCAGTGGTTTTGCGATGCGAGGCCTGGGCGCAGATCACCCGGCGGCGTTCGTCATCCGCCGAGCGCCATTCGCGGATGTCTTCGACATGGCGAAAACACCCGAGGCAGACCTTCTGCTCATCCAGCCGGCACACGCCGCTGCACGGCGAAGGGACTGCCGGGCTGACGTTGCTGTAAAGCGGCTTCGGAGGACGAGCGGGCGCAGTCTGGGTCACGACGTTACAGGCCTTCGAAATCGAGTTCGATGCCGGCTTGTTGCTTGACGATGCGCTCGAGCATTTCACCCAGCTGCTCTTCGCTCTTGTCGCACATCCAGCGCTCGCTTTCTTCGTCGTAGTCGAAGTGGAAGCCACCGGACACTGCCGCCAGCCACAACTGGCGCAGGGGCTCCTGGCGACTGAAGATCAACTGGCTGCCGCTTTCAAACTTCACGGTCAGCACGCCGGCCGAGCTTTCGAGATCGATATCCAGGTCGCTGTCGTCAAAGATGTCCTCCAACGTCTGCTGGGTGGCATCGACCAGATCGTGGAAACGCGCTTCGGACAAACTCATTACGGCAACCTCAAAAAGTGTCTGATCAGGCTCAAGCGCCGCACGATACGGGCGAGCCCCGCTGATTGCAAAGGATAACGAATAAGCGCCCTGCCAGCACATCCAACACCGATCCCTGTGGGAGCGGGCTTGCCCGCGATGGGCCGGCAAATTCAACATCAATATCGACTGAACCATCGCTATCGCGGGCAAGCCCGCTCCCACAGGTCTCGATGTGCTTGCGCGCAGGCCCGCCGGACGGGAGCCCCGTCGCATAGGCAAGCTGCCGGGTGGCCGGTATACTCCGGCGCAATTACTGCATTTTCAAGGATTTCGCCATGAAGCGCCTGATCTCTTCCCTAGCCGCGCTCGCTTCGATCGTCGCTTTTGCCTGTTTGGTTTCAGCCTGTGGCCAAAAAGGCCCGCTGTACCTGCCCGATGAAGATCAGGACCCTGCAGAGCAAGCACAGTCCTCGCAAAAGCAGCCCTCCAAGTCGCACAAGCACGACGTCTACCAATAAGGGAACATCATGGACGCTTTTAACTACCGTGACGGTGAACTGTTCGCGGAAGGTGTTGCCCTGTCTGCTATCGCTGATCGCTTTGGTACACCGACCTACGTTTACTCGCGCGCGCACATCGAAGCCCAATACCTGGCGTATGCCGATGCCCTGGTTGGCATGCCTCACCTGGTTTGCTTTGCAGTCAAGGCCAACTCCAACCTGGGTGTACTGAATGTCCTGGCGCGCCTGGGTGCCGGTTTCGACATCGTTTCCCGTGGCGAACTGGAACGTGTGCTGGCCGCTGGCGGCAGCGCCGACAAGATCGTGTTCTCCGGCGTTGGCAAGACCCGCGACGACATGCGTCGTGCGCTGGAAGTCGGCGTGCACTGCTTCAACGTCGAGTCCACTGACGAGCTGGAGCGCCTGCAAGTGGTGGCGGCCGAGCTGGGTGTTCGGGCGCCGATCTCGCTGCGCGTCAACCCGGACGTCGATGCCGGTACTCACCCGTACATCTCCACCGGTCTAAAAGAGAACAAGTTCGGCATCGCCATCGCCGACGCCGAAGACGTGTATGTGCGTGCCGCGCAGCTGCCGAACCTGGAAGTGGTCGGCGTCGATTGCCATATCGGTTCGCAACTGACCACCCTGCCACCGTTCATCGATGCCCTCGACCGCCTGCTGGGCCTGGTCGACCGCCTTGGCGACTGCGGCATCTACCTGCGCCACATCGACCTCGGTGGCGGCCTGGGTGTGCGTTATCGCGATGAAGAGCCGCCATTGGCCGCCGACTACATCAAGGCCGTGCGCGAGCGTCTTGACGGTCGCGATCTGGCACTGGTGTTCGAACCGGGCCGCTTCATCGTCGCCAACGCCGGCGTGCTGCTGACCCAGGTCGAGTACCTCAAGCACACCGAACACAAAGACTTCGCCATCGTCGACGCGGCGATGAACGACCTGATCCGCCCGGCGCTGTACCAGGCCTGGATGGACGTCACCGCCGTGCGCCCGCGCACTACCGCTGCCCGCCCCTACGACATCGTCGGGCCGATCTGCGAGACCGGCGACTTCCTGGCCAAGGAGCGTGAGCTTGCGCTGGAAGAAGGCGACCTGCTGGCCGTGCATTCGGCCGGTGCCTATGGGTTTGTCATGAGCTCCAACTACAACACCCGCGGCCGCGCTGCTGAAGTGTTGGTGGACGGTGATCAGGCATTTGAAGTGCGTCGCCGTGAGACGGTAGCCGAGTTGTTCGCTGGCGAAAGCCTGCTGCCGGAGTAAAACCATGCTGCTGCGTTTTACCAAGATGCACGGCCTGGGCAATGACTTCATGGTCCTCGACCTGGTCAGCCAGCACGCGCATATTCTGCCCAAGCATGCAAAGCTTTGGGGTGATCGACACACCGGCATCGGTTTCGACCAGTTGCTGATCGTCGAAGCCCCGAGCAACCCGGACGTGGACTTCCGCTATCGGATCTTCAACTCCGACGGCTCCGAAGTGGAACAGTGCGGCAACGGTGCGCGCTGTTTCGCCCGTTTTGTGCTCGACAAGCGCCTGACCGCGAAACGGCAGATCCGTGTCGAGACCAAAAGCGGCATCATTGAGCTGGATGTCCGCAACGACGGCCAGATCGGCGTGAACATGGGCGCGCCGCGCCTGGTGCCGGCCGATATTCCGTTCCAGGCGCCGGAACAGGCCCTGAGTTACCAGGTTGATGTCGACGGCACACCGGTCGAGCTGGCAGCCGTGTCCATGGGTAACCCCCACGCCGTGTTGCGGGTCAGCGACATCAACAATGCACCGGTGCATGAACTGGGGCCGAAAATCGAACATCACCCGCGCTTCCCGGCACGGGTCAATGTCGGTTTTCTCCAGGTCATCGACCGGGGCCGCGCGCAGTTGCGCGTCTGGGAGCGCGGGGCCGGGGAAACCCAGGCCTGCGGTACCGGCGCCTGTGCTGCGGCGGTGGCCGCGATCAGCCAGGGGTGGATGGATTCGCCGCTATTGATCGACCTGCCCGGCGGGCGCCTGTCCATTGAATGGGCAGGCCCTGGCCAACCGGTCATGATGACCGGCCCGGCAGTACGCGTATACGAAGGACAAGTACGTCTTTGAGT
Organism: Pseudomonas sp. WJP1; assembly: GCF_028471945.1. Taxonomy (NCBI): domain Bacteria; kingdom Pseudomonadati; phylum Pseudomonadota; class Gammaproteobacteria; order Pseudomonadales; family Pseudomonadaceae; genus Pseudomonas; species Pseudomonas sp. WJP1. Next base: position 6,841,034 of record NZ_CP110128.1, read on the forward strand.
GAGCCAAAGCCATGACCGATAAGCCCCAGGTACCCGCCCGACAGCCCGACGAATCAGCGTCCGAAAGCCTGGAGGCGGCGGCGATTGCCGCGTACCTGGAGGCTCATCCGGACTTCTTCGTCGAACACGAAGAACTGCTGCCGGCCTTGCGCATTCCCCATCGACGTGGCGACACCGTGTCCCTGGTCGAACGCCAGATGACCATCCTGCGGGATCGCAACATCGAATTGCGCCACCGCCTCTCGCACTTGATGGATGTGGCACGCGACAACGACCGCCTCTTCGACAAGACCCGCCGCCTGATCCTTGCGCTGATGGATGCCAACACCCTGGAAGACGTGGTGATGTGCGTCGAAGACAGCCTGCGCCAGGACTTCCAGGTGCCCTTCGTCAGTCTCATCCTGCTGGGCGACAATCCCATGCCAGTTGGCCGCTGGGTCACCCACGCCGAGGCACAAGTGGCCATTGGCGGCTTGCTGCAGGAAGAAAAGAGCGTCAGCGGCACCCTGCGCGAGCATGAACTGGACTTTCTGTTCGGCGAAGAACAGCGCAAGCAGATCGGCTCCACTGCCGTCGTTGCCATCAGTCACCAAGGCATCCACGGCATCCTGGCCATCGCCAGCCGTGATCCACAGCACTACAAGAGCTCGGTGGGCACGCTGTTTTTGAGCTACATCGCGGAAGTCATGGGTCGCGTGCTGCCACGGCTCAACAGCTCCCTGCGCTCGGTACGCTGAGGTGGAACGGCAACTGGACGCTTACTGCGAACACCTGCGCAGTGAGCGGCAGGTGTCGCCGCACACGCTATCGGCCTATCGCCGCGACCTCGACAAAGTGCTGGACTGGTGTGTCAAGCAGAACATCGGCAGTTGGGCGGCCCTCGACATCCAGCGCCTGCGCAGCCTGGTCGCCCGCCTGCACTCACAAGGCCAATCGTCCCGTAGCCTGGCGCGCCTGCTGTCGGCCGTCCGCGGGCTATATCACTACCTGAACCGCGAAGGCCTCTGCGACCACGACCCTGCCAACGGCCTGGCACCGCCCAAGGGCGAACGTCGCTTGCCGAAAACCCTCGATACCGACCGTGCGCTGCAACTGCTTGAAGGTGGCGTTGAGGACGACTTCCTGGCGCGCCGGGATCAGGCGATCCTTGAACTGTTTTACTCCTCCGGGCTGCGCCTGTCGGAGCTGACCGGGCTCAATCTCGACCAGCTGGATCTGGCGGACGGCATGGTTCAGGTGCACGGCAAGGGCAGCAAAACCCGTCTGTTGCCAGTGGGCGCAAAAGCCCGCGAGGCGCTGGAACAGTGGCTGCCACTGCGGGCCTTGGCCAATCCGGCGGACGATGCGGTGTTTGTCAGCCAGCAAGGCCGGCGTTTGGGACCACGGGCTATCCAGCTGCGGGTCAAGGCCGCGGGCGAACGCGAACTGGGGCAAAACCTGCACCCGCACATGTTGCGACACTCTTTCGCCAGTCACATGCTGGAGTCCTCCCAGGACCTGCGGGCGGTGCAGGAACTGCTCGGCCACTCGGATATCAAGACCACCCAGATCTACACCCACCTGGATTTCCAGCACCTGGCAACCGTCTACGACAGCGCCCATCCACGGGCCAAACGCATTAAGGGCGACGATTCATGACTCTCCAACTGATCACTTTCGACCTCGATGACACCCTGTGGGACACCGCCCCGGTGATCGTCAGCGCCGAAGCCGTATTGCGTGAATGGCTGACTGAACATGCGCCCAACCTGGGTGCTGTTCCGGTGGAACATTTGTGGGCCATTCGCGAACGCATCCTGAGCATCGAACCGGCACTCAAACACCGCATCAGCGCCTTGCGTCGTCGCGTGTTGTTTCAAGCGCTAGAAGAAGCCGGGTACGCCCACGCCGAGGCGTCGGACCTGGCCGATCAAAGTTTCGAAGTGTTCCTGCATGCCCGGCACCAGCTGGAAATCTTCCCGGAGGTGCAACCCACCCTCCAGGCACTGGCCAACCATTACACCCTCGGCGTGGTCACCAACGGCAACGCCGATGTGCGCCGCCTGGGGCTGGCGGACTACTTCAAGTTTGCGTTGTGCGCCGAAGACATCGGCATCGCCAAGCCCGATGCGCGGCTGTTCCACGAAGCCTTGCTGCGCGGTGGTGCAACCCCTGGGACGGCCGTGCATATCGGTGACCATCCGGGGGACGACATTGCCGGTGCGCAGCAGGCAGGACTGCGGGCGATCTGGTTCAACCCGGCGGGCAAGGTCTGGGAGGCCGAGCGTTTGCCGGATGCCGAGATCCGCAGCCTGACGGAGCTGCCGGCGTTGTTGGCGCAGTGGAATTCAGTTTCGGCCTGACACCAAACCCTGTAGGAGTGAGCCTGCTCGCGATGAGGCAAGCACATCCACCATTGATGTCGCCTGACCCACCGCCATCGCGAGCAGGCTCACTCCTACAATGGCTTGTGCCAAGCCTGATGTTTTGTTTCAGGCATGAAAAAGCCCGCAGCGACGGCGGGCTTTTTCAGCAAGCGTGCAGCAGGCTCAGATAGGCCGGCTGCCGTACTTGTTGTCAGGCTTCTTGGGAGGATCGGCGACCACATTGGCCTCCACTTCCTGCACCTTGCCACCACGAGCCAGGAACTCTTCCATGGCCTTGGCCAGGGCGTCGCGTTCCTTGTTCTTGGCTTCGACACTCGGCAGCTCATCAACCGATACCGCTGCCTTGGCTTTGCCTTTGGCGGTCGGAACGGGGGCATCACCGCCGTCGTCTTCAGCGACGTCTTCCGCCGCTGCTTCCAGACCTTCTTCGGTTTCGTCGTCGTCGCCTACTTCGAGGTCGTCGTTTTCCAGATCATCGTCGCTCATGTTCTACCTCATGACTTGCGAAAAGCAGATTAGTTATAGCCCAGCTTTGCCCTCTGTCGAAGGCCGCCGGAAAAAAATCAACAGCCGCTGCTGACCAGCGGTTATGCCCCTTCACCGTGCACGGTGGCGAGGACTTTACGGGCACCGCCGTGATCACGGTGCTCGCCCAGATAAACGCCTTGCCAGGTCCCTAATGCCAGTCGGCCCGCCGAAATCGGCAAACTGAGCTGACAGCCAAGCACACTGGCCTTGAAGTGCGCCGGGAGGTCGTCCAGGCCTTCGTCGTTATGCTCATAGCCGTCTGTTCCTTGTGGGATCAGACGATTGAAAAATCGTTCGAAGTCGCGACGGACCGCCGGATCGGCGTTCTCGTTGATGGTCAACGACGCCGAGGTATGCTGTATCCACAAATGCAACAGACCGACCCGACACGCCTTGAGTTCAGGCAGGCCGGCGAGTAACTCGTCCGTTACCAGATGAAAGCCCCGGGGCCTCGCCCGAAGGGTTATCAGAGTCTGTTGCCACATACAGTTCTCCGCACGTCCGGGGCGCATTCTAGCGCGCTCTGGGAAAAAACAAAGGCCCTGATCATCCCTCATTCCTGTAAGCCTTCGGCCGTACAAATATACCCGACGCAAACATCGTAAAACCTGTAGGAAAAAACCTTTCAGCTCACCCTTCAATGACAAATTCCAGACAAAAAAATGCCCGGCAAGCCGGGCAAGTTTTTTTCATGCGCGTGCTTACAAGTTGTAGCCGCGTTCGTTGTGAAGCGCCAGATCGATACCGACCGCTTCTTCTTCCTCGGTGATACGCAGGCCCATTACAGCGTCCAGGACCTTGAGGATGATGTAGGTGACGATCGCGGTGTAGATCACCGTGAAGCCCACGCCCTTGAGCTGAATCCAGACTTGCGCACCGATATCGGTGACAGTGCCGAAACCGCCCAGGGCCGGTGCAGCGAACACACCGGTCAGGATCGCGCCGAGAATACCGCCGATACCGTGCACGCCGAAGGCGTCCAGGGAGTCGTCATAGCCGAGTTTGCGTTTCAGGGTGGTCGCGCAGAAGAAGCACACCACGCCTGCAGCCAGACCGATCACCAAAGCACCCATCGGGCCTACGGTGCCAGCGGCCGGGGTAATGGCTACCAGGCCTGCAACCACACCCGAAGCGATGCCCAGTGCGCTTGGCTTGCCGTGGGTGACCCACTCGGCAAACATCCAGCCCAGAGCAGCGGCGGCGGTAGCGATCTGGGTAACCAGCATTGCCATGCCGGCAGTGCCGTTGGCCGCCGCGGCGGAACCGGCGTTGAAACCGAACCAGCCGACCCACAGCATGGCCGCGCCCATCAGGGTGTAACCCAGGTTGTGCGGTGCCATCGGCGTGGTCGGGAAGCCTTTGCGCTTGCCCAGTACCAGGCAGGCAACCAGACCGGCCACACCGGCATTGATGTGCACCACGGTGCCGCCGGCGAAGTCCAGCACGCCCCAGTCCCACATCAGGCCGCCGTTGCCGGACCAGACCATGTGCGCGATCGGTGCATACACCAGGGTGAACCAGATGCCCATGAAGATCAGCATCGCGGAGAACTTCATGCGCTCGGCGAAGGCACCGACGATCAGCGCCGGGGTAATGATGGCGAACGTCATCTGGAAGGTGATGAACACCGCCTCAGGGAACAGCGCCGCAGGGCCGGTCAGGCTGGATGGCGTGACACCGGCGAGGAAGGCCTTGCCCATGCCACCGAAGAAGGAGTTGAAGTTGACGACGCCCTGCTCCATGCCCGTGGTGTCGAACGCGATGCTGTAGCCATAAATGACCCACAGGACGCTGATCAGACCGGTAATGGCGAAGCACTGCATCATCACGGAAAGAATGTTTTTGGAGCGCACCATGCCGCCGTAGAACAGCGCGAGGCCGGGAATGGTCATGAACAGCACGAGGGCTGTCGAGGTCAACATCCAGGCGGTATCGCCGGAGTTGAGGACTGGGGCCGCCACTTCGTCTGCCGCCATGGCCAGGCAGGGCATTACGAAGGACAACAGGGCTCCTAGCCCTGCGAATTTACGCAGAGTCATTTTGTTTTCTCCTGGGGCGTTGGGTTTGTGGCGGCTTAGATTGCGTCGGTATCGGTTTCGCCGGTACGGATGCGAATCGCCTGTTCCAGATTGACCACGAAGATCTTGCCGTCACCGATCTTGCCGGTGTTGGCCGCCTTGGTTATCGCCTCGATAACCCGGTCGAGATCCTTGTCGTCAATGGCGACATCAATCTTCACCTTTGGCAGGAAATCGACCACGTACTCCGCGCCGCGATACAGCTCGGTGTGACCCTTCTGCCGACCGAAGCCTTTGACTTCAGTAACGGTAATGCCCTGCACGCCGATCTCGGACAACGACTCGCGTACGTCGTCCAACTTGAACGGCTTGATGATGGCAGTGACTAGCTTCATGAAAACTCTCTCCCGAATTTGGTGGACTTGCCCCAGGAAAACAAACCCGTCTCAAGTCTAAGCGCAGTGCCTGGCTTTGTAACGCATCGTCGGCCTTACCTGCCCGTCCGACGCCAGCTAACCGCTCCTTGCGAAACACTCCCCCGCGTTTCGCCTGGCGCACTGCATTCGTCACAGCGACTGCATCAGTGCATGGGTCATCAGCATCTAAGCAGAAAGCTTGCCATCTCCACAAAACGCATAGTTTTCAAGCCTTTGCCAACAGATCGCTACCACTTCACGACAACACCCAACGCGTCACGCACAACAACGGTGCGAGACCGTCCGTCCCCATGCGCGAAAAGCGTGCATCCCTGACCCGCGAATTTGACTATAGACACTGCGTGGTACACTGCCCGTCATTGCTACCAGGACATTTCCCCATGCTCGCGCCCAAAGACTTCCTCGACGCCCTGACAGGCACCGCCTCTCGCCTCTTCAGCGGCGACACTCCACTGCCGAAAAGCGAAATCGAAAGCCAGTTCAAGGCGCTGTTGCAGAGCGGGTTCAGCAAGCTGGATCTGGTTAGCCGGGAAGAGTTCGATAGCCAGATTGTCGTATTGGCGCGCACGCGGGCACGGTTGGAGGCTCTTGAAGCGAAAGTGGCGGAGCTGGAAGCGAAGCTCAGTCCACCTGCCGAGTAAACACCGCGATCCCTGTGGGAGCGGGCTTGCCCGCGATTGAAGGTCGGCACGACCTTCCGCTTTACCTATAGGAGCTGCCGAAGGCTGCGATCTTTTGATCCTAAGCCCCGCAACAATCCCGGCAACGTCCTACAAAGTTCTCATCCGCCGTCCGATTGCGCCGCGATGCTCCGGTTCCTAAGCTCACCCAATGCTGAATGTTCAGCACTGGGTTTGGCGACCTGGAAGCTTAAGGAGCATGACGACCATCGATGCAAGTCATGGCGGTTGTGCGTGGGAGACCTCCGGGTCTGCCGGGTTCCTTTTGCTCCGGTTCGCCAACCCGCGTACAACTGCCACCCAATTGTTTGGCGACAATTGCCGGCAGCCCTTAAGCAAAAGGAGCTGTATCAATGAATCGAGATGATGCTTACCTGATCCCCCACGTCTTCACCCGCCACAAACTCCACCTCCATGCCCTCCTCCTCCAAAACCAACCCTGGTTCAGCGCCCGCGACCTGGGACGATTACTACGCATCTACCTCAACGACCGCCAACTCCGAAAACTAGATCCCGACCAATACCAAACCGTCAAAACGCTCATCCACGGCAACATCGAAAACACCCTGCTAATCAGCGAATCCGGCGTCTACGCCCTCCTCGTCTACCACTACTGCCCCGAGTACCGAGCGTTGCGTGAATGGCTCACCCACGAAGTCGTCCCCGCTCTCCGTGATGCCCAACACCTGAGCACAACCGAACGCCCACAACTGAGCCTGCTCAACTGGCCGGAAATGTCGTTGAGCTTGCTGCACTGGAATAACCAGCCCTGGATTCGATTGCAGGATGTACCGCAGATGGTGACGGATCGGGAGCAGACAAGACGTCCGGTGCCCCCTTGGTGGAAGCGGGCTTCACGAGTCTTGCAGTCGCTTTGAATACTTAACGCTCAACCACGCTCGATCTGGGCTGAACGCAAATCATAAGTCGATTGCAGATTCAGCCAGAACTCGGGCGTGGTGTTCAGGTGGATGGATAGCTTTTGCGCCAGACCAGCACCGATACCGCTCTGCCGACCAACAACCTTGCTTACTTCAGCCTCAGGCTCGTTCAGCCAGCTGGCCAACGCAGCGGTTGAAATGCCCAGCGGCTTCAAAAACTCCTCGCTAAGAATTTCACCTGGATGAATCGGGCGCATCCCATTCCTGTTCATTCACGTTACCTACGTCTGAATTCAACGAGATCATAACCAGCAACCTTCATCCAGCAAGACCTGCCACACTCTTTCACCGACGTCCTTCAACTATCTCGGCACGGTCCTACAAAACGTAGCTCTCCTGCCTGATTTATCAGTCCGCACCCTTTTCTTTACACTTTTCTCCTTGTTATTCGATAGACGCTAGCAATGAGAAGAAAAGGAAAAGGCACCGAACTTCGAAACCAGACTTACAAATCAAATGCACGAATGCTCGCCTATAAAATTTTCGTCGAGGACTGTAAGTCTCGGGCTAGGAAACTCAACACCGAGGCCGTTAGGTTCGAACCAATAACTCCCGCAGCGATAACTGCCTGTCACCCGTGGATGGAAGCTGCACTCTACCCGTGGGAAAACGTACCGGATTGGAAGTGCAAAGATGCCAAGGGACTGGATTTGGCCATCTGGTACGAAAAGAAGCTGTGTGGTCTGTGTTATGCCACTCCGCGTAAAAGCACTATTTGCATAAAGATCGTTCTTTTGCAGGGCCACCCAGACAGATCTCATCCTCTTCGTGGCTTGATCGCCTCGATGGCGCTGCTGGCTACAGATACCTATGCACGAATGCTGGGGTGCAATGAAATAGAGATTCAAGATCCTGACCCAAATGTCCTCCCCTACTACCAGACTCTCGGATTCAGCTTCGACCAGACCAATCGACTTGTCATTTACCTGAACGATTAATAGTATCTATCTCACTCCCAGGCACAGGAGGTGTCCATGATTCACAAAAAGCGAAAAGCCAGGCTGTTACTTATCGTTCAGTATCATGCTGAAGCGCTTCGGCTGGCTGGCAGTATTTCAGCCAATCAACAACGATTCCTTGATGTCGCTGCCACTCACGGCAACGACCTTGAACCTCCTGGCTTGCTTGCCGGCAAAAGAGCCTGAAACTGTCTATCAAAAAACCGCCTCAATGGCGGTTTTTTTGTAGCTCGCCGATGCCCTGATGCGTAACCGTAATATCCCGTGAAAGTTATGCCCGCATAACCACTCCACCATCCCCTCTCCCCCGTCTATCCTTGAAAAACCCGCAGGAAGCGGCCTCCGTCACCTCAAGGAACGACCATGTCCCTCTCCATCGTCCACAGCCGCGCCCAGGTTGGCGTGGATGCTCCCTCTGTCACCGTTGAAGTCCATCTGGCCAATGGTTTGCCATCGCTGACCATGGTCGGGCTGCCCGAGGCGGCGGTGAAGGAAAGCAAGGACCGGGTGCGCAGCGCGATCATCAATTCCGGGCTGCAGTTTCCGCAACGGCGCATCACGTTGAATCTGGCACCGGCGGATTTGCCCAAGGATGGTGGGCGCTTCGACCTGGCGATTGCGCTGGGGATTCTCTCGGCCAGCGTACAGGTGCCGACGTTGACGCTCGATGATGTGGAGTGCCTGGGGGAGCTTGCCCTGTCTGGCGCGGTCCGGGCCGTGCGCGGTGTATTGCCCGCAGCATTGGCGGCGCGCAAGGCTGGGCGTTCGCTGGTCGTACCGCGGGCCAACGCCGAGGAAGCATGCCTGGCGTCGGGCTTGAAGGTGATTGCGGTGGATCATTTGCTGGAGGCGGTTGCGCATTTCAATGGGCATACGCCGATCGAGCCCTATGTCTCCAATGGTTTGCTCTACGCCAGCAAACCCTATCCTGATTTGAATGAAGTGCAGGGTCAGCAGGCAGCCAAACGAGCGCTGTTGATTGCCGCCGCAGGTGCGCACAACCTTCTGTTCAGCGGGCCGCCGGGGACCGGAAAAACCTTGTTGGCCAGTCGCCTGCCCGGGCTGCTGCCGCCGCTGTCGGAAAGCGAAGCCCTGGAGGTCGCAGCCATTCAATCGGTCACCAGTTGTGTACCGCTGAGCCATTGGCCGCATCGGCCGTTTCGCCAGCCTCACCACTCCGCCTCAGGGCCCGCGCTGGTGGGCGGCGGCTCGAAACCTCAGCCGGGCGAGATCACCCTCGCCCACCATGGTGTTTTGTTTCTTGATGAGCTTCCGGAATTTGAACGCAGGGTGCTTGAGGTGTTGAGAGAGCCCCTGGAGTCCGGGCATATCGTGATTTCCCGGGCGAAGGATCGCGTACGGTTTCCAGCGCGGTTCCAGTTGGTGGCGGCGATGAATCCGTGCCCCTGTGGATATCTTGGCGAACCTACCGGGCGCTGCTCCTGCACACCTGACATGGTTCAGCGCTATCGCAACAAGCTATCGGGCCCGCTGCTGGATCGGATCGACTTGCACCTGACCGTGGCACGGGAGGCCACGGCGCTGAATCCACCCGTGAAACCGGGAGAGGACAGCGCCAGCGCTGCATTGATCGTGGCCGATGCACGCGAGCGCCAACAGACGCGTCAGGGCTGTGCCAATGCCTTTCTCGATCTGCCGGGGCTTCGCAAGCACTGCAAGTTGTCCACAGTCGATGAAAACTGGCTGGAAACCGCTTGTGAACGACTCAATCTCTCCCTGCGATCAGCCCATCGACTGCTCAAGGTCGCGCGCACGCTGGCGGACCTTGAACAAGCCAACGGAATCAGACGCGAACATTTGGCCGAGGCGCTGCAATATCGACCGACAACGCTCTAGCCAGCGTCACCCCTTGGTCAGATCGACCAACGGCGTCTGCCGCACCTCAGTCTCCCGCCCACCTTGAATCTCGCTCACCTGCTTCAAGGCCTTATCCACAGCCGCCTTATCCGCCAGCAAGCTGTAGCTGATGCGGAACTGCTTGTGTTCCTTCGGCCCGATTGTCGGTACCAGGTCCAGTGGCCGCTGATAACGGCGGTTGTAGGAAAAACTTGTTCCCGGCTCCAGCCCCGTGACATAGCCCTGGCCTTGGGTATCGGTGTTTTTCCACAGGGAGAAAACGGGCAGTGTCTGAGTGTTGAAGCCGACCGAAACCCCCAGGCTGCCGGCCTTGTTATGCAACACGGTCAACGTATCGCCCTTGGCATCGGCATACGGCACCACGTTGTAAACCGTCTCGTCGTAGTCCTTGGTCGGTGCGCGGTAGGTTTGCCAGTCCGACAGATCGCCTTTGGCTTTGTCGTTAAACGGTGAGACCTGTTTCACCGGTGCGGCGAAGCGGGCGCCCTGTTCCAGGAACGGCGTGCTGAAGTTGCTGTGATACAGCGCCTGGTATTCCTTCGGATAGTCACCGTTATTGGTCAGGGTGTCGTTGAGCGCGAACGTTACGCTGCCGGGTTCGGTGACCAGTTCTGTCGCCACGGAGAAGTCGACTTTCTTGAACGCCTGCTCTTTCAGTTCGCCGCGCAAGGTGATGGCGTACGGTGGTTTTTCATCGATGTGCAGGGTGACTTTGTTCGCAGGAATGTTGGCGGCCCGACCGTGCAGGGTCAGCAGTTCGCCGTTGTCGACGCCGGGGTGGCCGACCCATTCGTAGCCGCAGCGGGTGACCAGCTCATTGAAACCTTCCAGCCAACCCAGACCACCGCGGCCATTGAGCTCGATGAAAGACGGATTGACCACCTCCTTGACCGGCGAATCCCAGCCCATGCGCACACTACCGACCGACGCCTGCAGCACGTTCATCCCGCGAGTCGGCACCACCGAGAGCTTCATCGTGCCGTTATCGATGTCGACGATGCTGACGCCCTCTTGCCGACCACCGTGCAAGGTTCGAAGTGTCACGGAGAAGGGTTGGTCGGTTTTCACACCGAGTTGCTGGCTGGTGATCTGCCAGTTTTGCGCGGCTTTGTCGCTGTCGAGCAGGACGTAATCCCAAGCCATGGCGTGGGAGGCGGACAGCGCGCCAAGGACAACGAGGAGTTTGAGCGGGGACATGGGGAAAGCCTTTCTTGGAGTTGTGCATTTTTTATAGCGCTGATGAAACGATTCAGCAAGCTTAAAAAGTGCACCCCCTAGCCTTCCAAAGCCAATTAATATTGACCTTATGCAACCTCCGCACGCTTACGTTAGTCTCATAAGGTTTGAACCTCCGGCAGTTTGACGGCGACACTATTATGGCATCATGGTCGCTTGCCAAATGCAGGAGCAGGTACAGACACATTTGTCTGTCATTTTTGCGCAACGGATCGTATGGAGTTTGAATGCGCGGGGCACTATTACGCAGCGGCAAGAGCGGGTCATTCACTGCCCTCGGCGAAACAGGTCAACCGGTCTACCGGGCAGCCCTGCAATTGCGCGAAGCCATTCGCCGCAAGAATCCCGATTTGGTAGATCATCTGGCCATCCCTCAAAGCGATGAGCTCGGCAACCAGATCGATTGGTACAGCGCCCTCGACGGCGATGTGATTCCGTGGAGCAGCGCGACCGAAGAAGAACGCGCCCCTGCCCGCCGCCAGCTTGAAGCGCTGAAGACCGCGCTCGAAGAGTTGAGCCAGCGTTTCCTGGGTACTGACTCCGCCGAACAGCAGCAAGGCGACAAAGCCGTGTTCGGCAAGCTGCTCAAGCGCGTGATTCATTTCCCGGACGAAAACTTCGTCTACCTGGTGCAAGGCAAACCGGTGCTGACCTTCTGGGGTTTCGAGCATGCCGGTACCGGCAACAGCGACCCCCTGCACTGCCTTTATCAGGTCCCGCCCGCGTTCACGCTGCCACCCGTGGCCGAAGCGCCTGTTGTTGCGCCCGTTGTGCCGGTGGTTGCTCGTCCGTGGTGGCGTCGCTGGTGGTGGCTGTTGCTGCTGCCGCTCCTGCTGCTGCTTTTGTGGCTTTTGCTCGGCCTGCGAGGGTGCGTCCCGATTCCGTTGGTGGCGGTAGATTTGCTGCCCAAGGGCGTTGTACCGGTGGAAAAACAACTGGAAGAGCCGCCTCTGACCGGCAATGTCACGACGCTGAATGGCGTCCCGGTGACAGGCACTGTTATAGGCTCGACCACTGGAACCGGCACCGCCGTGACCGGAACGCAGGGTGTGGAAACGCCAGCCGTCGAGGGTAACGAGGCTGACATGGCACCCGCCGACTTGAGCAAAGACCCGGCCATAGACCCCGCAGCTGAAAACAAAACTGCGCCACCCGAAAACAAAACTGAGTCACCTGAAGACAAGACCGCGCCACCCGAAAACAAAACCACGCCGCCGGATGTCACATCGCCCGAAGCAGAAAAATCCGCCGCCGCAAAATCCGGCCCGCCCCTGAGCATCCCGCCAGACGCCGCCGACGGTGCCGCCAAATTTCTCGATGGCCAGTACAGCGCAGGCGCCGGGATACAGGACAGCCGAACCGGCAAACCACTGCGCCTGGAATACCAGCTCAAGGACGGTAAGGGCCAAGTCACCGTCCACCAGGCCAACGGATCGAAATGCAGTGGGCCGGTGAGCGCTACTATGAAGGGTGGCAGCCTGGCCATCGACAGCCAGGGCCAGGCCGTTTGCGCCGATGGCAGCACTTACGAGATGCCCAAGGTCAACTGCCGCCCAGGGGCGACCACGATCGCGGACTGCACCGGCGGTTACGGAAAAGAACAATTCCCCATGTCCATGCGGCAAGTGGCCGAAAAAACGGAATAACCCGACATGTTGCCTGAAGTCACTCAATTCGAAGACACCGTCACGCTGGTCAGCGACACCGGCATCCAGTTCATGGATTTCGCCCTGCGCCTGGATCCCCGCAAGGAACCGGCGGGCGAGTTCGCACCGATGATCAGCGGGCTGATCTGCCGCCTGGCGTACAACGAAGAGAAAGACTTCTTTTTCTACGAACCCGAACCGGAAAAGGTCGAAAAAGCCAAACCTGCGTTCAGTGTCGACATGAAAAGCAGCCTCGACTTGCTCGACGGTATCTGGCTACCGATCCCGTTTTTCCGCTTCATGCCACCGCATCGCTTCGACGAAGGTCCGAGCAACTGGTCGCGCATGCGCCTGGTGAAACTGGAGACTCCCGACATCGACGGCAACACCCACCGCCTGACGATGGCGTTCGACAGCCGTGTGATGCCCAAGCGTGACGGCACTGCCTATCTGGCGCCCAACGAAGAAGACATCAGCTCCGGCGTGTCTTTCAAACTGGCGACCAAGGCAAGCGAAACACGCTGGTTTCTGGCGCAGCCGTGGGTCAATGAGTGGTTGCTGGAAGTGTTCAATGAGGGCAATGCCCACCGTTCGCGCGCAGAGCTGGACATCGACATCCGCGCCAACCACCACCTGGCGCACTACCTCAACTTGCTCAGCCTGTTGAGCAAACCTTCAGCCGCCCAGCAGTCGAAGACCGGGGCGAAAGTTGAAATCCCCGAGCTGAAAGTGGTCGCCAACGACAGCAATGGCCTGGTCAAACCGATTCCGGTGGACCTGGTACTGGACGTCGGCAACTCGCGCACCTGCGGCATCCTGATCGAAAACCACGGTCAAGCCGGCTCCGGGCTGAAGCAGAACTACGTGCTGGAACTGCGCGACCTGATCACCCCCGAACACACCTACAACCTGCCGTTCGAAAGCCGCGTGGAATTCGCCCAGGCGTATTTCGGCAAGGACCACTGTTCGGTCAAGAGTGGTCGTCACGATGCGTTCCAATGGGCGACGATTGCCCGTGTCGGCAATGAGGCCGGTCGCCTGGCCAGTCGTCGTCGCGGCACCGAAGGCTCCACGGGCCTGTCCAGCCCGAAACGCTATCTGTGGGACGAAAACGCCTATGGCCACGGCTGGCGTTTCAACTGTTCGTACATCAAGACCGACAATGAACCGTTTGCCACCGCCGCGCCGTTCTCGCACCTGATCAACGAAACCGGCGAGGCGCTTTACAGCCTCGAAGAAGACGATCGCCTGCCGGTGTTCATGCCGCGTTACTCACGCAGCTCGCTAATGACCTTCATGCTCGCCGAAGTACTGGCCCAGGCGCTGTCGCAAATCAACAGCCCGGCCCAGCGCTCGCGCCAGGGTCACACCCGCGTGCCGCGCCAGCTCAACAGCATTACCCTGACCGTGCCGCCGGGCATGCCGCAGGCCGAGCGCAGCATCCTCAACGAACGCATGCTGCAAGCCATCGGCCTGGTGTGGAAAAGCCTCGGCTGGCATGCCGGTGAGGAAGATCCACATCTGGACCAGGCCGTCAGCCCGCGCACGCCGATCCCGAGTATCCGTGTGGAATGGGACGAAGCGTCCTGTGGCCAGCTGGTTTACCTGTATACCGAGGTCAACGAGAACTTCGCCGGTCACCCGGAAGAGTTTTTTGACACCATCGCCCGGCCGGACAAGGCCGACCGCCAACGCATCACCCTCGCGACCATCGACATCGGCGGTGGCACCACGGACCTTGTGATCACCGACTATCGTCTCGACCGCGCGGGCAATACCGGCAGCGGCAGCAATGTGCACATCGTCCCCGAACAGCGTTTTCGCGATGGCTTCAAAGTGGCCGGCGACGACATCCTGCTGGATGTGATTCAGGACTTCATCCTGCCGAGTTTCGAAAAAGCCTTGCAGAACGCTGGCGTGAAGGCCCCGAACTCACTGATGTCGCGGCTGTGTGGCGATGAATCGGTCAGTGCCCAAGACATGATCCTGCGCCAGCAATTGAACCTCCAGGTGTTCGCCCCGCTGGGCCTGGCGCTGCTCAAGGCGTACGAGCATTACGATCCGCAGGTCCCGCAGGAAGTCATCCCGCAAAGCTACCGCCATTTGCTCGGTGACAACGCAATCAGCCAGACCGTGCTCGACTACGTCAATGCCGCCGTGCGTCGCGATGTCGGCGCCCAGAGCGGTTTCGACCTGTATGCCGCGCCGATCAGCTTCGACCTGCAAAAGCTCCACGCCGCGTTCCTCAACGACCAGATCAACATCACCAAGATCCTCGGTGCGCTGTGTGAAGTGGTCGCGCATTACCCGTGTGATGTCTTGCTGCTGACCGGCCGCCCTTCGCGCCTGCCCGGCATCCAGGCGTTCATTCGCAAGGTGTTGCCGCTGCCACCGGGGCGCATTCTGGCGCTGCAAAACTACCGCACCGGCGGCTGGTATCCGTTTCACAAGAACGGCCGGATCGACGACCCGAAAAGCACCGCCTCGGTCGGCGCCATGCTCTGCCTGTTGTGCGCCAACCACAGCGTGCCGAACTTCTACTTCCGGGCATCGGCGCTCAAGCCGTATTCGACGGTCAAGAACATCGGCGTCATCGACCTGAACAACGTGATCAAGGACGCCGACGTGCTGTACCGCGATATCCAGTCCGAAGACTACAAAATCAAGCTACCGGTAATTGGCGATGGCGACGCCGCCGACACGCCACAGCTGGAAATGCGCGGCGATCTGCGCCTCGGTTTCCGCCAGTTGGCCGCTGAACGCTGGGCCGCCTCGCCGTTGTATACCTTGCGGTTCACCAAGGCGGGTCGGGAGAAGTTCTCCCGCGCAATCGGTGAAAACGGCAGCGCGCCGCTGCTCAAGGTGCGATTCCAGGTCAAGCCGGCGGACAAATACACCCGCAAGCAGGATCTGGTCAGCGACCGCCTCTCGGTTCGCGACATCGAATCCAACAGCAACAACGTCAACTTCAACCCGCGCAGCGACCTCGAGCTGGAACTCAACACCATGCTCGACGCCGGCCTGAGCGAGACCAAGTACTGGCTCGACAGTGGAAGTGTGAAACGCAAATGAATGACCTGACCCCCGATCAAACTCAGCTCTCTGCCAGTTGGGCCGCTGTTTATGAAGGCGCCGGTCAGGCGCTGGACTGGATTGGCCAGACGCGCGGCAATGCACCGCGCCTGGACAGCGAAGCCGACAACCTGAACATCCGCCTGCACCGCGCCCGCAACCTGGCCCAAAGCCTCGGTCGCGTGGCCTGCACGCCGATGACCATTGGCTTTTTCGGCTTGTCCCAGGCCGGCAAGTCCTACCTGATTTCGGCCCTCGCCGCCGGTCAGAACGGCAAGCTGGAAACCGAGTTCGGCGACCAGCGCCTGGACTTCATCAAGCACATCAACCCGGTGGGTGGTGGCAAGGAAGCCACCGGCCTGGTAACGCGTTTCAGCCGTCGGGCGACGGTCAGTCAGGACAATGACTTCCCGGTAGAACTCACGCTGTTCAAGGAAATCGAGCTGGCGAAGATTCTCGCCAACGCCTGGTTCAAGGATTTCGACCTTGAACGGATTTCCTACGAGATCGATGAAGAGCGCATCCAACGCGTGCTCAAACCGTTCGAAGGCCGCGAAACCGGGCCGCTGCAAACGGGCGTCAACGCCGACGATCTGGTGTCGCTGTGGGATTACCTGCGCGACAACTTCCGCAACTCGGTGAAGAAGCTCGAGCACCTGTACTGGCCCAAAGCGTTGCAACTGGCGCCACGCCTGAATTTCCAGGAACGGGCCGAGCTGTTTTCGATTCTCTGGGGTGAGCAACGCGAGTTGACGCGCGTGTACCAGCAACTGGCCGGCGCGCTGCACAAGCTGGGCCTGCCCGAGACCGTGTTCGCACCGCTGAAGGCCTTGGTGAGCTTCGACAACGACACCTACAGCCAGCGCGACAGCATCATGAACGTCGACATCCTCGAACGCTTCGGCAGCCCGCAGGACTTGCCGATCGATGTTCGACCGCTGGTGGGCGATCGCCTGCAAAACAGTCAGGCCATTGCGGTCGCGCAACTGGCGGCACTGACCGCCGAAATGACTTTCCGCCTGATCGAAGCGCCGGTGGATGACATCGTCAATCAGGTCGACCTGCTGGATTTCCCCGGTTATCGCGGGCGCCAGAAACTGCACGAGATCGCCGATTCCAGCGACCCCGAGTCCACCGCCAAGGACAACTCCGTTTCCCAGCTGATCCTGCGCGGCAAGGTCGCCTACCTGTTCGAACGCTACACCGACAACCAGGAAATGAACGCGCTGGTGGTGTGCACAGGCTCGACCAAACAGAGCGACGTCAACGACGTGGGCCCGGTGCTGACCCGCTGGATCGAAAAAACCCAGGGCGCCGACTCGGCCGCTCGCAGCAAGCGCGATACTGGCCTGATCTGGGCGCTGACCATGCTCGACCTGCGCATCACCAACTCCCTGAGCCTGACGCCAGATCAGTACGACGAGAGCTGGAACGGCATGATCAAGCTGACCATGCTGGAGCGTTTCGGCAGCCTGAGCTGGATGAACGACTGGGCCGGCACTCCGTTCCAGAACACCTACCTGGTGCGCAAACCGCGTATGGACGCGGCGTTCATCGGGCAAGACGCGACCGGTGCGGAAACCGGTCTCAATGCCCTCTATCAGGAACGTGTCAGCGCGCTGGGCACCAGCTTCGCCAGCAACGCCCTGGTGTGCAAACACATCAGGAACCCGGCCAACGCCTGGACAGAAATGCTGCGCAACGATGACGGTGGCATCAGCCACTTCAGCGGCAGTTTCAAAGGCGTGGCCAATATCGAATTCAAATTGCAGCGCATCCGCGAGCAATTGAGCGAGTGCCTCGAAGGCCTGACCACTCACGGCCTGAGCACTTGGTACCACGCCGACGACGACAGCGCCGCAGCCGCCAAGAAAGCCAAGGCGCAAATGATTTTGACCGGTTTGGGCCGTCGTCCGGCGGTACTTGGCGAATTGATCGATCAACTCGACATGCCGAGCGAAGAGGTGCGCGACCTGTACCTCAGCGGCGTGTACGAAACCGATGACGAGCCCGTCGTGACCGACGAACCGCTCGCACCTACGCCGAGCCAGAGCCTGTACGGCAACGACGCCGGTTTTGATTTCGATTTCGGTGACGACCTGAGCCCCGCCAGCACGCCGGCGAGCAACAAAATCGGCACCCCGGCGCCCGAGCTGCAAAGCAATGAGCATCGCTTTGCCAAAGCGGCCTTCAAGGCCTGGATCGCGCACCTGCGGGAACTGACCACCCGGCAAAGCCTGCTCAACCTGCTGGGGCTGGAAAAGGCCTTGCTGGAAGCGGTGGTCGATGAACTGATCACCGCCGGCTATCGCCAGGACTTGCCGGGGCAACTGAGCCGCGCCGTCCTCAAGCGAGCACAAAGTGGCGCGCGGCGCGATCAACTGGTCGAGCGTCAGGTACTGGAAGTGCAACGTGTGCTGCGCGATTTCGTGTCCTGGTTCGGCTACCTCCAGAAGCCGGTGAACGAGCGTCCGAACAGCCGCACCGGCGCCAAGGCGCCTTTGTTTTCGTTCTACACCGACATTGGCCCGGGACAAGTGCCCGAACTGCCGGCGCAACCGTCGAATCAGGCGCAACGGTACCTGGGCGACTGGCTCTCGGGCCTGGCCTACATCACGCAGGACAATGCCGGCCATGGTGCCGGACGTGAAATCACCCCTGAACAGAACGAACGGCTGGGCCAAGTGCTCACAGCCTTCGCAGCGAGATAAGCAATGCCAATTCGTGTCGACCTGCTCGCGTTAGAGCCCAATGTGCCTGGCCAGGCCCGCCTCACTGTGAAGAAATGGCAGGGTGGCGAGGAACAGCTGGAGTTTTCCATTCAGCGCAACCAGGACGGTTTTTACCTTCAGGACCACAAGGCCTGGAGCAACAATCCATTCTGGTTCAAGGTCTCGCGTTTCAACGTCACGGCCAGCGGCGAAGGTCTGGAAGCTCAGGTCGGCCCGGACGTGGTCGACCCGCTGCTGGAAGGTGTCGCCAACTCGCAATTCCAGATCGAACTGCGCGAACAGAGCCACGGGCATGCCGATAAAGGCGTGGTTCGCCCTGGCGTTGGTTTGCTGCCGTCCACGGCCGGTGGCCAGACCCGTTCGACTTACGGCAGTGCCGAATTGACGGCGCCGAGCGCACCGGCACCGGAACCAGAGATCCCGGAGATCCCGGAGATCCCGGACCTGCCTGAACTGACCCTGTCCACCGCCGAGCCAGAACTGGAGTTGGAGTCGGTGCACACCGAGCCTGCCTATTCGCCTCCTCCCGCACCGGTTAAAAAAAGCAACAAAGGCCTGATTGGCCTGTTGATTGTGGTGTTGCTGCTGGCGGCGGGCGGCGGATTCTGGTTCTACAAACGCACCCCGGCCCCTGCGGTTGCCACCACTCCCGCCGCCCCCGTCGCACCTGCCGGCGCCGACGCTCAAGCCTGCACCCTCGACAGCATGAACAGCCTGCCCGAGTTGACCTTCGTCCAGACCTGCATCAAGGCGGCGCCCGACAGTGCCAAATTGCTGGAGATCATCAACCAGGCCAAAGCCAGCAAGCACTGCGGCGTCGCCCAGCGTCTGTACGCCAACCGTGCCCAGGCCGGTGACGCGCTGATCGCCAACGCCTATGCCCGTGAATACGACCCTAAATACCTGAAGGCTAGCGAGTGCTTCCCGACTGCGGACAACGCCACCGCCGCCTACTGGTACGAAACCATCCTGACCCAGGACCCGAACAACGCCGAAGCCAAGCAGCGCTTCGAGGAGTTGCAGAAGTGATGCGTTCGCCCCTGAGTCGATTCCTGCTGAGCGGTGCCGCCTTGCTCGCGCTATGCATCAGCCCGCTGTCCCAGGCCGATGACAAACCGCTGATCCAGGCCGGTAAAAAGACCCTGTTCCAACGCGTACTGACCACGCCGGGCTGCAAAGTCAGCCCGACGGCGGGCGGTGCACCAGGCGACGCACCACCCGTCTTCAGCCGCTTTTATGTATACGAGCGCGCCCAGGCGAACAATGCCGAGTGGCTGAAAGTCGGCCCCGACAGCTACGGCAAAACCATTGGCTGGCTGCCTGCCAGCTGCACCACCGACTGGAAGATGCAGCTGACACTGGCCTTCACCAACCCGGCCAACCGCGACCGGCTGCTGTTCTTCAAGGACCGCGCCACCGTCGAAGGCATTCTTGATGCACCGGATCCGGTCAGCAAAGTTGCGCCGCTGCGGGCCACGCTGAAAAAGGGCCAGCAAGCACCGGGCGTACTGGCTGAAGAACCGGAATACTTCGTCGACCTGCAAAAGCAGTTTTACCTGCTGCCGGTGCTCAGTGGCGAAGAAATCATGACCGAAAGCGGTTTCCGCACGCGCCTGCTCAACGTCGCCTCCGTCAGCAAGCCGGATGACAAGAGCGCCAAGGGCGGCGCGGCAGGCATCGCTGCCGGCAGCAAGGAAGCCGAAGATAAAAAAGCCAACCAGCTGAAGGAATTCAGTGCGGCGGTGGTATTTGTCATCGACTCGACGATCTCGATGGACCCTTACATCGACCGCACCCGCGAGGCGATCCGCAAGGTTTACCAGAAGATCGAGGCGCAGAACCTCGGCAAGCAGGTCAAGTTCGGCCTGGTGGCTTTCCGCTCCAACACCCAGGCGGTGCCGGGGCTGGAATACACCACCAAGATGTACGCCGACCCTACCAAGGTGAAAGACAGCGCCGACTTTTTCGCCAAGATTGCAGACCTCAAACAGGCCACCGTGTCGAGCAGCAGCTTCGATGAAGACTCGTTTGCCGGCGTCATGGAGAGCATCGACAAGGTCGACTGGAACCAGTTCGGCGCACGCTACGTGGTGCTGATCACCGATGCGGGCGCCATCGAAGGCGACGACAAGCTGTCGAAGACCGGCTTGAGCGCTGCACAGGTGCGTATCGAAGCCGCCAACCCGGGTGTGGCGATTTACACCCTGCACCTGAAAACCCCGGCCGGCGCCAAGGACCATGCCAAGGCCGAGGCGCAATACAAGGACCTGTCGACCTACCCGGGCACCAACACTTCGCTGTACTACCCGGTGAACGCTGGCGATGTACAGGAATTCGGGCGCAAGGTCGACGCACTGGCCGCAGCGATCACTACACAAGTGAAAGCCGCCTACATGGGCGAAGACGCCATCGGCAGCGCGGCGAACGCCAAGCAGGACCCGGCCGATAAAAAAATGCTCGAAGACGCGGCGCTGATCGGCCACGCCATGCAACTGGCCTATCTCGGCGAGAAGACCAACAGCAAAGCCCCACCAGTGTTCAAGGCATGGATCACCGACCGCGACCTGATCAAGCAGAACATCCCGACCACCGATGTGCGGGTGCTGCTGACCAAGTCACAGCTCAGCGACTTGAGCGATGTGATGAAGCAGATTCTCGATGCCGCCAACGAAGGCCTGATTTCGCCGACGGACATGTTCAATCGCCTGCGCTCGGTGGCGGCGACCATGGGCGCCGATCCCAATCAGCTCAAGCAGAACAGCAATGCCAAGCTGGCGGACATGGGCGTCCTCGGTGAATACCTCGAAGACCTGCCTTATCAGAGTGAGGTGCTGAACCTGGATGAAGATACCTGGAAGAGCTGGGATGGCCTGGCACAGGAAAAATTCATCCGCACGCTGAACACCAAACTGCGGCATTACCAGCGCTACAACGCCGATGTCGACCGTTGGGTCGCTTTAGCCAAAGACAGCGATGCGCGGGACAACGTCTATCCCGTACCGCTGGAAATGATGCCTTAACGAGACGCCGATGCTCGATATCAAGAACCTGCTGGTGCGCCGTGGTGAAGGCGCACAGGCTCATCATGTGCGACTGCCGCACTTGCAGGTCCGCGCCGGGGAAATCCTCGCCATCACCGGTGAGAGCGGCAGCGGTAAAAGCACGTTGCTCGAAGCCATCGGCCTGTTGCTCGCGCCGGTGGAACTCGAGCGCTTTCGGCTGGGTCCTACGCACGCCCAGGATATCGCCCAACTGCTGGCCACTGACGACCAGCCTGCTCTTGCCGCGGTGCGTTCACGGCATTTGGGATTCATTTTGCAGAGCGGCGGGTTGCTGCCGTTCCTGAGCGTGCGCGACAACATCAGCCTGCCGCGCCGTTTGCTCGGGATGCCGACCAAGAGTGATCACATCGACCACGCCGTTGACGTGTTGCGCCTGCAAGGGTTGCTGGATAAACAACCTCAGGCCTTGTCGATCGGCGAACGCCAGCGCGTTGCCTGTGTTCGGGCAATTGCCCATGAGCCGCTGCTGCTGTTGGCCGACGAGCCGACCGCCGCGCTCGACCCTCACGGTGCCCGGCGTTTGTTCGAGTTGCTCCTGAGCCTGGTGTCGAGCATGGGCCTGAGTGCGCTCGTTGTGTCCCATGACTGGGCCTTGCTGAAGGATTTCGGCTTGCCGCGACTCGGCGCTATCAGCCATCAAGGGGAGACGCTGTTTGAACCGATGGACTGATCGCTTGCACCTGCTGGGCTCACTGGCACTGCAAGACCTGTGGCACGACCGCAAGGTCTCGCTGTGTATCGCCGCCTCCCTGGTGGCGGTGATCGCGCCGCTGTTGTTGCTGTTCGGGCTCAAGCACGGGGTGGTCAGCCAGCTGCAGGACGAGCTGCTGCGCGACCCGCGTAACCTTGAAGTGAAGATGCTCAGCAACGGCAACTACGACACGGCCTGGATCGAGCGTTTGCGCCAGCGCCCCGAGACCGGTTTTGCCCTCGGCCAGACCCGCTCGCTCAATACCCAGGCTGACCTGCTGATCGGCATGCAACGGTTTGTCGAAGGTGCGGAAATCATCGCCACCGAGCCCGGCGACCCACAACTGAACCTGGCGTCACTCACCCCCGTCGGCAATCAAGTGATCCTCAGCGCCAGCGCAGCGCAACGCCTGCAAGCCAAGGCCGGTGACAGCGTGCAGCTGCGGGCCTTGCGCCGCCTGGAGGGTGTCAATGAACGGGGCGAGATGACGCTGACGGTACTGGCCGTGCTCGACGGTGCCCGCTTTGGTCGCGCTGCCGGGTTTGTCGCCCCGCCGCTGCTGCTGGCTCTGGAGCGCTTTCGCGACGGTTATCAGATCAATGAGTTCGGCGTTACCACCGGCAAGCCTCAGGATAATCTGCAACCGCTGTATGCCCGCGCCCGCGTGTATGCGCGTGACATCGATCAAGTCGCGCCGCTGGAACACTGGCTCAACGAACAACACATCGAAACGTCGAGCCGACTGGCCGACATCGACAACGTCAAAGCCATCAATCATGTGCTGGGGTTGATCTTCGGTGTGATCGCCATCGCGGCACTGATCGGCTGCGTGGCGTCCATGGTTGGCGCGTTCCTGGCCAACATCGATCGTAAACGCAAAAGCCTGGCAGTCCTGCGCCTGCTGGGTTTCAAACGCGGGTCCGTCGGCGGTTTCGTGGTCCTGCAAGCGCTGGTGCTGAGTCTGGCCGGCTACGTGGGCGGCCTGGGGTCTTATGCCGTGGGCAGTCATTTGTTCGACTACCTGCTCGGCGGCAGCCAGGCCACCGGCACCTTCGTTTGCCATATCACCGTCTGGCATGGCGTCGCCGCCCTGCTCCTGACCTTCCTGGTCGCTGCATTGGTGGCCATGATCGGCGCCCTGCGAGCCATCAACATCCAACCTGCGGAGAGTCTGCGTGAGCTATAAACGTTTCGGCTTGCTGTTACCCCTGAGCCTCGGCTACTTGCTCGACGCCTCGGCGGCGGGCTGGGAAGAGAAGTATTACAACCCGATGCCCGAGGCTGGCGACGTCGTACTGCCGATGCCCTGCGACGGTTCGATGGTGTTTCGCAAGGTGTTCATTCCGGTCGCAGGTCCCTTGGATGACTACCCGATCAACATCGGTCAGGACGGCGCGGAATACGGCTATGTCGAGCAGACCCGTCCAACCTTTATCGCCGGCAGTTTTACCGGGGCCAAGAACGACAAGTCCCGCTACTACCTGATGGCCAAGTACGAGATGAGTCAGTTGCAATACGCCGCGCTGACCGAAGCGACCTGCCCCACCGCCGCCACCAAGCTGCGCTTGCCGCAAACGGCGGTGAGCTGGGTGCAAGCCATCGACGCCGCCGACAAGTACAACCTGTGGCTGCGCAAAAACGCCGCCGGCAAGCTGCCAAAGGAAGACGGCGCCTTGGGTTTCCTGCGCCTGCCGACCGAGGTCGAGTGGGAGTTCGCCGCGCGCGGCGGGCTGGAAGTCGGCGCGGCTGAATTCCGCGACACGCACTACCCGATGCCAGAAGGCATCAACGCCTACGAGTGGTTCGCCGGGGCGCAATCGTCCAACGGCAAAGTGCAATTGACCGGTCTGCAAAAGCCCAACCCGCTAGGCCTGCATGACATGCTCGGTAACGTCGACGAAATGATGTTCGAGCCGTTTCGCCTGAACAAACTCGACCGCCAGCACGGTCAGGCCGGTGGCTATGTCGTCCGTGGCGGAAACTACCTGACTGCGCAGGCCGACCTGCATACTGCATTACGTAAGGAAGAACCGTATTACAATGCCGAAGGCCAGGTGAAAAACAAGACCACCGGCCTGCGACTGGTGCTGGTCTCCCCGACCCTCACCTCTCGCGAGCGAGTCGCCAGCATCGAAAGCAGCTGGAAGAAACTCGGCACCGGCAGCCAGGAACCCGAATCCGCCGACAAAGGCACCGTGCAATCGCTGAACAGCCTCGCCTCGGGCGTCGAAGACAAAGCGCTCAAGGAAAAGCTCCAAGCCCTCGAGAACCAGCTGCGCGCCAGTAACCAGCAGCAGGAAGAAACCCGCGACCAGGCGATCCGCGCCAGCCTCAACCTGGGTGCGTTCCTGTGCACCAAGATGCTCGACGACGGCCAGTACGTGGACTTCCTGCAAAAGAACTACAAGCTCAATTGCGAAGGCACGGACAAAGACGCCAGTTGCGACATGCGTAAAGGCAAGCTCGAGGAGCAAAAGGATCGCCTGCACAAACTCAGCCGTTACTACGCCAGCAGCCTGGTGGAGTCGGCTACCTTGTACGGCCAGCCACTGCTTGAAACACAAGTCCCGGTGATGGAAGAAATCATCACCCGCAACAAGCAGCTGCAAGACTTGAAACCTTATTTGCGCACGCACTGGGCCAATCAGAAAGCGTTCCTGCAAAAGCAGAAAATCGACACTGCAGCCTGGCTGAACAGCTGCAAAACCGTTACTCAATAACAACGCGTCAACACCGTTACGTAGGAGTTTCACCATGTCGCGCAGCCTTTGGACTCGCTTCAAACTACAGATCGCTTTCGTAGTCGCCAGCAGCCTGCTAATGACCGGTTGCGCCAACACTGGCAGTTCCATGCTCGGCGATGGCGAAGGTGAAGGTCCCGACCCGCGCCTGACCCAGGGCAATGACGCAGAGTTCTTCAGCAAGTCCGGATACCAGGCCTGCGCCGTCGGCGCTGGTGTCGGCATCCTTGCTTGCGCGCTGTCCAACAGCAACAACAAAACCGTGTGCGTCATCGCCGCCGGTATTACCGCGTGTGGCGTGGCCATGGGCGCGAACTATTACCTGGATCAACGTCGCGCCCAATATGCCGACACCACCACCCGCCTGGCGAAGATGAACAGCGACGTCGAACAAGACACGCAGAACGTGATCGCCCGGACAGCGACCGCCCAGCAAGTGATCAACGATGACCGTGCGCAAATTGCCCAGATCAAAAAGGACATCGCCAACAAGAAAGTCGACAAGAACAGGGCCCAGGCGCAAATCGCCGGAATCGATTCGGACATCGCGCGCCTGCGTAAAGACCTTGCCAACATGCGTACCAAAGTCACCGAGTACAGAAAAGTGGCAGACGCCGAGCGTTCACAAGGCTCCAGCGCCGAGATCCGGCAAGTGGAGATGAACATTCAGAGAATGAACCAGAAAGTCGTCAGCCTGCAGAAGGAAGTCGACGCTCTGTACAGCCAACGCTCCGCAATTACCCTGGGTTAAGCACATGACGCTACGACAACTGATGGTTATCACTGCCGTCCTGGCCCTGAGCGGATGCGCGAGCCAACCCGGCGAATGCGATGCAACCAATCGCGACAGCAGCATGCTGACCAAGATGAACTGCGACTATTCCGGTGGTTACAGCGACCAGGTCAAGCAGAAGGAACTGACCCTGAGCGAGTCCCGAAAGCAAAACGCAATGTTCCGTCAGGTGTACGAGAACATTCAGGCCCAGCAGCTCAGCACCAAGGCCGATCTGGCCAGCCAGCAGAAATCCCAGGCGGCGCTGAATCAGTCGCTGACGCAACTGCTGAACTCGCTCAAGGCCCGGCGCGGCAATGAAGCCCAGGTGCAGAAGCAGATTGCCGACCTCGAGAAGCAGCTCAAGGCTACGCAAGTAGCGCCAACGGCCAAACCAACGCCAGCGGCGCTGGCGGCCAAGCAGCAAGAGCTGAAAACGTTGCAGAAGAAGGTCAATCAGCTGCAATTCAGCCTCGGTTACGAAGAGTAACTTTCCACCCCGCAGGGCATCCCGACGGATGCCTGCTTTTTTCAGGAATCATCGTCATGCAGCGGGTCATCAGGGATGCGCAAGCCACATCGGAGGGGATGAGTGCACTGCAAGCCAAAGTCGCCCTCATCCAGAAACACTTTCCGCCGACCGTCGCCAGCCTGTTTGCCATCCCGCGGATGGGCAGCGGCGACGTGCTGGAATGGTGGACCGAACTGGGCGGCCAACCCACGCCTTATGCCGATCTCAACGAGGACGCGCAACGACGTTTGCTGCAAACCTATGAGGTGCGTCAGACGTCCCTCGGACAGCTGGCGGATGAACTGCAAAAACGCGGTCAACCGACGGAAGCGGATGACCTGCGCAGCCTGCTCGGCGCGCCTGAGCTGGACAAACTCTACAGCCTCAACGGTGAGCCTTTGGTGGTGCGCTGGAACCAGCGTCCGCCCAAACCGATCGTGCCGCCGGTGATTCCGGTGGCGCCGGTCGTACCGCCGTCGCGGCGTGGCTGGTGGCTCGCGGCGGCCTTGCTCGCGCTGCTGTTGCTGCTTCTGGCGCTCTGGCTCTGGTGGTTCCTGCACCGTGAGCCGGTTGTCGTGGTTCCGCCTGTAGCGCCTGTAGCGCCGGTGGTTACGCCTGCTGAGAAACCGGTTGAGAAGCCCGTTGAGAAGCCGGTTGAGCCTGTCCCCGAGCCTGTCGTGGAACCGGAACCGAAACCTGTTCCGCCGCCAGAACCCAAGCCAGAACCGGTACCGGTACCGGAACCCAAGCCGGTCCCGCCACCCAAACCGGCACCAGCACCAGCGCCGGCACCCGCACCCGCACCGGAACCCAAGCCGACCCCGCCACCCAAACCGGTTCCACCACCCAAACCGGAAGTGGCGGCCCCGCCACCCGCCCCGACGCTGGACAACTTCGCATGCCGCAAAACAGCGCCGAAGTCAGAGGTCCCGCAGTTCGTGGTGGTGCTCGACACTTCGGGCTCGATGGATTTGAACATCAAGTCAGTGAAAGCCGACGAGGACTGGTTCTACGGCCCTGACATCAACAAGCTCCTGGACCCGAACCGCACCATGCGGCTCACCTCCAAACCCAGCCGCATGGATGTCGCCAAGGAATCGCTGGCCGGCATGATCAACGGGCTGGACCCGAAAATCGACACGCGCCTGATCACCTTCGCTGGCTGCGAAAGAACACCGGACCGGGGTATGTACAAGTTCGGCGACCGCCCGCGGCTGATCAACGGGATTCGAGGCCTGATTCCAGACGACGGCACACCGCTGGCCGACAGCCTGGCCCACGCGGCGAGCACCGTCGATGGGCGCAATAACGATGCGGTTATCGTGATGTTCGTCGACGGCGAAGACGGTTGCGGGCAGGACGTTTGCGCGGTTTCCCGTCGAATCGCCAGGGAACAACCGCGCCTTCGGGTCAACGTGGTGAAAATCGGTGCTGGCGGCCCGTCACGCTGTATCGCTGAAAACACCGGAGGTCGGATTTACAACAGCACCAATGCGGCTGAGCTGGGTAACCTGTTGAAACAGGCGAGCAAGGAAGTCTCCAGCAATGCCAAGTGCAATTAGCTTGTTGCTGAATTGAGGTGACCCAGGTGCTCGACCGCCGGTAACTCCATGGCCCGAACCTCGCCCAGGAGGAAAACGCTGAGGCGGCGCAAACGCTCGCCTCCGGGGCGGGTTTTCGGCCAGACCAGGTAATAATTCTCACCGCTGGCGACCGCCGTCGGCCACGGCAAGCTCAGACGCCCCTGCGCAACGTCCTCAGCCACCATCAACAAATCGCCCATGGACACGCCATAGCCTCGGGCGGCGGCGATCATCCCCAGCTCCAGCGTGTCGAACACCTGGCCGCCCTTGAGTGAAACTTGATCGGTCAGGCCCATGCGCTCCAGCCAACTGCGCCAGTCGCGACGGTCGGGCGTTGGGTGGAGCAGTTCGGTGCTGGCCAGGCGTGCAACATCCCAAGGCTGATCGTTCAGAAGGTTAGGCGCGCCCACCGGAATCAGTTCCTCTGGAAATAACAAAGTAGCCTCCCAGTCCGGCGGGAAATGCCCGTTGCTGAGGATCACGGCGCAATCGAACGGTTCCTGATTGAAGTCCACCGAGTCGATGTCCATCCAGGCGCTGGTCAGCTGTACTTCATTGCCCGGTTGAAGGTGCCGAAAACGGCTGAGCCGCGCCAGCAACCAGCGCATGGTCAAGGTCGACGGGGCTTTCATGCGCAGGATGTCGTCCTCGGCGCGCAAGGTATTGCAGGCGCGCTCCAGGGCGGTGAAACCGTCACGAATGCCCGGCAGGATCAACCGCGCCGATTCGGTCAGCTGCAGATTACGACCACTGCGGTGAAACAGGCGGCAGGCAAAATGCTCCTCGAGGGTACGAATATGCCGACTGACTGCACTTTGGGTAATCGACAACTCTTCCGCGGCCCGGGTAAACGACGTGTAGCGCGCCGCCGCTTCGAATGCGCGCAGGGCATATAAAGGAGGAAGACGACGCGACATCAGGAAAGCTCCTACAGCAATTTTGAATACCCTAGCAGAAACTCTCCAGCATGAGTTTGAATCATGCTACCCATCCTTTTTATCCCTTTGTGCAATCGCCGCAGAGCGCCGAAAATCGACGCTTTCCTGTCCTCTTTGATAAACGAGCGTGATGACCATGCAGCATCCAGCGCGTATTGAACTCTGGGCCATCCTGCGGCTGGCGGGGCCGTTGATCGCCTCGCAGTTGGCGCACATGCTGATGGTCCTCACCGACACCCTGATGATGGCGCGCCTGAGTCCCGAGGCACTGGCCGGTGGTGGACTGGGCGCGGCGACCTATTCGTTCGTGTCGATTTTCTGCATCGGCGTGATCGCTGCGGTCGGTACGCTGGTGGCCATCCGCCAGGGTGCCGGCGATATTCTCGGCGCCACCCGGTTGACCCAGGCCGGGCTGTGGCTGGCATGGTTGATGGCGCTGGGCGCCGGCCTGTTGCTGTGGAACCTCAAGCCGGTACTGCTGCTGTTCGGCCAGACCGAAAGCAACGTCCAGTCGGCCGGTCAGTTCCTGATCTTCCTGCCGTTCGCCCTGCCCGGCTACCTGAGCTTCATGGCCCTGCGTGGCTTTACCAGCGCCATCGGCCGGGCAACGCCGGTTATGGTCATCAGCCTGGGCGGTACCGTCGCCAACTTCCTGCTGAATTACGCGCTGATCACCGGGATGTTCGGCTTACCGAAACTGGGGCTGATGGGTATTGGCCTGGTCACGGCGATTGTCGCCAACCTGATGGCTCTGGCGCTGGCGTGGCACATTCGCCGGCACCCGGCCTACGACGCCTATCCATTGCGCCAGGGCTTGTCGCGGCTCAACCGCAAGTACCTGAAGGAACTGTGGCGCCTGGGCCTGCCGATTGGCGGCACCTACGCCGTGGAGGTCGGGCTGTTTGCCTTCGCCGCGCTGTGCATGGGCACCATGGGCAGCACGCAACTGGGGGCGCACCAGATCGCCCTGCAAATCGTCTCGGTGGCCTTCATGGTGCCCGCTGGGATTTCCTACGCGATCACCATGCGCATCGGTCAGCATTACGGTGCCGGGCAGTTGCTGGACGCACGGCTGGCCGGAAGGGTTGGCCTGGCTTTCGGCGCGGCGGCGATGCTGTGTTTTGCGATGGTCTTCTGGCTGTTGCCGAACCAGCTGGTCGGACTGTTTCTCGATCACAACGACCCGGCCTTTCGCGACGTCATCAACCTGGCCGTGAGCCTGCTGGCAGTGGCGGCGTGGTTCGAGCTGTTCGACGGCACGCAAACCATCGCCATGGGCTGCATTCGCGGGCTCAAGGACGCCAAGACCACCTTCCTGGTGGGCCTGGGCTGTTACTGGCTGATTGGCGCCCCGGCAGCCTGGTGGATGGCGTTTCACTTGGACTGGGGGCCAACGGGCGTCTGGTGGGGCCTGGCGCTGGGGCTGGCCTGCGCAGCTGTGAGCCTGACGCTGGCGTTTGAGTGGAAGATGAAGCGGATGATTCGGCGGGAGCCTGCGACGGCACACAGTTTCGAGGCCGCCTAGCCCTGTAGGAGCGAGCGGGCGGCGTTCCGACTTGCCCGCGAATGGCATTACTCGGTGTTACTGATACACCGTGTAACGGCCTTCGCGGGCAAGCCACGCTCCTACAGGTTTTGCGTTTAGACCACGATTTCCAGCGGCGCCTGCTGATTGCCGTCAAACATCAGGTATTCCACCAGATCCGCCAACGGCAACGGCTTGCTGATCAAATACCCCTGCACCTGATCGCAATTGAACCCGCGCAACAGCTCCAGTTGCTCCGACGTTTCCACACCCTCGGCGACCACTTCCAGGTTGAGGTTGTGCGCCAGGTTGATCATCGCGTGCACCAGTTTGCGATTTTCTTCGCGCTGCTCCATGCCGCCGACAAAGCTCTTGTCGATCTTCAACAACGTGATCGGCAGGCTGTTGAGGTGCACAAAGGATGAAAAGCCGGTACCGAAGTCATCGAGGGAGAAGCGCACACCCAGGCGCCCAAGGGCATCCATGGTCTGCTTGACCAGGTCGCTGCGGCGCATGACCGCGGTTTCGGTCAGTTCGAACTCCAGCCATTGCGCTTCGACACCGCGCTCGCTGATCAACCGGCTCAGGGTCGAGAGCAACTGGCTGTCCTGAAACTGCCGGAACGACAGGTTGATCGCCATGTGCAACGGCGGCAAACCGAGCTCAAGCAACGCCTGCATATCGCGCAAGGCCCGGGAAATGACCCAGTAACCCAGCGGCACGATCAAACCGCTCTGCTCGGCCAGCGGCACGAACTCGCTCGGCGGCAGCAAGCCGCGCTCGGCATGACGCCAGCGCACCAAGGCTTCGAGGCCGACGATCTGCCCGTCTTCAAGGTTCATTCGGGGCTGGTAATGCAGTTCCAGCTCATCGCGACGCAAGGCCCGGCGCAACTCGGTTTCGAGGTCGGCGACGCTGCGGGCATTGCGGTTGATGCGTTCGTTGAAAATGTGAAACGTGCAGCCCTGGGTGCTCTTGGCCTGCTGCATGGCGATATGCGCATGCCACATCAACGGGTCGGCGCCCGCCTGTGCCCGGGCATGGGCAATGCCCAGGCTGGAGCCGATCAGCAGGCTTTCGCCGTCGACCCAATAAGGCTCGGCCAGCGCTTCGGTGATGCGCTCGGCCATCCATTCCGCGCGTTGAGGGGCGCGGCGGGTGTCGATCAGCAAGGCGAACTCGTCGCTGCCCAGTCGCGCCAGTTGATCGCCGGCTTCAAGCTGGCCTTTGAGCCGCGCGACCACCTGCAGGATCAGGCGGTCGCCGGCCTGGTGGCCAAGGGCATCGTTGGCGTAACGGAAGTTGTCGAGGTCAAGATGACCAAGGGCCAGGCCGCGGCCATCGTTTTCCGCCAGCCGCGCCGTCAGCAGGGTCTGGAAACCCTGGCGATTGGCGATGCCGGTCAGCGGATCCTGCTCGGCCAGGCGTTGCAGGGTGTTTTCCAGCAAGCCGCGCTCACGCACATGGCGCAGGCAACGGCGCAGCATGCCCGGGTCGAGATGGTCGCGTACCAGCCAGTCGCTTACACCGTCGGGCGGGATCAGGGGCTCATGCTCGAGCAGCAACACCGTCGGCAGGCAGCAACGGCCCGGCGCCGGCTGGAGAGCCGGGATCGTCAACAACACCGCACCGCGGCTGTCATCGAACAGACTGCTGACCGACTCCCAGCTCGGTGCGCTGATGAGCACGGCCGAGCTCCCCATCGGAGCCAGACACTCGCGCAACAACGCTGCCCACGCTGGCTCTTCGGCCAATAGCAGCAAACGCAAGGGTTCGACAGGCGTAGACAATCTAGCTCCCTAGACTCTGCAAAGATGTAGGCGACGGCATTATGCCGCGCCGATCCCTGATGACCAATGGACATCCGAGGCCTTTGTATCCGGAATTACGAACATTAGACGCGATTTCGTTGTGCATCCTGCGTGAAAGTAACAAAACCGGCAAATACAGATCGCGTTATACGTCACAAGTCGGAGAGAGCAGCACAATTCGCTGAGCCTGTTAAAATGCCGGCCCATTTCGTGACTGACTCCTGAATTTATCTATGTCCCGACTCAATCCCCGGCAGCAAGAAGCCGTGAGCTACGTCGGCGGCCCTCTTTTGGTGCTCGCCGGTGCAGGCTCCGGCAAGACCAGCGTGATCACCCGAAAGATTGCCCACCTGATCCAGAACTGCGGCATTCGCGCCCAGTACATCGTCGCCATGACCTTCACCAACAAGGCCGCGCGCGAGATGAAGGAGCGGGTCGGCACCCTGCTGCGCGCCGGTGAAGGCCGCGGCCTGACGGTCTGCACCTTCCACAACCTGGGTCTGAACATCATCCGCAAGGAACACGTGCGGCTGGGCTATAAACCCGGTTTCTCGATTTTCGACGAGACCGACGTCAAGGCCCTGATGACCGACATCATGCAGAAGGAATACTCGGGCGACGACGGCGTCGACGAGATCAAGAACATGATCGGCGCCTGGAAAAACGACCTTATCCTGCCGGCCCAGGCCCTGGAAAACGCGCGCAACCCCAAGGAACAGACCGCCGCCATCGTCTACACCCACTACCAGCGCACGCTCAAGGCGTTCAACGCGGTGGACTTCGACGACCTGATCCTGCTGCCGGTGAAGCTGTTCGAAGAGCACGCCGACATCCTGGAAAAGTGGCAGAACAAGGTGCGTTACCTGCTGGTGGACGAATACCAGGACACCAACGCCAGCCAGTATTTGCTGGTGAAGATGCTGATCGGCAAACGCAATCAGTTCACCGTGGTAGGCGACGACGACCAGTCGATCTACGCCTGGCGCGGCGCCCGCCCGGAAAACCTGATGCTGCTCAAGGACGACTATCCGTCCCTGAAAGTGGTGATGCTGGAGCAGAACTACCGCTCCACCAGCCGTATCCTGCGCTGCGCCAACGTGCTGATTTCGAACAACCCCCACGAATTCGAAAAGCAGCTGTGGAGCGAAATGGGCCACGGCGACGAGATCCGGGTGATCCGCTGTCGCAACGAAGACGCCGAAGCCGAGCGCGTGGCCGTGGAAATCCTCAGCCTGCACTTGCGCACCGACCGGCCCTACAGCGATTTCGCGATCCTGTACCGGGGTAACTATCAGGCCAAGTTGATCGAACTTAAGTTGCAGCATCATCAGGTTCCCTATCGCCTGTCCGGCGGCAACAGCTTCTTCGGGCGCCAGGAAGTGAAAGACCTGATGGCCTACTTCCGCCTGATCGTGAACCCGGACGACGACAACGCCTTCCTGCGCGTGATCAACGTGCCGCGCCGCGAGATCGGTTCGACTACGTTGGAGAAGCTGGGCAACTACGCCACCGAGCGAAAAATCTCGATGTATGCCGCCACCGACGAAATCGGCCTGGGCGAGCATCTGGACAGCCGCTTCACCGATCGCCTGTCACGCTTCAAGCGGTTCATGGACAAGGTCCGCGAGCAATGCGCCGGTGAAGACCCGATCTCCGCCCTGCGCAGCATGGTCATGGACATCGACTACGAGAACTGGCTGCGTACCAACAGCTCCAGCGACAAGGCTGCCGACTACCGCATGAGCAACGTGTGGTTCCTGATCGAAGCGTTGAAAAACACGCTCGAGAAGGATGAAGAAGGCGAGATGACCGTCGAAGACGCCATTGGCAAGCTGGTGCTGCGCGATATGCTCGAGCGTCAGCAAGAAGAGGAAGAAGGTGCCGAAGGCGTGCAGATGATGACCTTGCACGCCTCCAAGGGCCTGGAATTCCCCTACGTGTTCATCATGGGCATGGAAGAGGAAATCCTTCCGCACCGCTCCAGCATCGAAGCCGACACCATCGAAGAAGAACGCCGGCTGGCCTACGTGGGCATTACCCGTGCGCGTCAGACCCTGGCCTTCACCTTTGCCGCCAAGCGCAAGCAGTACGGCGAGATAATCGACTGCGCACCGAGCCGCTTCCTCGATGAACTGCCGCCGGACGACCTGGCCTGGGAAGGCAACGACGACACACCGACCGAAGTCAAAGCCGTGCGTGGCAATAGCGCATTGGCAGATATACGCGCGATGTTAAAGCGCTAGAATTGACCACTTTATTTAGACCTTCGGCGCAAAAGGCGCCAAAAGAGGACAGCTTCATGGAAGCCCTGCACAAGAAAATCCGCGAAGAAGGCATCGTGCTTTCCGATCAGGTCCTGAAAGTCGACGCCTTTCTGAACCACCAGATCGACCCGGCCCTGATGAAGCTGATCGGCGATGAATTCGCCACGCTGTTCAAGGATTCGGGCATCACCAAGATCGTCACCATTGAGGCGTCGGGCATTGCGCCGGCGATCATGACTGGCCTGAACCTGGGTGTGCCGGTGATTTTCGCTCGCAAGCATCAGTCCCTGACCCTGACTGAAAACCTGCTGTCGGCGACCGTTTACTCGTTCACCAAGCAGACCGAAAGCACCGTGGCGATTTCTCCGCGCCACCTGACCAGCAGCGACCGCGTGCTGATCATCGATGACTTCCTGGCTAACGGCAAGGCGTCCCAGGCGCTGATCTCGATCATCAAGCAAGCCGGTGCCACCGTGGCCGGCCTGGGGATCGTGATCGAGAAGTCGTTCCAGGGCGGTCGTGCGGAGCTCGATGCCCAGGGTTATCGCGTAGAGTCGCTGGCGCGCGTGCAATCGCTGAAGGATGGCGTTGTAACCTTCATCGAGTAACCCCCCTGTGGGAGCCAGCCTGCTGGCGATGGCGTCGTGTCAGTCAACATCTTCATGACTGGCAGACAGCAATCGCCAGCAGGCTGGCTCCCACAGTTGTTTTATTTGTTGGCGTTATTGCGCGGTGGCTTTCAGGCCAGTCAGCAGCAACCGCTGAAACAAATCCTCCTTCAGTCCTTCCGGGCTGGTCAGTTGCATCCGCTCCAGATGTTCCGGGTACAAAGAAGGATCAGGCGCATCCAGCGCAGCCTTGCCCAACTCCAGCACTTCACTCAGCTTGAACTTGCTCTTCAACCAGTTCAGCGCCCGCAACACATCCCGCTCCACCTCCGTGAAATCACACCCCAGCGGATATTCCGGAAACAACGGCGAATGCCGCGCCTGAATCGCCTGCAACCGCTGTGGTGTGTTGTCGGTGAAACGCGGCCCCAGGTGGAAATCCTTCGGTAACTTGCCGACTTTCTGTGCCTGCTCGATCAAGCCCGGCTGAAAACGCGAGTCGCTGATGTTCAACAGGGCCTCGATCACCGCCGCATCGGTTTTTCCGCGAAGATCGGCAATGCCGTACTCGGTGACCACGATGTCGCGCAGGTGTCGCGGGATGGTGCAATGACCGTACTCCCAGACAATGTTGGAACTGACGTCACCGCCAGACTCGCGCCAACTACGCAGCAGCAACACCGACCGCGCACCTTCCAGCGCATGCCCCTGGGCAACGAAGTTGTACTGCCCACCCACGCCGCTGACCACGCGCCCGTCTTCCAGCTGATCCGCCACACCGGCACCGAGCAGGGTTACGGTAAACGCGGTGTTGATAAATCGTGCATCGAGCCGCTGCAAGCGCTTGAGCTCTTCCTGCCCGTACAACTCGTTTATGTAGCTGATGCGGGTCATGTTGAACTCGAGCCGCTTGCTCTGCGGCAACTCGCGCAGGCGCTGATAGAAACTGCGCGGGCCGAGGAAGAAGCCGCCATGCACGGAAATACCGTCGGTTTGCGCCGCTTCGTCGAGGGTGCCGGCATTCGCCTGCTGCTGGGTCGGCACATCCGGGTACACCTTGCGCCGCACGATCCCGGCATCGGCCAGCACCAGCAAGCCGTTGACGAACATTTCGCTGCAGCCGTACAGGCCCTTGGCGAACGGTTCGATACCGCCTTCGCGCTCGATCAGTCGTGCCCATTGGCTCAGATCCAGGTCGCTCAGCAAAGCCTTGTAAGCGCCGTTGTCGGCCTGACGCGCCAGCAATGCAGCGGTCAGCGCATCGCCCATGGAACCGATGCCGATCTGCAGGGTGCCGCCATCACGCACCAGCGTACTGGCGTGCAGGCCAATGAAGTGATCCTGCAAACCCACCGGCATGTTCGGCGTGGAAAAAAGCGTGGTGCTGTCTTTCTCGTCGATCAGCAGGTCGAAGGTGTCGATGCCGACTTCAGCGTCACCGGGCATGTAGGGCAAATCGTCGTGCACCTGTCCGACCATCAGGATCGTCTCCCCGGCGGCCCGGCGCCTGGCGATCATCGGCAGCAAGTCGAGGGTGATGTCCGGGTTGCAGCTCAGGCTCAAGCGATCGGGGTGTTCGGCATGGCTGGCCAGCCGTTGCGCGACCAGGTTCAACCCGGCGGCGTTGATGTCCCGGGCGGCATGGCTGTAGTTGCTGCTGACGTAATCCTGCTGGGCCGACGCACTGTTGAGCAGGCTACCCGGCAGCATGAAAAATTGCTGGATGTGGATGTTGGCTGGCAGGTTGTCGCGCTGTAGGGCGGCGAGGAAATCCAGTTCCGGATAATCACCAAAGACCCGTTCGATAAAGGGTTCGAGAAAGCGCTTTTGCAATCCGTCGCCCAAGGCGGGACGGCCAAGGCACAGGGCGGTGTAGATCGTCAGTTGCCGCTGCGGCAATTGCGCGACACGTTGATACAGCGCGTTGACGAAGGGGTTGGGTTTGCCCAGGCCCAAGGGCAGGCCCATGTGGATATGCGCCGGCAACCTCGCCAACACCTCGTCGACCGCTTGCTCGATAGAACACAGCTGCACCATCCGATCCTCCCGTACATTCCATGAAGTGGGGTTGGACCGAGCTTGCCGGGTCTTTGCTGCAATGAACAGCCTCGGGCGGCAAATCGCAGGCACAAAAAAGCCGCTCGCAAGCGGCTTTTTCGCGAAAGAGGCGGACGGGTTACAGGCCCGACATCTCTTTGATGGCGCCCTTTAGCTCGTCGTCGGAGCAGTCGGCGCAGGTGCCTTTTGGCGGCATCGAGTTGATACCGGTAATGGCTTTGGCCAGGATGCCGTCGAGGCCGCCCTGGTGATCGGCGCGCTCTTTCCACGCGGCTTTGTCACCGATTTTCGGCGCGCCCAGCAGGCCGGTGCCGTGGCAAGCATTGCAATGCTTGGCAATCACATCCTTGGGTGCCTTGGCACCACCGCCACCGCCCGCCGCAGCGGCGACTTCCATGCCCTTGCACTCTTTGCCCTGGACACAGACCTGGCCGACTGGCTCAAGGCGCTTGGCGATTTCGTCGTTGGTCGCAGCTTGAGCGCTGACAGCCCAGAGGGCCAGTACGGTTGCTGGTGCGGCCAGCATTTTCATAATTAGATTCACGCGTTCACCCTCAATGGTGGCTAGTCACGCCTACGGCCACGGTTCGCAGGCGGGCGCAAGTATAGCGGTAAGCCCGCGACACTGAAACAACCCCAAAGTCGAAGGGGTCTTGTTGCGCAACGGTCAAACGTCTCGGGTGCCTCGGCCATGCTGGCAGGGCGCCTCTTTCCTTAAAAGTTCGCGGGTGTTGCTGCGCTGATTAGTCGCGCTGGCGCATCGAACGGATTACGGAAACGATGCGGCTTGGTACTTTCAAAGTAGTAGCTATCGCCGGCTTCGAGCACAAATGTTTCAAGCCCGACCACCAGCTCCAGCCGCCCTTCTACCAAAATGCCGGTTTCCTCGCCCTCATGGGTGAGCATCTCGTCACCGGTGTCGGCGCCTGGCGGGTAGATTTCATTGAGGAACGCGATAGCGCGGCTCGGGTGGGCCCGGCCGACCAGTTTCATGGTCACTGCACCATCGGAAATATCGATCAGCTCGTTGGCTTTGTAGACGATCTGAGTCGGTTTTTCCTGGAGGATTTCTTCGGAAAAGAACTCGACCATGGACATGGGAATCCCGCCCAACACCTTCCTCAGCGAACTGATCGAGGGGCTGACGCTGTTCTTCTCGATCATCGAAATCGTGCTGTTGGTGACGCCCGCGCGTTTGGCGAGCTCACGCTGGGAAAGACCTTTGAGCTTGCGGATTGATTGCAGTCGTTCACCGACGTCCAATGCAGGAGCCTCCAGGGATTCAGGTTGTTGGAATATTGAGCGTTATCATGGCGACAGCGTTCAGTATTTACAACACCTTGACCTGAATCCTGTTCGGCGAGGCGACTTCCGGTCCGGGCGGTTTAGCCCTCGCTCCCGGAATAGAGCATTGGCACCCGGCGCAGGTTGCAGAAGATCTGGTAAGGAATCGTGCCGGCGGCAATGGCCACGTCGCTGGCGAGGATGTTTTTACCCCACAACTCGACGGTCGAGCCCAGACCCGCTTGTGGAATATCAGTCAGATCGACGCACAGCATGTCCATCGACACCCGGCCGATCAACTGGCTGCGTTGCCCAGCGACCAATACTGGCGTGCCGGTCGGCGCCAGCCGCGGATAGCCGTCGGCGTAACCCATGGCCACCACGCCAACGCGCATCGGCTTTTGGGTAATGAATCTGGCGCCATAGCCGATTGGCTCGCCGGCAGGCAATTCACGGACGCTGATCACCTTCGATTCAAGGGTCATCACCGGTTGCAGGCGCGAGGCCACGGCATTGGCTTCCTCGAACGGCGTGGCGCCGTAGAGCATGATGCCCGGACGCACCCAGTCGCTGGGAATCTGTGGCCAACCGAGCACCGCAGGGGAGTTTCGCAGGCTGACCTCGGCCGACAAGCCCTGACGCGCCTCTTCGAAGACTGCGACCTGCTCGGCACTGGCCTGGCAGTTCAATTCGTCGGCACGGGCGAAGTGGCTCATCAGCACGATCTTCGCGACCTTGCCGCTGGCCAGCAGCCGTTGATAGCCCGCCTGATAATCCTTCGGATGCAGACCAACCCGGTGCATGCCCGAGTCGAGCTTGAGCCAGACCGTGATCGGCTTGCTCAATGCGGCTTTCTCGATCGCCTCGAGTTGCCACAGCGAATGCACCACGCACCAGAAATCATGCTCGACGATCAGCGACAACTCATCGGCTTCGAAAAAACCTTCCAGCAGCAACACCGGCGCGCGAATGCCCGCCGCCCGCAACTCCAAGGCCTCTTCGATGCAGGCCACGGCAAACCCGTCCGCCTCGGCTTCCAGCGCCTGGGCACAACGCACGGCGCCATGGCCATAGGCATCGGCCTTGATCACCGCGAGGGCACGGGCCCCCGTGACTTCACGGGCGAGTCGGTAATTGTTGCGCAGGGCTTGGAGGTCGATCAGGGCACGGGCAGGACGCATGGCGGCAGACTTCTGGTCGGTCGTTTAAAAAAACCGGCGCTGCGGGCGGCGATAACCGCCAGTAGCACCGGGAGAGGGATCTTTCTGAGTGCTGACTTCAGGACAGTTATGGCAGAGCGGCTACAACCGACAGCTCCACCAGGATTTCCGGTTCGCACAACTTCGCTTCAACCGTGGCACGGGCCGGTGCAACGCCTTTGGGCAACCACTGGTCCCACACCGCGTTCATGCCTTCGAAATGAGCGTCGATGTCTTTCAGGTAAATCGTCACCGACAGCAATTGATGCTTGTCGGTGCCGGCCAGATCGAGCAAACGCTCGATATTGGCGAGGGTTTCACGGGTCTGCTGTTCAATCCCGGCGTTCATGTCGTCGCCGACCTGCCCGGCCAGGTAAACCGTGCCGTTATGGGTGACGATCTGACTCATGCGCTCATTGGTGAGCTGGCGCTGGACTGACATGCTTTGCAGGCTCCTGGATTTTGTTGCCATAACGGGAAATATCGAGGCCTTCGGCGCTGATCTGCGGCTTTCTCTTGGCCATCAGGTCAGCCAGCAAGCGGCCAGAGCCACAAGCCATGGTCCAGCCGAGGGTGCCGTGACCGGTGTTCAGGAACAGGTTCTTGAACGGGGTAGCACCGACAATCGGCGTACCGTCCGGCGTGGTCGGACGCAGGCCGGTCCAGAAGCTGGCCTCAGCCAGATTGCCGCCCTGAGGATAAAGGTCGTTGACGATCATCTCCAGGGTTTCGCGCCGACGCGGGTTCAGCGACAGGTCAAAACCGGCAATCTCCGCCATGCCGCCAACGCGGATGCGGTTGTCGAAACGGGTGATCGCGACCTTGTAGGTCTCGTCGAGAATGGTCGAAGTCGGGGCCATCGCCGGGTTGGTGATCGGCACGGTCAGGGAGTAACCCTTGAGCGGATACACCGGCGCCTTGATGCCCAGTGGCTTGAGCAGTTGCGGCGAGTAGCTGCCGAGGGCCAGCACGTAGCGGTCAGCGGTTTCCAGCTTGCCGTCGATCCACACGCCGTTGATGCGATCACCGGCGAAGTCGAGGCTTTGGATGTCCTGGCCGAAACGGAATTGCACACCGAGGTTAGTGGCCATTTCCGCAAGCTTGGTGGTGAACATCTGGCAGTCGCCAGTCTGGTCGTTCGGCAGGCGCAGGGCGCCGGCGAGGATGTTGGTGACGCTGGCCAGTGCCGGTTCAACGCGAGCGATGCCTTCGCGGTCGAGCAGCTCGAACGGCACGCCGGACTCTTTCAGCACGGCGATGTCTTTCGCGGCGCCATCAAGCTGGGCCTGGGTGCGGAACAGTTGCGTGGTACCAAGGCTGCGGCCTTCGTAGGTGATACCGGTTTCGGCGCGCAATTCGTCGAGGCAGTCACGGCTGTACTCGGACAGGCGAACCATGCGCTCCTTGTTCACCGCGTAACGGCCAGCGGTGCAGTTGCGCAGCATCTGTGCCATCCACAGGTACTGATCGATGTCGGCAGTGGCCTTGATCGCCAGGGGCGCATGGCGCTGCAGCAGCCATTTGATGGCCTTGAGCGGCACACCCGGCGCGGCCCACGGCGAGGCATAGCCCGGCGAAACCTGCCCGGCGTTGGCGAAACTGGTCTCCATGGCAGCAGCCGGCTGCCGGTCCACCACCACCACTTCAAACCCGGCACGCGCCAGATAATAAGCACTGGTGGTACCGATGACGCCGCTACCCAAGACCATAACGCGCATTTTCATTTCCCTCATCGCGGCTAGCCGCTGACGTTTGTTGTTCAAAGCTTCGGATGTGCGCAGTGTAAAAAAGATTTGCCAGTGCTTTTCACTATATAAGCGCCTATATTTGGCGACAATTCTCGGCAAAAACCCTTTTCACGGAGGCGCATCCCCTATGCGTACCAACACTCAGACCAAACGTGAGCTGGACAAGATCGACCGCAACATCCTGCGGATCCTGCAAGCGGACGGGCGCATATCCTTTACCGAGCTTGGGGAAAAGGTCGGGCTCTCGACCACGCCCTGTACCGAGCGAGTGCGGCGCCTGGAGCGCGAAGGGATCATCATGGGCTACAACGCCCGGCTCAATCCGCAGCACCTCAAGGGCAGTCTCCTGGTGTTCGTCGAGATCAGCCTCGATTACAAGTCCGGCGATACCTTCGAAGAGTTCCGACGCGCGGTGCTGAAGCTGCCCCACGTCCTGGAGTGCCACTTGGTGTCAGGAGATTTCGACTACCTGGTAAAGGCGCGGATTTCCGAGATGGCTTCGTACCGCAAACTGCTGGGCGACATCCTGCTCAAGCTGCCGCATGTGCGCGA
This sequence comes from Pseudomonas sp. WJP1, assembly GCF_028471945.1. Classification (NCBI taxonomy): domain Bacteria; kingdom Pseudomonadati; phylum Pseudomonadota; class Gammaproteobacteria; order Pseudomonadales; family Pseudomonadaceae; genus Pseudomonas; species Pseudomonas sp. WJP1. Next base: position 6,882,874 of record NZ_CP110128.1, read on the forward strand.
ATCCAAGAGCTATATCGTGATGGAAGAGGTGAAGGAGAGCTTGAGCCTGCCGATTCCGGATTGAGGCTCTTTTAAACAAGCACCTGCCGATTCGAAGCCATGTACTCAAAGACCTGCTTCTCGACACTCGGATGAATCAACTCCACCGGCCCGCGCCCATTGGGGCACGGCAAGGTCTTGGTGGTGCCAAACAACCGACAGATCAGCGGCCGCTCGTCATACACCGTGCAGCCGTTCGGCCCCAGATGGACGCAATTGAGTTCATCCATCGCCGCATCCTGCTCGGCGCGGCTCTTGCGTGGCAGGCGGGACATTTCCTCCGGCGAGGTCGTTACCGGGCCGCAGCAGTCGTGGCAGCCGGGGACGCACTCGAACGAGGGAATCTGCTGGCGCAACGTGCGAATTTTCTGACTGTTGCAGCTCATGCAAACCACTACCGATCTCGAAACAGAAGTGGATTCTGACGTAAAAGCTCCGATCCAGACAGCACCGGCCGACCAATGTTGCCCGCCTTCGAGGTCCGGCTTATGCTCCGTCAAATTTTCCAGATGCACCAATCAGGATCACGCACATGAATGGCCGTGCCCAGCAGCCTGCCCCGAATCACCGGCACACCGCCTCCTATTACGCCGCCAGCAGCCTGCCTCAGCCCGACTATCCGCGGCTGACCGGCGAACTAGTGGCTGACGTTTGCGTGGTCGGCGGCGGATTCTCCGGGTTGAACACAGCGCTGGAACTGGCGGAACGCGGCCTGAGCGTGGTGCTGCTTGAAGCCCATAAAATCGGCTGGGGCGCCAGCGGCCGTAATGGCGGGCAGTTGATTCGAGGGGTTGGCCATGGCCTGGATCAGTTTGCCAACGTGATCGGCACCGACGGTGTACGCCAGATGAAGCTCATGGGCCTGGAAGCGGTGGAAATCGTTCGACAGCGGGTCGAGCGTTTCCAGATCCCCTGCGACCTGACCTGGGGCTACTGCGACCTTGCCAACAAGCCCCGCGATCTCGAAGGTTTCGCCGAAGACGCCGAAGAATTGCGCAGCCTCGGCTACCGCTACGAAACCCGTCTGCTGCAACCCCATGAAATGCACACCGTGGTCGGCTCCGACCGCTACGTCGGTGGCTTGATCGACATGGGCTCCGGGCATCTGCACCCGCTGAACCTGGCGCTGGGCGAAGCCGCCGCCGCGCAGCAATTGGGCGTGAAGCTGTTCGAACAGTCGGCCGTGATGCGCATTGATTACGGTCCCGAGGTCAAGGTACATACGGCCCAAGGCTCGGTACGGGCAAAAACGCTGGTACTGGGCTGCAACGCCTACCTCAATGAACTCAACCCCGAACTCAGCGGCAAGGTGCTGCCCGCCGGCAGCTATATCATCGCCACCGAACCCTTGAGCGAAGAATTGGCCCACGCACTCCTGCCGCAAAACATGGCGGTCTGCGATCAGCGGGTGGCACTGGACTACTACCGACTCTCGGCGGATCACCGCCTGCTGTTCGGCGGCGCCTGCCATTACTCGGGGCGAGACCCGAAAGACATCGCCGCCTATATGCGGCCGAAGATGCTGGACGTCTTCCCGCAATTGGCCAGCGTGCGGATCGATTATCAGTGGGGCGGGATGATCGGCATCGGCGCCAACCGTCTGCCGCAGATCGGGCGGCTCAAGGACCAGCCGAACGTGTATTACGCCCAGGCCTATTCGGGTCATGGCGTGAACGCCACGCACCTGGCGGGCAAGTTGCTGGCCGAGGCCATCAGCGGGCAGCACAGTGGTGGCTTCGATCTGTTCGCCCAGGTACCGCACATCACCTTCCCCGGCGGCAAGCATTTGCGCTCGCCGTTGTTGGCGTTGGGGATGTTGTGGCATCGGCTCAAAGAGTTGGTCTGAAAGGTTTTCGGTGCCTGTACCGACGCTTTCGTCGGAACGCCGCCCGGAGCAAGCCCGCTCCCACATTGGATCTCCAGTGAACACGGGTATTGTGTTCGACTACGATCAAAATGTGGGAGCGGGCTTGCTCGCGAATCGAAAGAGCACCGCAAAAATCAGATCCGCCAGAAAGGCTTCAACCCCTCCTCCCGCGCCTGCTCACGCGTCAGCCCGATATCCTTGAGCTGGGCGGGTGTCAGCTCCAGCAATGCCTTGCGCGTGTGCCGACGACACCAGAACCGATTCCAGCGATTCAAGCTGGACGGCGCATTGCGCATGTCCGCCTCGCGCGCACCGTGATCTTGCCCTGCCGTCAGCTCCTGACTGTGTAACGTCAGCCGCACATCGCTCAAGCCGTTCATTTTGATTGCTCCTGTTTACTTGGGTAGCCAGAGCTTTCATGATGCGTGGACGGTGAAAAGCATTACAGATTCAACCAAACTGTATTATCTCCATACAGATTTGCCGCCAGACGCACTGAATCCTGATTTTTGGACCCATCTGTACTGGTCAATCACATGACCTTTGACGAGACTGCACCATGACGCTCTACGTCAACCTCGCCGAATTGCTCGGCACGCGAATCGAACAGGGCTTCTATCGCCCCGGTGACCGACTGCCATCGGTGCGGGCGTTGAGCGTTGAACATGGCGTCAGCCTGAGCACGGTGCAGCAGGCTTATCGCGTGCTTGAAGACAGTGGACTGGCCACGCCAAGGCCTAAATCCGGATATTTCGTGCCGGCCAGCCGCGAGCTGCCCGAACTTCCAGCGGTGGGCCGGCCGGCACAGCGACCGGTGGACATTTCCCAATGGGATCAGGTGCTGGAGCTGATTCGTGCGGTGCCGCGCAAGGACGTCGTGCAACTGGGTCGCGGCATGCCCGACATCACCACCCCGACCCTCAAGCCGCTGCTGCGCGGCCTGGCGCAGCTCAGTCGCCGACAAGACATGCCTGGCCTGTATTACGACAACATCCACGGCAATCTCGAACTGCGCGAACAGATCGCCCGGTTGATGCTCGATTCCGGCTGCCAACTGGGCCCTGGCGACCTGGTGGTAACGACCGGCTGCCACGAAGCGCTGTCCACCAGCATTCGCTCCATTTGCGAGCCGGGCGATATCGTGGCCGTGGATTCGCCAAGCTTTCATGGCGCCATGCAAACCCTCAAGGGCCTGGGCATGAAAGCCCTGGAAATACCCACAGACCCGCTCACCGGGATCAGCCTGGATGCATTGGAACTGGCACTGGAACAGTGGCCGATCAAGGCCATACAGTTGACCCCCAACTGCAACAACCCGCTGGGCTATATCATGCCGGAGTCGCGCAAACGCTCGCTGTTGACACTTGCGCAGCGCTTTGACGTGGCAATCATCGAAGACGATGTGTATGGCGAGCTGGCCTACAGCTATCCGCGCCCTCGCACCATCAAATCCTTCGACGAAGACGGTCGCGTCCTGCTCTGCAGTTCATTTTCCAAGACCCTCGCGCCCGGCCTGCGCATCGGTTGGGTCGCCCCGGGACGCTATCTGGAGCGCGTGCTGCACATGAAGTACATCAGCACCGGCTCGACCGCGCCGCAACCGCAGATTGCCATCGCCGAGTTTCTCAAGGCCGGTCATTTCGAACCGCATTTGCGGCGGATGCGCACCCAATACCAGCGCAATCGCGACGCGATGATCGATTGGGTGACGCGGTACTTCCCCGCAGGCACCCGTGCCAGCCGCCCGCAAGGCAGCTTCATGCTGTGGGTCGAACTGCCGGAAGGCTTCGACACCCTGAAACTCAATCGCGCCTTGCACGATCAGGGCGTACAGATTGCCGTCGGCAGCATCTTTTCCGCCTCGGGCAAATATCGCAATTGCCTGCGCATGAACTACGCTGCCAAACCAACGGCACAGATTGAAGAAGCCGTGCGCAAGGTCGGGGCCGCCGCCATCAAGTTATTGGCGGAGACCGATGGGCTGATCGACTGACCTTTCTGCGCAGACCAGCGTCCATATGCCAACATCTGCCGCCAATCGGAACGGTCCCACGTGAGAGTCAGACAGCCCCTGCTTGTTCTGGTGTTACTTGCTTCGTTCCTTGGCGGCTGCGCCAGCTTCGACGTGCAGCGCGAACCGAGCCAGGCGCTGCCGGCAAGCGCGTCGGCATTCGGTCGTTCGGTCCAGGCCCAGGCGGCACCCCATGAAGGCAAGTCCGGCTTTCGCCTGTTATCGGACAGCACCGAAGCCTTCACCGCCCGCGCTGAACTGATCCGCAACGCCCAGGGCAGCCTCGATTTGCAGTACTACATCGTGCATGACGGCGTCAGCACGCGAATGCTGGTGAAAGAAATGCTCAAGGCTGCTGACCGCGGCGTACGTGTACGCATTCTCCTCGACGACACCACCAGCGACGGCCAGGACGTCACCATCGCCACCCTGGCGGCGCATCCACAGATTCAGATTCGTGTGTTCAACCCCTTGCATCTGGGGCGCAGCACCGGCGTCACACGCACCATGGGCCGCCTGTTCAATCTGTCGCAGCAACACCGGCGCATGCACAACAAGTTGTGGCTGGCCGATAACAGCATGGCCATCGTTGGCGGGCGCAATCTGGGGGACGAGTATTTCGATGCCGAGCCGAACCTGAATTTCACCGATATCGACATACTCGGTGTCGGCCCCGTCGCCGAGCAGCTGGGCCACAGTTTCGACCAGTACTGGAACAGCGCCCTGAGCAAACCGGTCGAACAGTTCCTGTCGAGCAAACCGACCGCACAGGATCTGAAAAACACCCGGACCCGGCTGGAAGAATCCCTGGAAGAATCACGCAAACAGAACCATGCGCTCTTTCAACAGTTGATGAAGTTTGCCACTGACCCGCGCCTGGATACCTGGCGCAAGGAGCTGATCTGGGCCTGGAACCAGGCGTTGTGGGACGCACCGAGCAAGGTGCTGGCGGACGGCGAGCCAGACCCGCAGCTGCTGCTGACCACCCAATTGGCGCCCGAGCTCAATGGCGTCAGTAAAGAACTGGTGATGATTTCGGCCTACTTCGTGCCCGGCCAGCCAGGCCTGGTGTATCTGACCGGCCGCGCCGATGCCGGCGTGTCGGTGAGGTTGCTGACCAATTCATTGGAGGCCACGGACGTGCCGGCGGTGCATGGCGGCTACGCCCCGTATCGCAAAGCGCTGCTGGAGCATGGCGTGCAACTCTTCGAGCTGCGCCGCCAGCCCGGCGATGAAAGCGGCAGCGGGCCTCGCCTGTTTTCCCGCAGATCCTATGGCGAGTCGGATTCCAGCCTGCACAGCAAGGCGATCATCTTCGACCAGCAGAAATCCTTCATTGGCTCCTTCAACTTCGATCCGCGCTCGGTGCTGTGGAACACCGAGGTCGGCGTGCTGGTGGACAGCCCGGAACTCGCAGCCCGGGTGCGCGAACTGGCATTGGAAGGCATGGCGCCGGCCCTGAGTTATCAGGCGCGGCTGGAGAATGGCCAAGTGGTATGGGTGACCGAAGATGACGGCAAAATGCACACCCTGACCGAGGAACCGGCCAGTTGGTGGCGACGCTTCAATGCCTGGCTCAGCAACACGGTCGGGTTGGAGCGCATGCTCTAGGCCGGCTCGACCACCGTACCAAATGCCCCTTGGCGCGACAGCAGAATCACCAGGCCCAGCGCTCCCGCCGCCATCAGCAATGGCAACGCATGCCCGCTGATCCACTGGCTGCCAGCACCGGCGATCAACGGCCCGAGCAGACAACCGATCCCCCACAGCTGTGCGATGTGGGCATTGGCCCGAACCAGCGCATCGTCGCGATAACGCTCGCCAATCAGGATCAACGACAAGGTAAACAGCCCGCCAGCGCTGGCGCCGAACAGCACCCACAGCGGCCAGATCAGCAACGTGTCGATCAGCAACGGGATCGCCAGACTCGACACCAGCAGAACCACTGCGCACCAGGTGAACAGTGCGCGGCGCGACATCCGATCCGCCAACGCGCCGATTGGCAATTGCAGCAAAGCATCCCCCACCACCACGGTGCTGACCATCGCCAGGGCGATTTCCGTGGTGAAGCCCTGCCGTAGGCAATACACCGGCAGCAACGTCAGGATCATGGCTTCGAACGCCGCGAACAGCGACACCGCCCAGGCAATCGCCGGCAAACCGCGGCAGAAGGTCAGCAAATCGCCGAACGTCACGCTGCAGGCCTCGCTACTGGGCGCGCCACTGCGGCCCAACAACAGCAACGGCGCCGCCACCAGCAATCCGACGCCGACCCAGAAACCATAATCGTGCTCGGTGCCCAGCACGCCCAGCAATATCGGGCCGGCCAACTGGCTCAACGCATAACTACTGCCGTAGAGCGCCACCAGCCGCCCGCGCCACTCTTCGACCACCAGTTGGTTGATCCAGCTCTCACCCAGGATGAACACCAGGGTAAGAACCACACCGATCATCAAGCGCAGCACCAGCCAGATCGGGTAGCTGGGCAACAACGCCAGCAGACCGATGGACACAGCTCCGCCCCACAAACACAGGCGCATCAGATTGGCCGTGCCGAGACGCGCCGCCAAATGACTGGAAATCTTCGCACCCAACAACACACCAATGGCCGGCATCGCCGCCATTACGCCGATGGCAAACGAGCCGTAGCCCCAGCTTTCCAGGCGAAACGACACCAGCGGCATGCTGACACCCAGGGCCAGGCCGACACTCAAGACAGACGCCAACACGGCGAAATACGTCGCCCAACGCATGTTCCACGCTCCTGTGGATAATTTTTGTACAGCACAAAACACTGTGGGAGCGAGCCTGCTCGCGATGACGGAGCAACATTCAACATTGACGTCGACTGTCATACCGCTATCGCGAGCAGGCTCGCTCCCACAGGAGATCTGCGTTGAGCCCCGGCATAGCCAGGGCTCGCGTCACATTACAACTTGATCCAGGTCGCCTTCAGCTCGGTGTACTTGTCGAACGCGTGCAGCGACTTGTCGCGACCGTTGCCGGACTGCTTGAAGCCACCGAACGGCGCGGTCATGTCGCCACCATCGTACTGGTTGACCCAGACGCTACCGGCGCGCAGTGCGCGGGCGGTCAGGTGAGCCTTGGAAATGTCGGCAGTCCACACCGCTGCGGCCAGGCCGTAAGGCGTGTCGTTGGCGATGGCGACGGCTTCTTCGGCGTTGTCGAAGGTGATGACCGACAACACTGGCCCGAAGATTTCTTCCTGGGCGATTTTCATCGCGTTGCTCACGCCATCGAAAATGGTCGGCTCAACGTAGGTGCCGCCCGACTCCTGAAGCGTACGCTTGCCACCGGCCACCAGTTTGGCGCCGTCGGCATGGCCAGATTCGATGTACGACAGCACAGTGTTCATCTGCTGGGTATCGACCAGTGCACCGACGTTGGTCGCCGGATCCAGCGGATTGCCCGGCTTCCAGCCTTTCAGGGCCTCGATCACCAGCGGCAGGAATTTATCCTTGATGGAGCGCTCCACCAGCAGGCGCGAACCGGCGGTGCAGACTTCGCCCTGGTTGAAGGCGATGGCGCCGGCAGCGGCTTCGGCAGCCTCTTGCAGGTTCGGCGCATCGGCGAACACGATGTTCGGGCTCTTGCCACCGGCTTCGAGCCAGACGCGCTTCATGTTCGACTCGCCGGAGTAGATCAGCAGTTGCTTGGCGATCTTGGTCGAACCGGTGAACACCAGGGTGTCGACATCGTTGTGCAGGGCCAGGGCCTTGCCGACGGTGTGACCGTAACCCGGCAGCACGTTGAGCACGCCTTTCGGAATGCCGGCTTCAACCGCCAGGGCGGCGATGCGGATGGCAGTCAGCGGGGATTTTTCCGACGGCTTGAGGATTACCGAGTTACCGGTGGACAGCGCCGGGCCGAGTTTCCAGCAGGCCATCATCAACGGGAAGTTCCACGGCACGATGGCGCCGACAACGCCGACAGGCTCGCGAGTGACCAGGCCCAGCTGATCGTGCGGGGTAGCCGCCACTTCGTCGTAGATCTTGTCGATGGCTTCGCCGCTCCAGCTCAGGGCTTGCGCCGCGCCGGGAACGTCGATGTACAGGGAGTCGCTGATCGGCTTGCCCATGTCCAGGGTTTCAAGCAGGGCCAGCTCTTCGGCGTGCTGTTTCAGCAGGCCGGCGAAACGAATCATGGTGGCTTTGCGCTTGGTCGGCGCCAGGCGCGACCAGACACCGGAATTGAAGGTGGTGCGGGCGTTTTCAACAGCGCGCTGGGCATCGGCGGCGTCACAGCTGGCAATCTTGCCCAGCAGGCGGCCATCGACCGGGCTGATGCACTCGAAGGTCTCGGAGGAGACGGCATCGGTGTATTCACCATTGATGTAGGCGCGGCCTTCGATCTTCAGATCGCGAGCGCGTTGTTCCCAGTCGGCACGAGTCAGGGTGGTCATGCGAGTGTCCTCCTCTTGTTGAATACGACACCCGCGTTCTTCGCGGGCGCTGTCAGGAATTCTGCCCCGTCGGCCTGCTTACGGCCGAAGGCAACCACCACCCTAAACCAGCGGCAGGTGAAGTTTCAATATATTTGACATAAGGCCGGCAAACGGCCTTGCGATGTTCATTTTAATAAACATAGACTTTGGTTCTTTCAACCACTCGCGTCGCAATCACGGGGGAATACAACAATGAGCATCCAGAACATCGTCGACTTCAGCCAGGCCACCACTGCTGTCGAGCGCTATCGCCCAGACCCGGCGAAAGTCCTCAAGGGCGATCCCGAGCAAGCAGTGTACAACCACTACAACAGTCCTTGCGGCCAGTTGAATGCCGGCGTGTGGGAAGGTGCCGTCGGCCAGTGGCTGGTGAATTTCACCGAGCATGAATACTGCGAAATCGTGCAGGGTGTTTCTGTGCTGCGTGACAACGACGGCAACAGCAAAACCGTGCGCGCGGGCGATCGCTTCGTGATCCCGGCCGGGTTCCGGGGTACCTGGGAAGTGCTGGAACCTTGCCGCAAGATCTATGTGGCGTTTGAACAGAAGGCCTGATTTTTTGCCAGGCAACAAAAAAGGCCCGTATCTCGCGATACGGGCCTTTTTCGTAAGTCGGGAAAAATCAATTACTTGATTTTGCCTTCCTTGTAGATCACGTGCTTGCGAACAACCGGATCAAATTTCTTGATCTCGATTTTGTCCGGGGTAGTACGCTTGTTCTTGTCGGTAGTGTAGAAGTGACCAGTACCGGCGCTCGAAATCAAACGAATCAATTCACGCATGATTAGCTCCCTTAGATCTTGCCAGCGGCGCGGATTTCGGCCAGCACGACAGTGATGCCACGCTTGTCGATGATACGCATGCCTTTGGCAGATACGCGCAGACGCACGAAACGTTTCTCTTCTTCAACCCAGAAGCGGTGATGCTGCAGGTTCGGCAGGAAACGACGACGGGTTTTGTTGTTTGCGTGGGAAATGTTATTCCCGGTTACCGGACCCTTACCGGTAACTTGACATACTCTAGACATGCCTCAGCCCTCTAAAACCACATGCCCAACCCGGCATGGGTTGGCCGCTTAATCTCTAGTCATTGTGGCGCCAGGCGCCGCGATTCTTTAGAGGTCTTACCGGCTACACCTACAGTGAAGGAACCGGGCCCCTAGAAAAGAGCGCTGCTTTATACCAGAAAGACTGGAGAGCAACAACATTCGGTGTGCGTTGAATTGATAAAAACCCCATTTTTCAGGCGCCAAGCGCCTTGGATCAAGGCTATCGTCGATTGCGACCGCTCGTCGCAGAGAATCTTCCCGACAGGCCAATCCAGCGTTTTTCCAACCAGCACTCACCAGAATCGATCGGCTATAGTCCCCTGAAAATGAAAAAGGGGATAGTCATTTACAATCCAGCCCACTAGGGTAAGCCTTTTCCAGACTGCACTTGCAGATGGGCCTTCGATCTGTAAAGGAACCCGACCATGCGCCTCGCTGCCCTACCGCTGTTGCTTGCCCCGCTTCTGCTGGGCCCACAGGCCTACGCCGCCGCCCTGAGCGTCTGCACCGAGGCCAGCCCCGAAGGGTTCGACGTGGTGCAATACAACTCGCTGACCACCACCAACGCCTCGGCCGACGTGCTGATGAACCGCCTGGTGGACTTCGACACGGCCAGCGGCAAAGTGGTCGCCAGCCTCGCGGACAGCTGGGAGGTCACACCGGATGGCCTGACCTACGTCTTCAAGTTGCACCCGCAGGTGAAATTTCATCGCACCGACTACTTCAGCCCAACGCGCGAACTGACTGCCGAGGACGTGAAGTTCAGCTTCGACCGCATGCTCGACCCGGCCAACCCTTGGCACAAGGTCGCCCAGAGCGGTTTTCCCCACGCCCAGTCGATGCAATTGCCCGCACTGATCAAGAAGATCGACGCACTGGACCCGCTGACCATACGTTTTACCCTTGACCACCCGGACTCGACCTTTCTCGCCACCCTGAGCATGGGTTTCGCCTCGATCTACTCGGCCGAGTACGCCGACAAACTGATGAAAGCCGGCACGCCGGAGAAGCTCAACAACCAACCAATCGGCACTGGCCCGTTCGTTTTCACGCGATTCCAGAAGGACGCCACCGTTCGTTACAAAGCCAATGCCGAGTACTTCGGCGGCAAGCCTTCGGTTGACCCGCTGATTTTTGCCATCACCCCTGACGCCAACGTGCGCTTGCAGAAGTTGCGCCGCAATGAATGCCAGATCGCCCTGTCGCCCAAGCCTCTGGATGTCCAGGCCGCACTGAAAGAGCCGACGCTGAAGGTCGAAAAGACTGACGCCTTCATGACCGCCTTCGTTGCCATCAACAGCCAGCACCCCCCGCTGGACAAGCCTGAAGTGCGCCAGGCGATCAACCTCGCCTTCGACAAGGCCAACTACGTCAAGGCCGTGTTCGAAGACACCGCCGAAGCCGCCAACGGCCCCTACCCGCCCAACACCTGGAGCTATGCGAAAACGTTGCCGGGTTACCCGCACGACATCGAGAAGGCCAAGGCGTTGATGGCTAAAGCCGGCCTCAAGGATGGCTTCCAGACCACGATCTGGACCCGCCCTTCCGGCAGCCTGCTGAACCCCAACCCGAGTCTCGGCGCCCAACTGCTCCAGTCCGATCTGGCGGAAATCGGCATTCAAGCCGAAATCCGCGTGATCGAATGGGGCGAGTTGATCCGTCGCGCCAAGGCTGGTGAACACGACCTGCTGTTCATGGGTTGGGCCGGTGACAACGGCGACCCCGACAACTTCCTCACGCCACAGTTTTCCTGCGCGGCGGTCAAGTCCGGCACCAACTTTGCCCGCTATTGCAACCAGGACCTGGACAAGTTGATCAGCGCCGGCAAGACCACCGGCGAGCAAGGTGTGCGCAGCAAACTCTACGAACAGGCCCAGACGCAGATCCAGCAACAGGCATTGTGGCTGCCCCTGGCGCACCCAACCGCCTTCGCCCTGACCAACAAGGATGTCGAGGGTTACTCGGTCAGCCCGTTCGGGCGGCAGGATTATTCGAAGGTCAACATCAAATAGTCCGTCTCAACACAAAACCTGTGGGAGCGGGCTTGCTCGCGAAGGCGTCCATTCAGTCACTGAATACGTTGACTGACACGACGCCTTCGCGAGCAAGCTCGCTCCTACAGGGGTTCACATCCACCCATACTCCGCCATCGACAGCGGGTTGCCATCGCCAATGATGAAATGGTCAAGCACCCGCACATCGATCAGGTCCAGCGCCTTTTGCAGGCGCTTGGTCAGCAGCCGGTCGGCCTGGCTGGGGTCAGTGTTGCCCGACGGATGGTTGTGGCAGAGGATCAGTGCCGCCGCATTGTGAGCCAGTGCACGCTTGACCACTTGCCGCGGATGAACGCTGGTGTTGTCGATCGAGCCGCGAAACAGCACCTCAAAAGTCAACACCTGATGCCTGGAGTCGAGAAACAGGCAGCCAAACACCTCGTGGGGCTCATGTCGCAGCATCGATTTGAGGTATTCACGCACCGCCTGCGGATTTTCCAGTGCCGACTTTTCGCGCGCACGCTCGGCCAAATGGCGCCTGCTCATTTCTTGAGCAGCCTGCAACTGCGCGAATTTCGCTGGCCCGAGCCCCAATTGCCTGCTGAACGCTTCCTGGTCGGCCTCCAGTAGTAAACGCAGGCTGCCAAACTGATTCAACAGGTGTCGCGCCAGATCTACGGCACTTTTACCCACCACGCCGGTGCGTAAAAATATCGCCAGCAACTCGGCGTCCGAAAGACTTCCCGAGCCCTGTTCAAGCAACCTCTCTCGCGGCCGTTCCGACGCCGGCCAATCGCGAATACTCATAGCACCTCCCTGTCTGTGGGCGCCGCTGTTCCGTAGCGGTCGCTGTGATATCGTAGCCCATCTTTTTTGCGGGCGATTTCACTCCTGGGGAGGGGGTATCGCAACGCAGTCATCAACGAAAATGAAAGGCAGGCCTATGCAGCGGCTGTATCGGAAACGCATTGTTCTGGGCGTGGGCGGCGGTATTGCTGCCTACAAGAGCGCCGACCTGGTTCGCCGCCTGATCGATCAGGGCGCCGAAGTGCGCGTGGTCATGACCCGTGGCGGCGCCGAGTTCATAACCCCGCTGACCATGCAGGCCCTGTCCGGGCATCCGGTCCACCTGGACCTGCTGGACCCGGCGGCCGAAGCGGCGATGGGCCACATCGAACTGGCCAAATGGGCCGATCTGGTGCTGATCGCACCTGCCACCGCAGATTTGATCGCGCGCCTGGCACAGGGCATTGCCGATGACCTGCTGACCACATTGGTGCTGGCCACCGACGCAGTGGTTGCCGTCGCTCCGGCGATGAACCAGGCCATGTGGCGCGACCCGGCCACCCAGGCCAACCTGCAAACCCTCGAAAGCCGCAGCTTCAAGGCCTTCGGTCCGGCCTCGGGCAGCCAGGCCTGCGGCGACGTCGGCCTGGGGCGTATGCTCGAAGCCACGGAGCTGGCTCAATGTGCGGCAGATTGCTTCCAGCGCCAGGCACTGACGGGCAAGCACGTGCTGATCACCGCCGGCCCGACCCAGGAAAACATCGACCCGGTGCGCTACATCACCAACCACAGCTCGGGAAAAATGGGCTTTGCCCTGGCCGAAGCGGCGGTTGAAGCCGGCGCCCGCGTAACCCTGATCACGGGCCCTGTGCATCTGCCGACCCCGGACCGCGTTACGCGCATTGACGTCGTCAGCGCCCGCGACATGCTCGCCGCGTGCGAAGCCGCGATTCCTTGCGACCTGTTCATCGCCTCGGCAGCGGTCGCGGATTACCGCCCGGAAGTCGTCGCACCACAGAAACTCAAGAAAGATCCTACGAACGGCGACGGCTTGTTGCTACAAATGGTGCGCAACCCGGACATCCTGGCCAGCATCGCCACACGCCCCGACCGTCCATTCAGTGTCGGTTTCGCCGCCGAAACCGAACACCTGCTCGACTACGCTGCCCGCAAGCTGAAAGACAAGAACCTCGATTTGATCGTCGCCAACGACGTCGCCAACCCGAGCATTGGCTTCAACAGCGAAGAAAACGCCTGCAGCGTGATCGACCGTGAACTTCACGCCACACTCTTCGCCCAGACCAGCAAGAGCAAGATTGCTCGACAGCTGATCACTTTTATCGCCGAACGTCTGAACCAGGTTTAATTTACATGCACGCTTTGCAAGCCAAGATCCTCGACCCCCGCATCGGTACCGAATTCCCGCTGCCGCAGTACGCCACGCCAGGCTCCGCCGGCCTCGACCTGCGCGCCATGCTGGAACACGACATCGTGATCAAGCCGGGTGAAACGGTACTGATCCCCACTGGCCTGTCGATCTACATCGGCGACCCGAACCTCGCAGCGCTGATCCTGCCGCGCTCCGGCCTGGGCCATAAACACGGCATCGTGCTGGGCAACCTGGTCGGGCTGATTGACTCCGACTACCAGGGACCGCTGATGGTCTCTTGCTGGAACCGTGGCCAGACCGACTTCACCATGGCCGTCGGCGAGCGCCTGGCGCAACTGGTGCTGGTGCCCGTGGTGCAGGCGCACTTCGAAATGGTTGAGGAGTTCGTCGAGACCCAGCGCGGTACCGGCGGTTTCGGTCATTCCGGCAGTCACTAATCCGCTCTCTATGCGCCTGAAATCAAGGGATTGAGCGAGCAAAACACCGCTCGCGTCGCTGGCATGGCCTTTTCGCAGCACGAACTCTGCGCGAAAAACGCCGTCATACCTTTCAGTTTGAACCTGCCGGCGAGTCATTCGCAGGCAGGTCCAGCCACTTTCAATATGGAGCATTTCCCCAGATGAGCACCCCAGTACGCGTTGCCCCCAAGTTCCCCGACAGTATTTTCCGCGCCTATGACATACGCGGCACCGTCCCGGAATTTCTCAACGCCGAAACGGCTTACTGGCTCGGTCGCGCCATCGGTGCCCAGAGTCTGGCCCAGGATGAACCCAATGTGTCCGTTGGCCGTGACGGTCGCCTGTCCGGCCCGGAGCTGGTTGAACAGCTGATCCAAGGCCTGGCCGACAGCGGCTGCCACGTCAGCGATGTCGGCCTGGTGCCAACGCCAGCGCTGTACTACGCCGCCAACGTACTGGCCGGCAAATCCGGCGTGATGCTCACCGGCAGCCACAACCCGTCGAACTACAACGGTTTCAAGATCGTCATTGCCGGCGACACCCTGGCCAACGAACAGATCCAGGCCCTGCACGACCGCCTCAAGAGCAACAACCTGAGCAGCGGCAAGGGCAGCATCACCCGGGTCGAGATCCTCGACCGCTACAACACTGAAATCGTCCAGGACATCAAGCTGGCCCGCCGCCTGAAAGTCGTGGTCGATTGCGGCAACGGCGCGGCCGGTGTGATCGCCCCGCAACTGATCGAAGCCCTGAATTGCGAAGTCATCCCGTTGTTCTGCGATGTAGACGGCAATTTCCCCAACCACCACCCGGATCCGGGCAAGCTGGAAAACCTGCAAGACCTGATCGCCAAGGTCAAGGAAACGAAGGCTGACCTGGGCCTGGCCTTCGACGGCGACGGCGATCGCGTGGGCGTGGTCACCAACACCGGCAGCGTCGTGTTCCCGGACCGCCTGCTGATGCTGTTCGCCAAAGATGTGGTAGCACGCAACCCCGACGCGGAAATCATCTTCGACGTCAAATGCACCCGACGCCTGATTCCGCTGATCAAGCAATACGGCGGTCGTCCGCTCATGTGGAAAACCGGTCATTCTTTGATCAAGAAGAAAATGAAACAATCCGGCGCCCTGTTGGCCGGCGAAATGAGCGGGCACATCTTCTTCAAGGAGCGCTGGTTCGGTTTCGACGACGGCATTTACAGCGCCGCGCGGTTGCTGGAGATCCTCAGCAAGGAAAAATCCACCGCCGAAGAGTTGTTCGCGACCTTCCCGAACGATATTTCTACGCCGGAAATCAATATCCATGTGACCGAAGAGAGCAAATTCAGCATCATTGATGCATTGCACGACGCGAAGTGGGGTGAAGGCGCCGACCTGACCACTATTGACGGCGTGCGAGTCGACTATGCCAAAGGCTGGGGCCTGGTACGCGCCTCCAACACCACTCCGGTGCTGGTGCTGCGTTTCGAGGCCGATGACGAGGCTGAATTGCAACGCATCAAGGACGTTTTCCACGTCCAGTTGAAGCGTGTTGCACCTGATCTCCAACTACCGTTCTGATTCACCCGGAGCCCTGAATGACCCTCGAACGCGAAGCCGCCGCCAACACCGCCAAGGTCCTGTCCGAAGCGCTGCCTTACATTCGCCGCTATGTCGGCAAGACACTGGTGATCAAATACGGCGGCAACGCGATGGAAAGCGAGGAGCTGAAAACCGGCTTCGCCCGCGACATCGTGCTGATGAAGGCCGTAGGTATCAACCCGGTCGTGGTTCACGGCGGCGGCCCGCAAATCGGTGATCTGCTCAAGCGCCTGTCGATCGAGAGCCACTTCGTCGACGGCATGCGCGTTACCGATGCCGCGACCATGGACGTGGTCGAGATGGTCCTCGGTGGCCAGGTCAACAAGGACATCGTCAACCTGATCAACCGTCACGGCGGCAGCGCCATCGGCCTGACCGGCAAGGACGCCGAGCTGATTCGTGCGAAGAAACTCACCGTCACCCGCCAGACGCCAGAGATGACCACCCCGGAAATCATCGACATCGGCCATGTCGGCGAAGTCGTCGGCATCAACACCGATCTGCTGAACCTGCTGGTCAAAGGTGATTTCATCCCGGTGATCGCGCCAATCGGCGTTGGCGCCAATGGCGAGTCGTACAACATCAACGCCGACCTGGTGGCCGGCAAGGTGGCCGAGGCGCTGAAAGCCGAGAAACTGATGTTGCTGACCAACATTGCGGGCCTGATGGACAAGTCGGGCACGGTTCTGACCGGCCTGACCACCCAGCAGGTCGACGACCTGATCGCCGACGGCACCATCTATGGCGGCATGCTGCCAAAGATCCGCTGCGCACTGGAAGCGGTCCAGGGCGGTGTGGGCAGCTCGTTGATCATTGATGGCCGGGTACCGAATGCGATTCTGCTGGAAATCTTCACCGATACCGGTGTGGGCACCCTGATCAGCAATCGCAAGCGTCCATAAGCGATAGCGCAAACCAAAAGACCCCGCTCAGCCAGGCTGAGCGGGGTCTTTTTTTGCCCACGATCCCTGTGGGGGGATGGCATTACACGCCGAATTGGGCGCGGTAGGCTTCCACAGCAGGCAGGTGCTGCTTGAGTTGCGGATCGTCGGCGAGGAATTCAAGCACCTGGTTCAGCGAAACGATGCTGATCACCGGAATACCGAAATCACGCTCCACTTCCTGGATTGCCGACAACTCACCGTTACCACGCTCCTGACGGTTCAGGGCGATCAGCACGCCGGCTGCCTTGGCGCCGTCCTGGGAAGCGATGATCTGCATCACTTCACGGATCGCGGTGCCAGCTGTAATCACGTCGTCGATAATCAGCACATCGCCGGTCAGCGGAGCGCCGACCAGGCTGCCGCCTTCACCGTGCGCCTTGGCTTCCTTGCGGTTGAAGCACCATGGCAGGTCACGACCGTGATGCTCGGCCAATGCCACTGCAGTGGTCGCCGCCAAAGGGATCCCTTTGTAGGCCGGGCCGAACAGGACATCGAAGGCAATGCCGCTTTCGGCAATGGCTGCGGCGTAGAAACGACCCAGCTGCGCCAGGGCCGAACCCGAGTTGAAAAGGCCCGCATTGAAGAAGTAAGGACTGGTGCGCCCGGACTTCAGGGTGAACTCACCGAAGCGCAAAACGCCGCGATCGATGGCAAAACGAATGAAATCGCGCTGATACGCTTGCATGAAAAAAACCCCAAATACCACGGATTTAGCTAATTAGGTTGACGCCGTGTATCATACACGCACGCGATTTTTGGGGCCATTTATGCGGATCATCAGTGTGAACGTCAATGGTATTCAGGCCGCAGTCGAGCGAGGTTTGCTCAGTTGGCTGCAGGCACAGAATGCCGACGTCATCTGCCTGCAGGACACCCGTGCCTCCGCCTTTGAACTGGACGATCCAGCCTTCCAACTGGATGGATACTTCCTTTATGCCTGCGACGCCGAAGTTCCCGCCCAAGGCGGCGTGGCTTTGTACTCGCGGTTGCAACCGAAGGCTGTCATCAGCGGTCTCGGTTTCGAGACGGCCGACCGCTACGGGCGCTACCTGCAAGCAGATTTCGACAAAGTCAGTATTGCAACCCTGCTGCTTCCTTCGGGGATGAACGGCGATGAGGACTTGAACCAGAAGTTCAAGCTCATGGACGACTTCGCCAAGTACCTGGACAAGCAGCGGCGCAAACGCCGCGAGTACATTTATTGTGGCTCGCTGTATGTGGCGCAACAGAAACTGGACATCAAGAACTGGCGTGACAGCCAGCAATCACCGGGCTTCCTTGCGCCTGAACGCGCCTGGATGGACGAGATTGTCGGCAACATGGGTTATGTCGATGCCCTGCGCGAAGTCAGCCGTGAAGGCGACCAGTACAGCTGGTGGCCGGATAACGAACAGGCCGAAATGCTCAACCTCGGCTGGCGTTTCGATTACCAGATCCTGACGCCGGGCCTGCGCCGCTTCGTACGCAGTGCGCGCCTGCCACGTCAGCCACGGTTCTCGCAACACGCGCCGCTGATCGTGGACTACGACTGGACGCTGACCATCTAGGTCTCGCCGGTTAAAAAAAATGCCCGTATCGCAAGATACGGGCATTTTTTGTTTTGGTCGTACGCAGCTTTAACTTCAGGCGATGGCGAAAAACGGCAGCGCCAGGTACATCTTGATGACAATCACATTAATGATGTCGATGAAGAA
This sequence comes from Pseudomonas sp. WJP1, assembly GCF_028471945.1. Lineage (NCBI taxonomy): Bacteria > Pseudomonadati > Pseudomonadota > Gammaproteobacteria > Pseudomonadales > Pseudomonadaceae > Pseudomonas > Pseudomonas sp. WJP1. The sequence continues at coordinate 6,901,150 of NZ_CP110128.1, forward strand.
AGCCCCCACCATTGGCACCACCAGGAAGGCTATCTGGGACGGCCCGTAGCGCTGTGTCACCGCCTGCATGTTGGCGATTGCAGTCGGTGTTGCACCCAGTCCAAACCCGCAATGCCCTGCCGCCAATACTGCCGCATCGTAGTTGCTGCCCATGACCCTGAATGTCACGAATACTGCAAACAGCGCCATGACCAACGTTTGTGCCGCCAGGATAATGAAGAACGGCAAAGCCAGCGCAGCCAGATCCCACAGTTTAAGCGACATCAGTGCAATCGCCAGAAACAGCGACAAACTGACATTCCCCAGCACCGAGACTTCACGCTCAAATACCTGATACAAACCAAGCGCTGAAAGCCCGTTGCGTAACAGTACGCCCACGAACAACACACAGACGAACGTCGGCAATTCAAATGCAGTTTCGTGAAGCAGACTATTGAGCAGGGAGCCTGCCAGCAAGCTGACCGAAATCAGTGCAAGTGTCTCGATAAACGAAAATGGCGTAATTGAGCGCTCTTTGTTCGGCTGCTCAAAGCCCTTTGGTAGCCGTGGCTTTTCTTGCTCAATACCGGGTGTCTGAACCCGGTTGATGAGCAGGCGAGCCACAGGACCACCAATCAAACCGCCTAGCACCAGGCCAAAGGTTGCAGAGGCCATCGCAAGCTCAGAGGCTGACGCCAGACCGTACTTCTCACTGAACGTCGCTCCCCACGCAGCACCGGTACCGTGACCGCCAGCCAGGGTAATCGAGCCTGTCAGCAGGCCCATCAAGGGATCGAGCCCCAACGTCGTTGCGAGCCCGATGCCCATGGCATTCTGGACTATCAAGAGTCCAGTGACCGCCAGCAGGAAAATCCCCACTACCCGCCCGCCTTTCTTCAGGCTGGCAAAGTCCGCGCTCAAGCCAATGGTGGCAAAAAACGCCAACATCAACGGAGTTTGCAGCGAGGTATCAAATCGAACTTGAATATCCAGGCCTCGCAAGGCCAAAAGTACCAGGGCAACTACCAGGCCACCCGCTACAGGTTCCGGAATATTATAAGTGCGTAAAAAACCGACGCGCGCAACAAGCCCCCGCCCCAGCAATAGCACTAAAGAGGCGGCGACAAGTGTTCCATAAAAATCAAGCTGAATCATTCAGGGTATTCTTGGGTATATATTCAGGGGCGAACTTTTTACCTGGACACGCCTCAAGAACAGGTTGATTACTCTCAACACTGATTGCTTTTAGATTCAGGGACCCTCAATGGTCTGAATGTATCGAAATATTTCTTAGTAAATATTACTTGGCGCAACTTTATCAATCGCCAAGTCTGATTGCCAAGCACATATCCCGCACTGAACCATTGCAGTTTGTGACTAAAACGAGTTCAAAAAAATGCCCCGACAGGTCGGGGCATTTAATTTTAACCAAACTTCCGTGCCTGGCTTACTTGATCAATCGCCAGGTGAACGGATACCGATAAGGCACCCCTTCATTGGCTTTTACGCCGCCAATGATCGTCAACACCAGGGCCCCGATCGCCACCAGGCCAAACAGGAAAAACCCGATAATCACCAGCATCAGCAGCAGGCAAATGGCAGAAGCAATGGCGACGGTGATCTGAAAGTTCAGCGCCTCCTTGCCCTGCGCGTCGATGAACGGGTCCATCTCGCGCTTCAACTGCCACAGCACCAGCGGGCCGATCAGCGAGCCGAACGGAATCCAAATTCCCAGCAAGGCGGACAAGTGACAAAACATTGCCCACTGCCGAACCTCTTTGCCCGGTACGGGAAGCAACTGCTGCTCGTCACTCATGGCGTCCTCCTTGCCTGTATCAATCCAATCAGTCAGCCAGTGCAGCTTTCTGCAGATCGAAAATTTCGTTCATGCCTTTTTTCGCCAGTTCCAGCATGGCGTTCAGCTCTTCAGGCTGGAACGGCGCGCCTTCGGCAGTGCCCTGGACTTCGATGAAGCCGCCAGAGCTGGTCATCACCACGTTCAGGTCGGTCTCGGCAGCCGAGTCTTCCAGGTAGTCGAGGTCGAGCACAGGCTCACCTTGATACATACCCACCGACACGGCACCGATCATTTGCTTGAGCGGGTCGCCGCCTTTGAGGCCGCCGCGCTTCTTGATCACTTTCAAGGCATCGACCAGGGCCACCATGGCGCCGGTGATGGAGGCGGTGCGCGTACCGCCGTCAGCCTGGATCACGTCGCAGTCAACGTACAGGGTGACGTCGCCCAGCTTGGACATGTCCAGCGCAGCGCGCAGGGAGCGACCGATGAGGCGCTGGATTTCCAGGGTGCGACCGCCTTGCTTGCCACGGCTGGCTTCACGCTGGTTACGCTCGCCGGTAGCGCGCGGCAGCATGCCGTACTCGGCCGTCAACCAGCCCTGGCCCTGGCCCTTGAGGAACCGCGGCACGCCGTTTTCGACGCTGACGGTGCAGATCACCTTGGTGTCACCGAACTCCACCAGTACGGATCCCTCGGCGTGTTTGGTGTAGTTGCGGGTAATGCGGATCGAGCGGAGCTGATCGGCAACGCGACCACTTGGACGTTTCATAAGGGATACCTGTACGGGGACGGAAAACTGCGGAGCATTATAGAGCCGCCAGCCACGACTGGGCACTTCTAAAAAATTCCTCGGACGAGCGAAGGCTCTGCACAGCCCGCTGCCGACGACTTGCAGGCCTTTGTCACACCGTGTGTTTGGGCGCATCCACGCCACTGCGCTACAATCCTGCGCCTTTGCTGCCAGTCAGCTTAAATTCATTGATATCAGATGGCCGGAACGTCAGTTGCGCGCCGATCTGCATTGCGAGGTACCTCCATGGTGCACAGCATGACCGCCTTCGCCCGCGTCGAGAAAGCCGGGGTCCAGGGCACCCTGAGCTGGGAACTGCGCTCGGTCAACAGCCGCTACCTGGAACCCCACCTGCGCCTGCCGGAGTCCTTCCGCGACCTCGAAGGCGCCGTCCGCGAGGCGCTGCGCCAGGGCGTGTCCCGAGGCAAGCTCGAATGCACCCTGCGCTTCACCGAAGAAAACACCGGCAAACCACTGCAAGTGGACCAGGCGCGCGCAGCACAACTGGTTGCGGCCGCCGAGACCATCGCCAGCCTGATCAAGAACCCGGCAGCGCTGAACCCGCTCGAAGTACTGGCCTGGCCCGGCGTACTGGTGGGCGATGCGACCGACCCTCAAGCGCTGAACGCCGAGGCGCTGGCACTGTTCAACCAGGGCCTCAAGGAGCTCAAGGCCGGCCGTGAGCGCGAAGGCGCGGAACTGGCGCGGTTGATCAATGACCGCCTGACGTCCATCGAAGAAGACGTGGTGACCCTGCGCGAACTGGTTCCGCAGATGCTCGCCACCCAGCGCCAGAAAGTGCTCGACCGCTTTGCCGACATGAAGGCCGAGATGGACCCGCAGCGTCTGGAGCAGGAAATGGTCATGCTCGCGCAAAAAAGCGACGTTGCCGAAGAACTGGATCGCCTGAGCACTCACATCATCGAAGTTCGCCGGGTGCTCAAGTCCGGCGGTGCCGCCGGGCGGCGCCTGGACTTCCTGATGCAGGAGCTCAACCGCGAAGCCAACACACTGGGCTCCAAAGCCTTCGACCCGCGCAGCACCCAGGCGGCGGTCAACCTCAAGGTGTTGATCGAGCAGATGCGCGAACAAGTGCAGAATATTGAGTAAGGCAACCCCGACATGACCCACAGCACTGGCACCCTATACATCATTTCCGCCCCTTCGGGCGCGGGCAAGAGCAGCCTGGTCAAGGCCCTGACCGACGCCGATCCGGAGATCCGCGTCTCGGTCTCCCACACCACTCGCGCCATGCGTCCCGGTGAAGTGAATGGCGTGAACTATCACTTCGTCGACCGCAGCGAGTTCGTGAAGATGATCGAGCACGGCGACTTCCTCGAGCGCGCCGAAGTATTCGGCAATCTCTACGGCACTTCGCAAAGCCACCTGCAGCAGACCCTGGACGAAGGCCACGACCTGATTCTGGAAATCGACTGGCAAGGCGCCGAGCAAGTACGCAAGCTGATGCCCCAGGCCCGCTCGATCTTCATTCTGCCGCCGTCGTTGCAGGCCCTGCACCAGCGCCTGACCAACCGTGGCCAGGACAGTGACGAGATCATTGACGGCCGCATGCGTGAAGCCGTCAGCGAAATGAGCCACTACGTCGACTACGACTACCTGGTGATCAACGACGATTTCGCCCACGCGCTGCACGACCTGAAGGCGATTTTCCGCGCCAATCAGCTGCAACAGAAACGCCAGCAGCAACGTTTTGGCAAATTACTGGCTGAATTGCTCGGCTAAAGAGCTCTTCCCAAAACAGCTGCAAGGGCTTTACATTGGCACTTGCAGCGCGTTGAAGAGCTTGGTCAAAAAATCAGCGCTTCCCTAATCGCTGGTGATTTTTTAAACTGTTGAGTCCGCTCGCCCATCCGGGCAGCGCGCATATTGCATTTGCTACGAGGAAGACCATGGCCCGCGTAACCGTTGAAGACTGCCTAGAACACGTGGATAACCGCTTTGAGCTGGTCATGCTCTCTACCAAGCGTGCCCGTCAACTGGCCACCGGCGGCAAAGAGCCGAAAGTAGCATGGGAAAACGACAAGCCTACCGTCGTCGCCCTGCGTGAAATCGCTGAAGGCCTGATCGACTACGCAGCTATCGCCGAAGCCGAAATCGTTGAAGATGAACCGCTTTTCGCTGCATTCGAGGACGAGTCCAACGAGGCCGTCTAAGCCTATGCCTGGTCGACGTAGCACGGCGCGGGATAAAAGCTTACGGCAGGAGACATCATGCCGAGCATAGACGCCCTCGCCGATCGCTTATCGACCTACCTCGGCAAAGACCAGGTCAACCTGGTCCGCCGAGCGTATTTCTACGCCGAACAAGCCCACGACGGCCAACGCCGCCGTAGCGGTGAGGCGTACGTCACGCACCCACTTGCGGTGGCGAATATTCTTGCCGACATGCACATGGACCATCAGAGCCTGATGGCGGCCATGCTGCATGACGTGATCGAAGACACCGGCATTGCCAAGGAAGCGCTGCAAGCGCAATTTGGCGAAACCGTGGCCGAACTGGTCGACGGGGTCAGCAAACTGACCCAGATGAACTTCGAGACCAAGGCCGAAGCCCAGGCTGAAAACTTCCAGAAAATGGCCATGGCCATGGCCCGCGACATTCGCGTGATCCTGGTCAAGCTGGCCGACCGCCTGCACAACATGCGCACGCTGGAAGTGCTGTCCGGGGAAAAACGCCGGCGCATAGCCAAGGAAACCCTGGAAATCTATGCACCCATCGCCAACCGGCTGGGCATGCACGCCATCCGCATAGAATTCGAAGACCTCGGCTTCAAGGCCATGCACCCGATGCGTTCCGCGCGGATCTACCAGGCAGTCAAGCGCGCCCGGGGCAACCGCAAGGAAATCGTCAACAAGATCGAAGAATCCCTCAGTCACTGCCTGGCCATCGACGGCATCCAGGGCGAGGTCAGCGGTCGGCAGAAACACCTCTACGGCATCTACAAGAAGATGCGCGGCAAGCGTCGGGCCTTCAACGAGATCATGGACGTCTATGCGTTCCGGATCATCGTCGACAAGGTCGATACCTGCTACCGCGTGCTAGGCGCTGTTCATAATTTGTACAAGCCGTTGCCGGGTCGCTTCAAGGACTACATTGCGATTCCCAAGGCCAACGGCTATCAGTCGCTGCACACCACGCTGTTCGGCATGCACGGTGTTCCGATCGAGATCCAGATCCGCACCCGCGAAATGGAAGAGATGGCCAACAACGGCATCGCCGCCCATTGGCTGTACAAATCCAGCGGCGACGAGCAGCCAAAAGGCACGCATGCCCGTGCCCGCCAGTGGGTCAAGGGCGTGCTGGAAATGCAGCAACGGGCCGGCAATTCGCTGGAATTCATCGAAAGCGTGAAGATCGACCTGTTCCCGGACGAGGTCTACGTGTTCACGCCCAAAGGCCGGATCATGGAGCTGCCCAAGGGCTCCACGGCGGTCGATTTTGCCTACGCGGTGCACACCGACGTCGGCAACAGCTGCATTGCCTGCCGGATCAACCGTCGTCTCGCACCGCTGTCCGAACCGCTGCAAAGCGGCTCCACGGTCGAGATCGTCAGCGCTCCGGGCGCACGGCCGAACCCGGCCTGGCTCAACTTCGTGGTTACCGGCAAGGCGCGCACCCACATCCGCCATGCACTGAAACTGCAGCGCCGCTCCGAATCCATCAGCCTGGGCGAACGCCTGCTGAACAAGGTGCTCAACGGTTTCGACAGCTCGCTGGAAAAAATCCCGGCCGAACGCGTCAAGGCGATGCTCGCCGAATACCGTCTCGAACTGATCGAAGACCTGCTTGAAGACATCGGCCTGGGCAATCGCATGGCCTACGTCGTCGCCCGACGCCTGCTCGGCGAAGGCGAACAGTTACCGAGCCCGGAAGGCCCGCTGGCGATTCGCGGCACCGAAGGCCTGGTCCTCAGCTACGCCAAGTGCTGCACGCCGATCCCGGGCGACCCGATTGTCGGCCACCTGTCCGCGGGCAAAGGCATGGTCGTGCACCTGGACAACTGCCGCAACATCAGCGAAATCCGCCACAACCCGGAAAAATGCATCCAGCTCTCGTGGGCCAAGGATGTCACCGGCGAATTCAACGTCGAACTGCGCGTCGAGCTGGAACACCAGCGCGGCCTGATCGCCCTGTTGGCCAGCAGCGTCAACGCGGCCGACGGCAACATCGAAAAAATCAGCATGGATGAACGCGATGGTCGCATCAGCGTGGTCCAACTGGTGGTCAGCGTACACGACCGCGTGCACCTGGCCCGCGTGATCAAAAAACTGCGCGCCCTGACCGGGGTGATCCGCATCACCCGCATGCGCGCGTAGCCATCCAACCATTACAAGGAGTCATTCATGACCAAGACTGTTATCACCAGCGACAAGGCCCCGGCCGCCATCGGTACTTACTCCCAGGCGATCAAGGCTGGCAACACCGTCTACATGTCGGGCCAGATTCCCCTGGACCCAAAAACCATGGAACTGGTCGAAGGCTTCGAAGCCCAGACCGTCCAGGTGTTCGAGAACCTGAAGGCCGTGGCTGAAGCTGCTGGCGGTTCGTTCAAGGACATCGTCAAGCTGAACATCTTCCTCACCGACCTGAGCCACTTCGCCAAGGTCAACGAGATCATGGGCAAATACTTCGACCAGCCTTACCCAGCTCGCGCCGCCATTGGCGTTGCGGCCCTGCCAAAGGGTTCGCAGGTTGAAATGGATGCCATCCTGGTCATCGAGTAATGCGTCTGGCGCAGCCCATGGCTGCGCCGACCGCTCTGCAGTAAAGAAAGTCTGAAAGGATTCCACCATGCGCAACGCGCTTGTTCTCTCGCTGCTCGCCCTGCTTTTGGGCGGATGTGCCAGCAACCCTGCCGACCGTGACATTAGCGGCACCTGGATCAACCAGGCGGCGATCGATGCTGCAGCCAAAGGCGGCCCCCTGCGTGAAGCCCTCCAGGCCTATGGTCCGAACCTGGAATGGGACGTCAACACCAAGGCCAGCCAGGCCCGCTACACCAATGGTTTTGAAAATGTCGAAGGCAAGTTGCTGGGCGAACAGTCCGGCGCCTGGAAAGTCGACTTTTATGGCAGCTCTGCCAGCGAGCTCAAGCGTGACGGCAAGCAATTGAGCCAGGCCGCCAGCGATAACGAGCCTGAGCAGGTCTTCGACCGCGCACTGATTCCGGTTCCGGATGGCGCACCGATGGGTGCCAGCTTCGAGCGCGCGCTGTACTCGGCGTACATGGGCGGCAGCTGGAAGGTCGTCAGCGGCCCTGGCGAAGGCAATAGCGTGCAGTTCCAGGCCGATGGCCAGGTCATCGGCCTGCCGGAGGCCGATCGTTATGCCCTGTGCCTGGCGGGTGATTGTGCATCGATGAGCGGTGGCAATGACAACATGTGGTTGCAACTCAACGGCCAGGGAAACCCCTGGATCTTTGCGCGCAAAGGCAAGGAACTGGAAATTTTCCAGGCAGTGAATACCGCCCAGGCAGACGAAATGCCCCAGTACACGCCGGGCAATCGCAAGTGGTTGCTGGAAAAACAGTAAGCACCGATTACCCCATGTAGGAGTTAGCCTGCTCGCGATGAGGCCATAACATTCAACATCCTCGTTGACTGTTACATCGCCATCGCGAGCAGGCTCACTCCTACAGGTGCCTCAGGGTGCCTGAAAGTCAGCAACGCCCTTCAATGATCGCCGCATAACCCTCGCGAAAACTCGGGTACTTCGGCGTCCAACCCAACGCCTTCGCCCGCGCATTGCTGCAACGCTTGCTCCCGGTGCGGCGCACAGTGGCGTCCTCCGCCCATTCGGTCACACCCAGATACTCGCGCAACCAGCCCACCACATCCGCCAGCGCTGCGGGCGCGTCATCAACGCCAATATAGACGTCATCCAGTGCCACGCCACGCCGGTCCGCCTCCAACAGACAGGCCATCAACCCGGCCGCGTCATCGGCATGAATGCGATTGGCGTACAGCGGTGGATCGACCGCCACGCGATAGCCCCGGCGAACCTGGGTCAGCAACCACTCACGACCCGGCCCGTAGATTCCGGTCAGACGCACGATACTGGCCGGGATACCGCTATTGAGCGCAATCTGCTCCGCTTCGAGCATCACCCGCCCTGAATAACCCGCCGCTACGGCTGGCGAAGTCTCGTCAATCCACTCGCCCTGCTGCTGGCCGTAGACACTGCTGCTGGAAACGAACAGCAAGCGATTGGGCACCTGCCCATAGTCCTCCAGCCACTCCAGCACATGCTGCAGGCCCTGGACATAAGCGGCGCGGTAACCGGCTTCATCGTGATCGGTGGCGGCCGCGCAATACACCAGGTAGTCCACCGCACCCACCGGCCAGGTCGCCGGGCAGTCTTTGTTGAACAAGTCGCCAGCCACTCCTACAACCCCGTCGGGCAGGCGCGAAACGTCACGGCGCAGGCCATGGACTTCCCACCCGCCTTTCAACAATTGCGTGGCCAGACGACTGCCGACATCACCGCAACCGGCGATCAAAACAGAGGGTGCGGACATCAGGAAACTCTCCTCAAAAATGGACAAACCAGCGCTGCCAATGGACGAGCGGCTAGCAATGCAGGAAAAAAAGATACTCTATTACTTCTGTTAACAAGAATTACTTGCAATAATGCGGACCACTTTTGTTCTCGGCCTCACGAGGCCTGGAAGAACATTAACCGTCTTTTTCCTTCAGGTCCGGCCCAGCATGACACGTAATCAACTCTCCGCTTCGCCAACCAAACGACCTCGCGCCTGGAGCGCGGCGGCCGCCCTGCTACTCAGCCTGATGCTGGCGCCAACCGCCGCTTTTGCTGACGCACAAGCCCCCGCCGCACCGGCTGCTGCCGCCGCACCTGCCCAGGCCGACCACGCCGCTCCAGCAGTGACACCGGTTGCGACCGATCCTGCCCAGGCAGTACCGGCAGACACTAACGGTGAAAACGCTCCCGAAGTCCTGGAGGCCGACAACACCCTGGGCATGGCCCATGACCTGTCGCCGTGGGGCATGTACCAGAACGCCGACATCATCGTCAAAATCGTGATGATCGGCCTGGCCATCGCCTCGATCATCACCTGGACCATCTGGATCGCCAAAGGTCTTGAGTTGATGGGCGCCAAGCGTCGTCTGCGCGGTGAAATCGCCCAGCTGAAAAAATCCGCCTCCCTTAAAGAAGCCAGTGCCACTGCGGCAAAGGAAGGCACCCTGGCCAACCTGCTGGTCCATGACGCCCTTGAAGAGATGCGCCTGTCGGTCAACAGCCGTGAGAAAGAAGGCATCAAGGAACGCGTCAGCTTCCGCCTTGAGCGCCTGGTCGCGGCCTGCGGTCGCAACATGAGCAGCGGTACCGGCGTGCTCGCCACCATCGGTTCCACTGCACCGTTCGTCGGCCTGTTCGGTACCGTATGGGGCATCATGAACAGCTTCATCGGCATCGCCAAGACCCAGACCACCAACCTCGCCGTCGTGGCCCCCGGCATCGCCGAAGCCCTGCTGGCAACCGCTCTGGGCCTGGTTGCAGCGATCCCTGCGGTGGTGATCTACAACGTCTTCGCCCGCTCCATCGCCGGTTACAAGGCTCAGGTGTCCGACGCGTCGGCACAGGTCCTGCTGCTGGTCAGCCGCGACCTCGACCACCAGCCTGAGCGCAGCAGCTCGCAACCGCACATGGTGAAAGTGGGGTAATCGGCCATGGGCCTGCATTTGAAAGAAGGGGCAGACGACGATCTGTCCGAAAACCACGAAATCAACGTCACGCCGTTCATCGACGTGATGCTGGTGCTGCTGATCATCTTCATGGTGGCGGCCCCGCTGGCCACCGTGGACATCAAGGTCGACCTGCCGGCGTCCACCGCCAAGCCGGCGCCACGGCCGGAGAAACCGGTGTTCCTCAGCGTCAAGGCTGACCAGCGCCTTTTCCTCGGCGAAGACGAAGTGAAGGCCGAAGCACTTGGCGCCACGCTCGACGCCAGGACCCAGGGCAAGAAAGACACGACGATCTTCTTCCAGGCCGATAAAGGTGTGGATTACGGCGACCTGATGAACGTAATGGACAATCTGCGTGCCGCCGGTTACCTGAAGGTCGGCCTGGTCGGACTCGAGACGGCAGCCAAGAAATGATCACTACGCGCCATAAGCTGACGCGTTACAGCGGTAGCCTGGCCATTGTGCTGGGCGTTCACGCGCTGGCCATCGCGCTGGCCGTGAACTGGACGGCCCACCCGCCCATCGAATTGCCACCCCAGGCAATGATGGTCGAGCTGGCACCGGTTCCCGCCCCGCCACCGCCTGCACCGCCGAAGGTCGTCACGCCACCGCAGCCGCCCGCTCCGGTCGAAGAACTGCCGATACCCAAGCTTGCCGAAGCGCCGAAGGCCGAGATTGCCGTGCCCAAGCCGGTAAAACCCAAGCCGAAGCCTCAGCCGCCCAAACCGGTAGAGAAGAAGCCCGAGCCGCCGAAGGAAAAACCGTCGGAAGCCAAACCGAGCGAGGCGCAACCGACCCAGGCCCCGTCGGAGAAATCCGCCCAGCCTGCACCTGGCCCTTCCGCCGCTCAAGTCGCGGCCAAGGCCAGTTGGCAAGGCGCATTGCTGGCGCACCTGCAAAAGTACAAGAAGTATCCGGCCAGCGCACAGGCACGGGGCAAGGAAGGCATGAACCGCCTGCGTTTCGTGGTGGATGCCGAAGGCAACGTCCTGTCCTTCGAACTGGTTGGCGCCTCGGGCACAGCCGATCTGGACCGAGCGACCCTGGACATGATCCGCCGTGCCCAGCCGCTGCCCAAACCACCGGCCGACATGCTGACCAACGGCTCGATCGAAATCGTTGCACCTTTTGTTTACTCGATCGACAAACGCCGACGCTAATCACAACGGCAACCCAGGAAACTGGAACTGCAAAAGGCACCGAAAGGTGCCTTTTGCGTATCTGGAAACGCCAAACCGATATTACCCTGTGTCACTCGCCACCTGCCTTCTGATAACGTGCGTCTATCGATTGCAAGCGGTATGCTTGGCCCGCAACTTCATGGACGCTTGCTATGACCCTCACAGAATTACGCTACATCGTTACCCTCGCCCAAGAACAACACTTCGGCCATGCCGCCGAGCGTTGTCACGTCAGCCAACCGACCCTGTCGGTGGGCGTGAAAAAGCTTGAAGACGAACTCGGTGTGCTGATTTTTGAGCGCAGCAAAAGCGCCGTGCGCTTGACCCCCGTCGGCGAGGGCATCGTCGCCCAGGCGCAAAAAGTGCTCGAGCAGGCCCAAGGCATCCGCGAACTGGCCCAGGCCGGCAAGAACCAGTTGACCGCGCCACTCAAGGTCGGCGCGATCTACACCGTCGGCCCGTATCTGTTCCCGCACCTGATTCCGCAACTGCACCGGGTTGCCCCGCAGATGCCGTTGTACATCGAGGAAAATTTCACCCACGTGCTGCGCGACAAACTGCGCAACGGCGAACTCGACGCGATCATCATCGCCCTGCCGTTCAACGAAGCCGACGTGCTGACCTTGCAGCTCTATGACGAGCCGTTCTATGTCCTGATGCCGGCCCAGCACCCATGGACACAGAAAGAATCCATCGACGCCAACCTGCTCAACGACAAAAGCCTGCTGCTGCTCGGCGAAGGCCATTGCTTCCGCGACCAGGTACTCGAAGCCTGCCCGACCCTGGCCAAGGGCAACGACGGCGCCAAGCACACCACGGTGGAGTCCAGCTCGCTGGAAACCATCCGCCACATGGTGGCTTCCGGTCTTGGCATTTCGATCCTGCCGCTGTCGGCAGTCGACAGCCATCACTACGCCCCCGGCGTGATCGAAGTCCGGCCACTGTCGGCGCCAGTGCCATTTCGCACCGTAGCCATCGCCTGGCGTGCCAGCTTCCCGCGGCCAAAGGCCATTGAAATCCTCGCTGACTCCATTCGCCTGTGCTCGGTGGCCAAACCCGCCGCACCGGTAACGGCCGGTTAAGCCACGCCATGACCGAGTTGTCGCAAGTGTCGGTGACGGCACTCAAGGGTGTCGGCGAAGCCATGGCCGAAAAACTGGCCAAGGTCGGCCTGGAAAATCTCCAGGACGTTCTGTTTCATCTGCCGCTGCGCTACCAGGATCGCACTCGCGTCGTGCCGATCGGCGCGCTGCGCCCAGGGCAAGATGCCGTGATCGAAGGCACCGTCAGCGGCGCCGATGTGGTCATGGGCCGACGCCGCAGCCTGGTGGTGCGCCTGCAGGACGGTACCGGCGGGCTCAGCCTGCGCTTTTATCACTTCAGCAACGCGCAGAAAGAAGGTCTCAAGCGCGGCACGCGGATTCGCTGCTACGGCGAAGCGCGGCCCGGTGCCTCGGGGCTCGAGATCTACCACCCGGAATACCGCGCCATCACCGGCGACGAACCGCCGCCCGTGGATGAAACCCTGACCCCGGTGTACCCGCTCACCGAGGGCCTGACCCAACAGCGCCTGCGCCAGCTCTGCCTGCAAACCCTGACCTTGCTCGGCCCCAGCAGCCTGCCCGACTGGCTGCCGAAGGAACTGGCCCGCGATTACCAACTGGCGCCGCTGGCCGATGCGATCCGCTACCTGCATAACCCGCCTGCCGATGCCGATGTCGACGAACTCGCCCTGGGTCATCACTGGGCCCAGCACCGCCTGGCCTTCGAAGAACTGCTGACCCATCAACTGTCGCAGCAACGCTTGCGCGAGAGCATGCGTGCCCTGCGCGCGCCAGCGATGCCGAAAGCCACGAAGCTGCCCACCCAGTATTTGGCCAACCTGGGCTTCACCCCGACCGGCGCACAACAGCGGGTCGGCAACGAAATCGCCTACGACCTCAGCCAGCACGAACCCATGTTGCGACTGATTCAGGGCGACGTCGGCGCGGGCAAAACCGTGGTCGCCGCGCTGGCTGCACTACAGGCGCTGGAAGCCGGTTATCAAGTTGCCCTGATGGCGCCCACCGAAATCCTCGCCGAGCAGCACTTCATCACCTTCAAGCGCTGGCTCGAACCGCTGGGCATCGAAGTCGCCTGGCTGGCCGGCAAGCTAAAGGGCAAGAACCGTGTCGCCGCGCTTGAGCAGATTGCGGGCGGCGCACCGATGGTGGTCGGCACCCACGCGCTGTTCCAGGACGAAGTGCAGTTCAAGAATCTCGCGCTGGCGATCATCGACGAACAGCACCGCTTTGGCGTACAGCAGCGCCTGGCGCTGCGGCAGAAAGGCGTCGGCGGACGGATGTGCCCGCATCAGCTGATCATGACCGCCACGCCGATCCCCCGAACCTTGGCCATGAGCGCCTACGCCGACCTCGACACCTCGATCCTCGACGAACTGCCCCCAGGCCGTACCCCGGTGAACACGGTGCTGGTCACCGACACCCGGCGCGTCGAAGTGATCGAACGGGTGCGCGGTGCTTGTGCCGAAGGGCGTCAGGCCTATTGGGTGTGCACGCTGATCGAAGAATCGGAAGAGCTGACCTGCCAGGCCGCCGAAACTACGCACGAAGACCTCACCGCCGCTCTCGGCGAATTGAAAGTCGGCTTGATCCATGGACGCATGAAGCCTGCCGAAAAAGCGGCGGTGATGGCCGAGTTCAAAGCTGGCAACCTGCAGTTGCTGGTCGCCACCACCGTGATCGAAGTCGGCGTGGACGTGCCCAACGCCAGCCTGATGATCATCGAAAACCCCGAACGCCTGGGTTTGGCGCAATTGCACCAGCTGCGCGGGCGCGTCGGGCGGGGCAGCGCGGTCAGCCACTGCGTGCTGCTTTATCACCCGCCGTTGTCACAGATCGGACGCCAGCGGCTGGGTATCATGCGCGAAACCAACGACGGCTTTGTGATCGCCGAAAAAGACCTCGAACTGCGCGGTCCCGGCGAAATGCTCGGTACACGGCAAACCGGCCTGCTGCAATTCAAGGTCGCCGACCTGATGCGCGACGCCGACCTGCTGCCTGCCGTACGCGACGCCGCCCAAGCCCTGCTGGAGCGCTGGCCTGACCATGTCAGCCCGTTACTCGATCGCTGGCTGCGCCATGGGCAGCAATACGGCCAAGTGTGAGCAGCGTCTCAGTTTCCAGACCATGGCCTTGAGCAAGCTGGTTATACTCCTGAAATTGTTTTGAAACGGATACAGACCATGACCGAAGTTGCCCTCGCACCCGCTGACCCGCACGCTCCGTCGGTCATTCGGCTGCTGCTGGACAAAATGGGCATCGCCTTCGAAGAAGTGCTTGACCATCACGGCCTGAACGCCGCGCGCAAAGTCCAGGCCGTGCTGCTCGATGACAGTGTCGGTGCACTGATGGTGCTGTATCCGCAGAGCCAGTTGCTGGACCTCAATCGCCTGACCGAACTCACCGGCCGCCGCCTCACGGCCGTGTCGACCGAGCGCCTGCAGAAAATGCTCGGCAAACACAGCCTGAGCCTGCTGCCGGGCCTGCCATCGCTGACCAGCTCGCCCTGCCTGTATGAAGAAAGCCTGTTGCGCGAGCCCATGGTGCTGGTCAATTCGGGTGAGCCGGGCGTGCTGCTGGAGATCAGCAGTGACGCCTTCCGGTCCATGCTGACCAAGGCCAGCGCCGCCAACTTCGGCGAGAACCTGAGCAGCATCCGCCCCAACCTCGATCGCCCTGACGATGACCGCGAGGAAATCTCCCAGGCCGTCCAGGCGTTCACCGCACGACGTATCCAGCAACGACTGGAAGCAACCATCGAGATTCCACCGCTGGCTGAAACGGCACAGAAGATCATCAAGCTGCGCGTCGACCCCAACGCCACCATCGACGACATTACCGGCGTGGTCGAAACCGACCCGGCGCTGGCCGCACAGGTGGTGAGTTGGGCCGCATCGCCCTACTACGCCTCACCCGGCAAGATTCGTTCGGTAGAGGATGCGATCGTCCGGGTACTGGGTTTCGACCTGGTGATCAACCTGGCGCTGGGCCTGGCCCTGGGCAAAACCTTGAGCCTGCCCAAGGACCATCCACAACACAGCACCCCGTACTGGCAGCAATCGATCTACACGGCCGCGGTCATCGAAGGGCTGACCAGAGCCATGCCCCGCACCCAGCGCCCGGAAGCGGGCCTGACCTACCTGGCGGGCCTGCTGCACAACTTCGGCTACCTGCTGCTGGCCCACGTGTTCCCGCCGCACTTCTCGCTGATCTGCCGGCACATGGAGGTCAACCCGCACCTGTGCCACAGCTACATCGAGCAACACCTGCTGGGCATCAGCCGTGAACAGATCGGCTCATGGCTGATGCGCTACTGGGACATGCCGGAAGAACTCACCACCGCGCTGCGCTTCCAGCACGACCCAGGCTACGACGGCACCTTTGCCGAATACCCGAACCTGGTTTGCCTGGCGGTGCGCCTGCTGCGCAGCCGCGGTATTGGCTCCGGACCGGATGAAGACATCCCCGATGCCCTGCTGGAGCGACTCGGCCTGAGCCGTGCCAAGGCTGAAGACGTCGTTAGCAAAGTGCTTGAGGCTGAAGTGTTGCTGCGTGAACTGGCTTCGCAGTTCAGCCAGCCCTGACAGCATCGCCGGTAAGCCCGCTGACCAGACGCCGCGGTGTATCTGTCACACCGCGTCATCGTTCTTCGCCGGCAAGCCTGGCTCCTACGGGCGAAGAACCCAACTCGGTCCAACTGAAAAAACTCAAGCCTTCGCCTTGGCCTTCTTCGGCTTCAAATACTTGGTCAGCCCCTGAAACCAGATCACCAGCGCCGGGTTGCCCTTGATCTGGATCGACTTGTCCTGAATCCCCGTCATGAAGGCCAACTGCTTGTTCTTGGCCTGCATGGTGTCAAAGCCATACGCCGCATCCTTGAAGGCAATCGCAAACGCCGGCTCGGCGTATACGCCTGCCTTGCTGGTAATGCGCTGATCCTTCACCCGGAAGTGCCGCGCCACTTTCCCGTCCAGGGTCTGCAGCTGAAACACCAGTTCCTTGTCACCCAGCTGCTGTTGAAACGCCGGATTGGTCCGACTGGCCTTACCCATCAACAAACCCAGCATCCACAGCAGAAAACGAAATTTCATGCGCAAGCCTCAAAAGAAAAATGAACGGCCCGCGCAGTGTAGCGATTAAATGCCAGAACGCCACCTTCGAGTTACGTTAGGAGGAGATGCCCGGTTTTTTGACGCAGATGACTACCAAGTCACTGACGTAAGCCCTGCTCTTCCCGACTCAGGCAGGGTGCGTCGGGGCGACGTTATCCAGCACCCGATTCACCGCCAACTCACCGAGCATGATCACCTGCTGAAGCGCCAGCATCGTGCTGCGGTGCGCCCCTTCCAGCATCGCGGCGATTTCACTCGCCATCACATTGGCCGTCGCCAACGACTCACAGGCGTGCGCCAATAGCGTTTCGTTGTCGATGTCAGGCGCCACGACGAAGATCGTGCCGGGCGGATGAGCCCCTGCCATGACCAGGGCATTGGGTTTGAGGTAATGGTCCAGGGCGCGAGTGGCTGCATGGTGCAACTTTCTTGAAGTCGCGGACATGTACGGGGTTGTGCTTTCGCTTGCTGATCCGGCTGGCAGTTCGTTGACCTTGGGCATGGTGCATCTCCGAGGAATATGGGGAGTGACCACGCTAACCGTCGCGCTTCCGAAGGCCAACCTTAAAAAAGCGTCGGATGCTTCCTCAATTTTGTAAGGGATTTCATCATTTTCCAGCCGCGTTTAACGATTTAAAACCCGCCGTTTGGAGGCATTGGAGCTTTCGAAGGTTCGGATCGCGTTCGGACGATCTTTCACTCCTCCATCCCACAACACTCTCGGACATTTCCCTCAAAGACGCCGGGTTATGGGTGAACCCCACGGCGTTAAAGTCGATACCAAAAAAATGGGCACCCAACCCGGTTGGCGCGCCCATTTTTTATTGCGCAACCCCGCAAAGGGGATGCGAATTACGGATTAACACTATCCTTCAACGACTTACCCGGCTTGAACGCAACAGTGTTGCTGGCCTTGATTTTAACCGGCTCACCGGTTTGCGGGTTTTTGCCGGTGCGGGCACCGCGATGGCGTTGCAGGAAGGTGCCGAAACCTACCAGCGTCACGCTGTCTTTGCGGTGCAGGGCGCCGGTGATTTCTTCGAGAACGGCGTTGAGGACGCGGTTGGCCTGCTCTTTGGTGAGATCTGCTTTTTCAGCAATGGCTGCGGCGAGTTCTGGTTTGCGCATATTAGTGAAGCCCCTTTGACGGTTTTTTGTTGTTATGTCCGTGCCGCTCTCTGTGGAGCAGCGCCCAAAGCGCCGCAGGTGCTCTACTCTGCGGCCGACGGGAGTGAGGATGGCACGCAGTGAGGAGCCGCGCCAGTGTCGGCGCGGCCAATGTTTGGGCAAAAGGGGGGTGATTCCGACAGAACGACCGGTATTTACGCCAGCAGTGCCGGTAGCTCTTTGTTGAGGGCCAGTTTTTCCATCACGGCCGCGCCAGTCAGGGCATAACCGAGCAGTTTGCCGTTGTTATCGCGGCATAAAACCTTGATGTCAGCGCCCTGCCCTTCGACGGTCCAGACGCCCTCCGTACCCCGTGGCGGCGGGGAAACCACCAATGGACACACCGGGGTTTTGACGGTGATCGGCATCGGTCCATAGTTGACCACCGTCGGGTTGCCGGCGAGGGTCTGGGCCAGCGCCCTCGCACAGCTCATCAGGGGCATCACGTACAACAGGTTCAGCCCATCGACCTCGGCACAGTCGCCCAGGGCGTAGATGTTGGCGTGGGACGTTTGCAGGTGACGGTCGACCACTACGCCGCGATTGACTTGCAGGCCGGCAGCGGCGGCCAGGTCGATGCGCGGACGCAGGCCAATGGCCGACACCACCACGTCGCACGGGATGACCTGGCCATCAGAAAGATGGGCTTCCAGGCCGTCAGCAACCCGCTCCAGGCGATTGAGCACCGGACCGAGGTGGAAGCGTGCACCCAGGCTTTCCAGCCCGGCCTGGACCGCTGCCGCCGCCGCCGGGTGCAACAGGGTCGGCATGACCTGCTCGCACGGTGCAACCAGTTGCACCTCGTAGCCGCCCAGGGTCAGGTCGTTGGCGAATTCGCAGCCGATCAGGCCGGCGCCCAATAACAGGACCCGACGCTTGCCGGCCGCTGCCGCGCGAAAGCGTGCGTAGTCTTCCAGGTCGTTGATCGGGAACACGCAATCCGCCGCGTCGCCTTCGATGGGTACGCGTACGGTTTCGGCACCCCAGGCCAGAATCAAGTCACGGTAAATGACCGATTCTTCGCCGATCCACAGGCGCTTGTGACCAGGGTCAATGCCACTGATTCGGGTATGGGTACGCACTTCGGCCTTCAACTGCTCGGCCATGGCGCCCGGTTCGGCCATGCTCAGGCCGTCGGCATCCTTGTTTTTGCCGAAACCGGTGGAGAGCATCGGCTTGGAGTAGGAGCGCCCGTCATCGGCGGTAATCAGCAGGAGCGGGGTTTCGCTGTCGAGTTTGCGAAACTCGCGAGCCACGTTGTAGCCCGCCAGCCCGGTACCAACGATTACGACAGGTGCGTTCATTCCTTACTCCTCAGTTATTCAGGCGGCGATTTCGATCATTTCGAAATCCATTTTGCCCACACCGCAGTCCGGGCACAGCCAGTCTGCCGGGACGTCTTCCCAACGGGTGCCCGGCGCAATGCCGTCATCGGGCCAACCGTCGGCTTCGTTATAGATCAGGCCGCAGACGATACATTGCCACTTTTTCATTCAGGTATTTCCTCGGGATTCAGGCTATTGCCGGCGCGGACGGTCGATGGTTACTGCGTTGCCATCCAGCTCAAAGCGTTTTTTTACTGATCGGGCCCAACAGATGCAAGCCTGTTCGGCGCAATGGGCCGCCGGGTCAATCAAAATTCGTGGCGCACATGGTAAGCTCGCGACCTCCTTTGCTGCCAATAATGACTCATTGTGCAACACACAGAATCCCCCTGCCCGCCTCCGATCTGGCTCCTTGAAAGCCAACTGACGCCTCTGCCCGACACGTCTATCCTCGATTGGTTGTTCGATCATGGCTCGCTGACCAGGCGCCTCATTCACCTGACGAATGATGCGTTTAGCGTCACGCCGTTGTTCGAAGGCTGGCAGACCCTGCGTACGGATGAATGCGCCGCGCTCGACCTGGCCGAAGGCAGTGAAGGCTGGGTGCGCGAGGTGTATTTGCGTGGTCACGGGCAAGCCCTGGTGTTTGCCCGCAGCGTCGCTGCACGCAGTGCGTTGCAGGGCGACGGCTTGCACATGGATGAATTGGGCAGCCGATCGCTGGGCGAGTTGCTGTTTTGCGATCACGCTTTCCAGCGCCGGGCCATCGAGGTTTGCCACTACCCGCAGGCGTGGCTGCCAAGTGAAGTGCGAACGCCTGGGCTGTGGGCCCGTCGCTCGCGCTTCGACCGTGGCGCCTTGAGCGTGCTGGTGGCCGAGATCTTCCTGCCGACCCTGTGGAGCGCCGCCCGCGCCCATCCGGAGAATTGCTGATGTACCAGAGCCTGCTCAAGTCCTTGAACCGCTTGAATCCCCGGGCCTGGGATTTCATTCAGCTGACGCGCATGGACAAGCCGATCGGCATTTACCTGCTGCTGTGGCCGACGCTGTGGGCGCTGTGGATTGCCGGCCAGGGTTCGCCATCGCTGGCCAATATCGTGATTTTCGTCCTTGGCGTGGTGCTGACCCGCGCGGGCGGCTGTGTAATCAATGACTGGGCGGATCGCAAGGTCGACGGCCATGTGAAACGCACCGAACAGCGCCCGCTGCCGAGCGGCAGGATCAGCTCCAAAGAAGCGCTGGTGTTCTTTGCGCTGCTGATGGGCCTGAGTTTCCTGCTGGTGCTGTGCACCAATGCGGCAACGATCTGGCTGTCGTTCGGTGGTTTGGCCCTGGCCTTCACTTACCCGTTCATGAAGCGCTACACCTATTACCCGCAAGTGGTGTTGGGCGCGGCGTTTTCCTGGGGCATGCCGATGGCCTTCACCGCCGAGACCGGGGAACTGCCTGCGGCGGCGTGGCTGCTGTGGATCGCTAACCTGATGTGGACGGTGGGCTACGACACCTACTACGCGATGACCGACCGCGACGACGATTTGAAGATCGGCGTGAAATCCACGGCGATCCTGTTTGGCGAGGCAGACCGGGTGATCATCCTGACCCTGCAAGGGTTGGCATTAGGTTGCCTGCTGCTGGCCGGGGCGAAATTCGAGCTCGGCGGCTGGTTCCATCTGGGACTGACGGTGGCGGCGGGCTGTTTTGCCTGGGAGTTCTGGTACACCCGCAGCAAGGACCGGATGCGCTGTTTCAAGGCGTTCTTGCACAACCACTGGGCCGGGATGGCGATTTTTGTCGGGATCGTGCTGGATTACGGGTTGCGCTAAAACGATGATTGCCCCGTAAACCGGGGCAATCACACCGGGCCGAATCCGTTACTTCTGCGATTCGTGAACAACGTGCCAGACGTCTTTCATCTTGTCGCCCGTCATATCGCCAGGCTTTTCATCTTTCACAAACGTATAAAGCGGCTTGCCGTCGTAAGCATATTGACTGGTGCCGTCATCACGCTTGATCACACTCCACTTGCCTGTAGCCGCGGCACCCGCCGGCGCCATCATCGGTGGCCAGTTCTTGGCGCAATCACCATTACACATCGACTTGCCACCCGAGTCCTTGTCGAATGTGTACAAGGTCATTCCCTTATGATCGACCATCATGCCGTCCTTCATCATCGCGGGGTCGGCGGCGAAGGCCATGGTCGGCAGCGTTAGCGCAGCAGTTACCAGCAAAGCCTTCCAGGATTGAGCAATGTGTTTCATGGAAACCTTCCGTTTGTGGTTGTCAGGATTCGGACTTAGAGCTTAGTCCAGGTTCATGACAATCGCCGGGCGACTAAAATACTGTCACACGACTGCAATAATTCCGTTATCTAATGCGGCGCAAGACAGTTAAATGACAAGAGGATTAAGGCATGGTTGGCAGGAGCATTCTGATCGTCGACGACGAAGCGCCCATTCGCGAAATGATCGCCGTTGCGTTGGAAATGGCCGGCTATGACTGCCTGGAGGCGGAGAACTCCCAGCAGGCCCACGCCATTATCGTCGACCGCAAACCGGACCTGATCCTGCTCGACTGGATGCTGCCCGGCACGTCCGGCATCGAGCTGGCCCGCCGCCTCAAGCGCGACGAGCTGACCGGGGATATCCCGATCATCATGCTCACCGCCAAGGGCGAAGAGGACAACAAGATCCAGGGCCTGGAAGTCGGCGCCGATGACTACATCACCAAGCCCTTTTCCCCGCGCGAGCTGGTTGCACGCCTCAAGGCCGTGCTACGCCGTGCCGGCCCTAGCGATGGCGAAGCGCCGATCGAAGTCGGCGGCCTGCTGCTGGACCCGATTGGCCACCGCGTGACCATCGACGGCAAACCGGCGGAAATGGGGCCCACTGAATACCGTCTGCTGCAGTTCTTCATGACCCACCAGGAACGCGCCTACACCCGTGGCCAGTTGCTGGATCAGGTCTGGGGCGGCAATGTGTATGTCGAGGAGCGCACCGTAGACGTGCACATCCGGCGCCTGCGCAAAGCCCTCGGCGATGCCTACGAAAACCTGGTACAAACCGTGCGCGGCACCGGTTACCGCTTTTCCACAAAAGCCTGACCCGGATTTCCCCCGTTTTAGAAGTAGACAAGGACGCGCTTTCAAGTGAACCAAAACTGGCATGGCACCCTGATTCGCCACATGCTGCTGCTGGTCACCGCCTGCCTGGTGATCGGCCTGATCACCGGCTACTACGGCTGGAGCCTCGCCGCGGGACTCGGCGTTTACCTGGCCTGGACCCTCAAGCAACTGCTGCGCCTGCACGAATGGCTGCGCCTGCACAAACCCGATGAAGCGCCACCTGATGGCTACGGCCTGTGGGGCGAAGTGTTCGACAGCATCTACCATCTGCAACGTCGCGACCAACGCGTTCGCGGGCGCCTGCAAGCGGTCATCGACCGGGTCCAGGAATCCACCGCAGCCTTGAAAGATGCAGTGGTCATGCTCGACAGCGACGGCAACCTGGAATGGTGGAACCGTGCCGCCGAAACCCTGCTGGGCCTCAAGACGCCGCAGGACAGCGGCCAGCCTGTGACCAACCTGGTACGCCATCCGCGCTTCAAGGAATATTTCGAACAGGACAGCTACGCCGAACCGCTGGAAATCCCTTCGCCGACCAACGACCGGATGCGCATCCAGTTGTACATCACCCGTTACGGCAACAATGAGCACCTGATGCTGGTGCGCGACGTGACGCGTATCCATCAGCTGGAGCAGATGCGCAAAGACTTCATCGCCAACGTCTCCCACGAGCTGCGCACGCCGTTGACGGTGATCTGCGGCTATCTGGAAACCCTGCTCGACAACGTCGAGGAAGTGAACCCGCGCTGGACCCGTGCCCTGCAGCAAATGCAGCAGCAAGGCGGGCGCATGCAGACCTTGCTTAACGACCTGCTGTTGCTGGCCAAGCTGGAAGCCACCGATTACCCGTCGGACAACCAACCAGTGGCCATCGACGGCTTGCTGCAATCGATCAAGGGCGACGCTCAACAGCTGTCCGGCCAGAAAAACCAGCAAATCACCCTCGAAGCCGACCCGACGATCCTGCTCAAGGGCAGTGAAGCGGAACTGCGCAGCGCGTTTTCCAACCTGGTGTTCAACGCGGTGAAATACACCCAGGCCGAAGGCAACATCCGCATCCGCTGGTGGGGCGACGAGCAAGGCGCGCACCTGAGCGTGCAGGATTCCGGGATTGGCATCGACAGCAAACACCTGCCGCGCCTGACCGAACGCTTCTACCGGGTCGACTCCAGCCGCAACTCCAACACCGGCGGCACCGGGCTGGGCCTGGCGATCGTCAAACACGTGTTGTTGCGTCACCGTGCGCGGATGGAAATCAGCAGCGTGCCGGGACACGGCAGCACGTTTACCTGCCATTTCGCGCCGGCCCAGGTCAGCAAATCCCGGGTGATCAGCACCGCCGACTGATACCGGCCAGCACGCGCCACTAGGCAATTGCCCAGTCAGCCGCTACATTGGCTGACTTGTGCCTGCCTTTCAGGCGCACTTTTTTCTTTCCTTTCGAATACACGGAACCCGCAAAACTCCATCATGGACCCTTCCCCTGGCTTGTCCCTCGCAACAATATTCGCCGACTTCGGCATGATCCTTTTTGCTCTGATCCTGGTATTGCTCAACGGCTTTTTCGTTGCGGCGGAATTCGCCATGGTCAAATTGCGCTCGACCCGGGTCGAAGCCATCGCTGAGCAGCACGGCTGGCGCGGACACATCCTGCGCACCGTGCACAGTCAGCTCGATGCTTACCTGTCGGCGTGCCAGTTGGGTATCACCCTCGCCTCGCTGGGCCTTGGCTGGGTCGGTGAGCCGGCGTTCGCGCACCTTCTGGCCCCCGTGCTGAGCGCCGTGGGCGTCGATTCGGCCGAAGTGGTCAAGGCCGTGTCGTTCTTCACCGCGTTCTTCATCATTTCGTACCTGCACATCGTGGTCGGCGAGCTCGCCCCGAAATCCTGGGCCATCCGCAAACCCGAATTGCTGTCGCTGTGGACCGCCGTACCGCTGTACCTGTTCTACTGGGCCATGTACCCGGCCATTTACCTGCTCAACGCCAGCGCCAACCAGATCCTGCGCATCGCAGGGCAAGGCGAACCCGGCCCGCATCACGAGCACCATTACAGCCGCGAAGAACTGAAATTGATCCTGCACTCGAGCCGTGGCCAGGACCCGAGCGACCAGGGCATGCGCGTTCTGGCCTCTGCTGTGGAAATGGGCGAGCTGGAAGTGGTCGACTGGGCCAACTCCCGCGAAGACCTGGTGACCCTGGAATTCAACGCGCCGCTCAAGGAAATCCTGGCGATGTTCCGTCGCCACAAGTTCAGCCGCTACCCGGTGTACGACAGCGAGCGCCAGGAGTTCGTCGGCCTGCTGCACATCAAGGACCTGCTGCTTGAGCTGGCGGCCCTGGACCACATTCCCGAGTCGTTCAACCTGGCCGAACTGACCCGCCCGCTGGAGCGCGTGTCGCGGCACATGCCGCTGTCGCAGTTGCTGGAGCAGTTCCGCAAGGGCGGCTCGCACTTCGCCGTGGTCGAAGAGGCCGACGGCAACATCATCGGCTACCTGACCATGGAAGACGTGCTGGAAGTGCTGGTGGGCGATATCCAGGACGAACACCGCAAGGCCGAGCGCGGCATCCTCGCCTATCAGCCAGGCAAGCTGCTGGTACGGGGCGATACGCCACTGTTCAAGGTCGAGCGCCTGCTGGGCATCGATCTGGACCACGTTGAAGCCGAAACCCTCGCAGGTTTGGTCTATGAGAGCCTCAAGCGCGTTCCTGAAGAGGAAGAAGTGCTGGAAGTCGAAGGTCTGCGCATCATCATCAAGAAGATGAAAGGGCCGAAGATTGTGTTGGCCAAGGTGTTAATGCTCGATTGATGCGCTGATTCGGATTCGCGGCGCGCCCTTCGCGGGCAAGCCTCGCTCCTACAAGGCGTCAACCCTAGACACCCCATCATTGTTTGCCCAACGCAAAGTTGGGCAACGCATTGACCGGCTGATTGAACTGGTACGGAATCGATACCAGCCCCATCCCGGTATTGCGCTGCACCACGAAGTGCAGGTGTGGCCCGCTGCTGTTGCCGGTATTGCCCGACAGCGCCAACGGGCTGCCCACTGCCACCCGCTGCCCCTCCCGAACGCTGACCGAGCCCTGTTTCAGGTGCAGGTATACGCCCATGGTCCCGTCATCGTGCAGCACCCGCACAAAATTGCCCGACGCGTCGGTGCCACGCCCGCTCTGACTGTTTTCGGTCTTGATCACGGTCCCGCCTCGCGCGGCGATGATCGGCGTGCCTTCGGGCATGGCGATGTCTATGGCGTAACGGTTCTTCGGGCCGAAGTGGCTGTATTGGCCATTGGCGCCCTGGCTGACCCGGAACGGCCCGCCACGCCAGGGCAGCGGGTAGCGATAGGCCATGGAGGCGCCTGCGGGGTCGCCCAGGGAATATTCAAACCTGGGGATGTAGGCAATCGGGCTCCCGGCCTTAGTCGCCGTGAGCTGCGCCAGGCGAATGCTGCTGCGCAACGGCATTACCCGGCGAATCGGTCGACTCGGCGCGCCGCTGACGTTCTTCAACCCGGCGAAACTCAACTCGATCTCTACCGGCGCGTACAAGTCATTGCGCACGTACACGCTGTCCACCCCGTCCTTCTTCGTGATGACGAGGTACACCTGCCGCTCAAGGCGCTCGTCCATGCGGTCCTGGAAAGTGAACACCTTGGAGCCTGTCGTGGGGCGGTCACTGTAGGAGACCACGCCATTGACGTCGGTGGACTTGTAGATGGTCATGGCCACGGCCGCGGTCGAGGCTATGAACAGACCACAGAAAAACAGCAGGCGCACGAGCATGGGCGGGATTCTGTCGAGTCAGGTTTTGGATTGAGCCTAGCAGCTGCAATGGACCCGGGTAGTCGGCAGATGTTCAGACAGATGTGCGGTGATTTCCAGGGCCTCTTCGCGGGCAAGCCTCGCTCCTACGGGTAATAGGCAATCCGTTGTAGGAGCGAGGCTTGCCCGCGAAGGCGGCTTGGCAGGCAAACCCGGATTTACGCGCCTGGAATGAAATGTTTCTGCGCGGTACCCCGGGCAATCAGCCGGGAGAGGTAGTCCAGTTTCTGCGCGTCCTGATCGACGAAGCGGAAGGTCAGCTGCAACCAGTCACTGTCGGGCTTGGGCTCGTGGGCCACGACGGCGTGCAGGTAGCCATTGAGGCGGGCCACTTCGGCGCGCTCGCCCTGCTCCAGGTCCAGTACGGCGCTGTCGAGAACCTGCGGCAGGTTGTCGGTACGCTTGACCACCAGCAGCGCTTCCTTGAGGCTCAGCGCCTTGATCACGCACTGTTGGATGCCATTGGGCAACCGCAGCTGACCCTGACCTCGCCCAGCGCCGGCAGCCGCCACCGGGGCCTTGGCCGGCGGGTTGTTGAGCAAGCCCGGGGACGGTGCAGCAGCCGCTGGAGCGCTCACGGCAGGCTTGTTGCCGGTCAATGCGTTCAGGGTGTCGTTGCCGAATGCCGAGATTGTCTTGGTGGCCGCCACGCTCATCAGGCCGTCGAGTTTGCCGACCTTGTGCAGCGCTTGCTTGACCTTGGTGATCAGTTGCTCGTTGGTGAACGGCTTGCTGACGTAGCCGGAAACGCCGGCCTGGATCGCCTGGACGACGTTCTCCTTGTCGCCGCGGCTGGTCACCATCACGAATGGCATGCCTTTGAGGCTGTCTTGCTCGCGGCACCAGGTCAGCAGTTCCAGGCCGGACATTTCCGGCATTTCCCAATCGCACAGCACCAGGTCGAAGGCCTCCCTTGCCAGCAGCGACTGAGCCTTGCGGCCGTTGACCGCGTCTTCGATGCGCATGCCCGGGAAATAGTCGCGCAGGCATTTCTTCACCAGGTCACGAATGAACGAGGCATCGTCCACGACCAACACACTGACCTTACTCATCCATAACCCCTTTAAAAAATCCCGGCAAGCCTACCGTCTTGCTGATGGCACATTGCCAAAAAACTCAGTCACTCCGGGACTTTTCGATCGCGGGTGCTGCTTTTCGAATTCGTGAACCGCAAACGAAAACGCCCGGCCAATAGGCCGGGCGCTTTGATTGGGCAATCTTACTTATCGTCAGATTCGCCCGGAACATTAGCGGTTTCGCCGCTGGTTCCTTCAACTTCTTCCTTCATGCGCTTGAGACCCAGGTGACGTACGTCGGTGCCGCGCACCAGGTAAATCACCAGCTCCGAAATATTGCGTGCGTGGTCGCCGATACGCTCCAGCGAACGCAGTACCCAGATGATGCTCAAGACCCGCGAGATAGAGCGAGGGTCTTCCATCATGTAGGTCGCCAGCTCACGCAAGGCGGTCTTGTATTCGCGGTCGATGATCTTGTCGTACTGCGCCACCGACAACGCCAGGTCGGCATCGAAACGGGCAAAGGCATCCAGCGCATCACGGACCATGTTTCGCACCTGGTCACCGATGTGGCGAACCTCGACGTAACCACGCGGTGCTTCGCCTTCTTCGCACAGCTGGATGGCGCGACGGGCGATCTTGGTCGCTTCGTCACCGATGCGCTCCAGGTCGATCACCGATTTGGAAATGCTGATGATCAGGCGCAAGTCGGACGCCGCCGGCTGACGACGGGCCAGAATGCGCAGGCATTCTTCGTCGATATTGCGTTCCATCTGGTTGATCTGGTCGTCGATCTCACGCACCTGCTGGGCCAGGCCGGAATCGGCCTCGATCAGCGCGGTGACCGCGTCGTTGACCTGTTTTTCCACCAGCCCGCCCATGGCCAGGAGGTGGCTGCGCACTTCCTCGAGTTCGGCGTTGAACTGCTGGGAAATGTGGTGGGTAAGGCCTTCTTTACTAATCATGTTGGCGTCCTTGGAGCGTCCGGTAAGGTGCGGTGGGCCGCAGCGTCAGTTCAGTGAGCAACCACAGCTTTCCTAGCCGTAACGACCGGTGATGTAGTCTTCGGTCTGCTTCTTCGCCGGATTGGTAAACAGGGTGTCGGTGTCGCCGAACTCCACCAGTTTGCCCATGTACATGAACGCCGTGTAGTCGGAAACCCGCGCGGCCTGCTGCATGTTGTGGGTCACGATGACGATGGTGAACTTGGATTTCAGTTCGTAGATCAGCTCTTCGACTTTCAGCGTCGAGATCGGGTCGAGTGCCGAGCACGGTTCGTCGAGCAGCAGCACTTCCGGCTCCACGGCGATGGTACGGGCGATCACCAGACGTTGCTGCTGACCACCAGAAAGGCCCAGTGCCGATTCGTGCAGGCGGTCCTTGACCTCATCCCACAGTGCCGCGCCTTTCAACGCCCACTCGACGGCTTCGTCCAGTACGCGCTTCTTGTTGATGCCCTGGATGCGCAGGCCGTAGACCACGTTTTCGTAGATGGTTTTCGGGAACGGGTTCGGCTTCTGGAACACCATGCCAACGCGACGACGCAGCTCGGCCACGTCTTCGCCCTTGCGGTAGATATTGTTGCCGTACAGGTTGATCGCGCCTTCGACGCGGCAGCCATCCACCAGGTCGTTCATGCGGTTGAAGGTCCGCAGCAGCGTGGACTTGCCGCAGCCGGACGGGCCGATGAAGGCGGTCACGCGCTGTTTCGGGATGTTCATGCTGACGTCGTACAGCGCTTGTTTGTCGCCGTAGAACAGGCTCAGGCCCGGCACTTCGATGGCCACGGTTTCCTGCTCGAGGCTCAGGCTCTGTTTGTCGCGACCCAGGGCCGACATGTTGATGCCGTGGGTATGTGCTTCGTGCTGCATGGGAGGCTCCCTGTGCTAACAAATTCGGTTCAGTTGCCGCTGGCCTCACAAAATGGGCCAGGGGTGTTGCCGTTTTCCCGTAGGAGCCAGGCTTGCCGGCGAAGGCGATCTCGAGGACGCCTTCGCCGGCAAGCCTGGCTCCTACAGGGAGCGGCGTGATTAGCTATCCAGCGCCTTGTACTTCTCGCGCAGGTGGTTACGGATATAAACGGCCGACAGGTTCAATGTCGCGATCACCAGCACCAGCAACAGCGCCGTGGCGTACACCAGCGGCCGCGCGGCTTCGACGTTCGGGCTCTGGAAGCCGACGTCATAGATGTGGAAGCCCAGGTGCATGATCTTCTGGTCCAGGTGCAGGTACGGGTAGTTGCCATCCACCGGCAGCGACGGCGCCAGCTTCACCACACCCACCAGCATCAGCGGCGCCACTTCACCGGCGGCGCGGGCCACGGCGAGGATCATGCCGGTCATCATCGCCGGGCTGGCCATTGGCAGTACGATCTTCCACAGGGTTTCCGCCTTGGTCGCGCCGAGGGCCAACGAGCCTTCGCGCACGGTGCGAGGAATCCGCGCCAGGCCTTCTTCGGTGGCCACGATCACCACCGGCACCGCCAGCAGCGCCAGGGTCAACGATGCCCAGAGCAGGCCCGGTGTGCCGAAGGTCGGCGCCGGCAAGGCTTCAGGGAAGAACAGACGGTCAAGCGAGCCACCCAGTACGTAGACGAAGAAGCCCAGGCCGAACACGCCGTAAACGATGGCCGGAACGCCCGCCAGGTTGTTCACCGCGATGCGGATCACCCGGGTCAGGGTGTTCTGCTTGGCGTATTCACGCAGGTACACCGCGGCCAGGACGCCGAACGGGGTCACGATCATCGCCATGATCAACGTCATCATCACGGTGCCGAAGATCGCCGGGAAAATACCGCCTTCGGTGTTCGCTTCACGCGGGTCGTCGCTCAGGAATTCCCAGACCTTGCTGAAGTAGAAACCGATCTTGGTGAAGGTACCCATGGCGTTCGGCTGGTAGGCGTGAACCACTTTACCCAGGCCAATTTCGATTTCCTTGCCGTTGGCATCACGGGCGGTGAGGCTGTCGCGGTTGAACTGCGCGTGCAGATCACCCAGGCGAGCTTCAACGTCCTGATAGCGGGCATTGAGCTCGGCGCGCTCGGACTCCATGTCCGCTTGCGCGGCGGCGTCGAGCTTGCCATCCAGTTCCAGTTTGCGGCCGTGCAGGCGGATGCGTTCGAGGCCAGCGTTGATCGCGCCGATGTCGACTTTTTCCAGGGTCTTGAGCTGGCCAGCCAGCTGATTCACACGGTCGATCCGCGCCTGCAGCTCAGGCCACGCAGCCTCGCCTTCGGCAATCACCTTGCCGTCCTGTTTGACGTTGACCAGGTAGCCGTAGAAATTGCCCCACTCGCGACGTTCCAGCGCCATCAGTTCGACTGGCGTCGTCTGTTTAGTCAGCCACTCGCCGACGATCCACGTGAAATCGGTGCCGTTCAGGTCACGGTTGCCGACCTTGATCAGCTCGCGGGTCATGAACTCCGGGCCTTCGTCAGGCACCGGCAGGCCGGCGCTCTTCAGGCGCGCACGCGGCACTTCTTCCTTCTGCACCACTTCGCCAACGACCAGGTGATTGGCCTGGCCCGGCACGTCGTAGCTGGCGTGGATCAGATCCGCCGGCCAGAAGTGACCCAGGCCACGCACGGCAATCACCGCCAGCAGGCCAATGGTCATGATGACCGCGATGGACACCGCGCCACCGCTGATCCAGACGCCCGGGGCGCCGCTCTTGAACCATCCTTTCAGGGAGTTCTGTTTCACAGACTTCTACCTTTCTTAAAGCGACGAGTATTTCTTGCGCAGACGCTGACGAATCAGTTCCGCGAGGGTGTTCATGATGAAGGTGAACAACAGCAGCACCAGCGCCGAGAGGAACAGCACGCGGTAGTGGCTGCCGCCGACTTCCGACTCCGGCATTTCCACCGCGACGTTGGCGGCCAGGGTGCGCAGGCCTTCGAACAGGTTCATTTCCATGACCGGGGTGTTACCGGTGGCCATCAACACGATCATGGTTTCGCCGACTGCACGGCCCATGCCGATCATCAGCGCCGAGAAGATGCCCGGGCTGGCGGTGAGGATCACCACGCGAGTCATGGTCTGCCACGGCGTGGCACCGAGGGCCAGGGAACCCAGGGTCAGGCCACGCGGCACGCTGAACACGGCGTCTTCGGCGATGGAGTAGATGTTTGGGATGACCGCGAAGCCCATGGCCAGGCCGACTACCAATGCGTTGCGCTGGTCGTAGGTGATGCCCAGGTCGTGGGAGATCCACATGCGCATGTCGCCGCCGAAGAACCAGTTCTCCATGTACGGGCTCATGTACAGCGACAGCCAGCCAACGAACAGGATCACTGGAATCAGCAGGGCACTTTCCCAGCCGTCAGGGACTTTCAGGCGAATCGATTCCGGCAGGCGGCTGAAGGTGAAACCGGCAACCAGGATGCCGACTGGCAGCAGCATCAGCAGGCTGAAGATGCCTGGCAGATGCCCTTCCACATACGGCGCGAGGAACAGGCCGGCGAAGAAACCGAGGATCACCGTCGGCATCGCTTCCATCAGCTCGATCACCGGCTTGACCTTGCGACGCATGCCCGGGGCCATGAAGTACGCGGTGTAGATCGCCGCGGCGACGGCCAGTGGAGCGGCCAGCAGCATGGCGTAGAACGCGGCTTTCAGGGTACCGAAGGTCAGCGGCGACAGGCTCAGTTTCGGTTCGAAGTCGGTGTTGGCGGCGGTCGATTGCCAGACGTATTTAGGCTCGTCGTAGTTTTCGTACCAGACCTTGCTCCACAACGCGCTCCACGATACTTCCGGGTGCGGGTTGTCCAGCAGCAGCGGTTGCAGCTTGCCGCCGGCTTCGACGATCACGCGGTTGGCCCGTGGCGACAGACCGAACAGGCCCTGGCCTTCGACCACCTGGTCGACCAGCAAGGTACGGTGTGCGGTGCTGTGGAACACGCCAAGCTTGCCGGAGGCATCGAGGGCCACGAAGCCCTTGCGGCGCTCTTCGGCGGTGATTTCAACGATAGGCGTGGTGCCCATCTGGAAGGTACGGATCTGCTTCAGGCGCTGCTCGCCATCCGGGTCGCGGGCCATGAACCACTGGGCCAGGCCACCTTTGGAGTCGCCAAGGATCAACGAGATGCCGCCTACGAGCTGGGTACTGGCGGTGATTTCGGCGTCACCGTTTTCCAGCAGTTTGTAGCGACCGTTAAGGCTCTTGTCGCGCAGGCTGAAGACGTCGGCCTGGGCACGACCGTTGATCACGTACAGCCACTGCTGACGCGGGTCGACGAAGATGTTCTTCACAGGCTCAGTCATCTGCGGCAGATCGATGCGCTTCTGCTCGCTGGTGATTTCGCCGGTCATCATGTTTTCTTCGCTGGTCAGCGACAGAACATTGAGTTGCGAACCGGTAGAACCCACCAGCATCAGGGTCGAATCGTTGGCGTTGAGGCTGACATGTTCCAGCGCACCGCCCGCCTCGTTCAGCGTGATCGGGGTTTCGCCATACGGATATTCAATGGCCGGCGAGATAGTCTTCTTGCCGTCCGGGTAGCTGACTTTGTAGGTGTGGCGGAACACCATGGCCTGGCCGTTGGACAATCCCACCGCCACCAGCGGTTGACCTGGCTGGTCGTCACCGATGGACGTCACGGTAGCACCGGCCGGAAGCGGCAGATCGACGCGCTTGAGTTCAGCACCACTGTCGATGTCGAAGAACAGTGCCTGGCCCCTGTCGGAAACCCGCATGGCGACCTGGTTCTGCTCTTCAAGGGAAAACATCAGTGGCTTGCCGGCATCTTGCATCCAGGCAGGCGTGATGGCGTCCTTGGCAGTCAGGCTGGCACCCTGGAACAGGGGCATCACCACGTAGGCGAGGAAGAAAAAGATCAGCGTGATCGCGGCGAGAACGGCGAGGCCGCCCACCAGGACGTACCAGCGGGTCAGGCGATCCTTGAGCGCGCGGATGCGGCGCTTGCGTTGCAACTCAGGCGTATTGAAATCAATTCGCTTGGGGGGATTTGTAGTCATTGTGGAATTGGCCAGATCATTCATTCGCACACCCTAGCGATCCTGTATGACAGAAAGATGACAGTGCAGTGACGCAACAAATCCGCCACCCGGTGAAACCGGCAGCGGAGCGAGAATTTGGGGGGTTGTAGGAGTGAGCTTGCTCGCGAAGGCGTCATTACATTCACCGTCAATGCTGAATGAACCATCGCTTTCGCGAGCAAGCTTCGCTCCTACAGGTCCGGGGTTTACCCCGGACCTAGGGTTTTACTTTTTTGCTACGTTGTTACCTTCCTGCAGACCCAGGTCAGCCAGTGCTTTTGCAGCAACTTTGGCTGGCAGTGGGATGTAACCGTCTTTCACCACGACTTCCTGGCCCTGTTTGGACAGAACCAGCTTCACGAACTCGGCTTCCAGCGGGGCCAGAGGCTTGTTCGGGGCTTTGTTGACGTATACGTACAGGAAGCGCGACAGCGGGTACTTGCCGTTCAGGGCGTTTTCTTCGGTGTCTTCGATGAAGTCAGTGGAGCCTTTCTTGGCCAGGGCCACCGTCTTCACGCTAGCGGTCTTGTAGCCGATGCCCGAGTAACCGATGCCGTTCAGCGAGGAGCTGATCGACTGCACGACCGAAGCCGAACCTGGTTGTTCGTTGACGTTTGGCTTGAAGTCACCTTTGCACAGGGCTTCTTCCTTGAAGTAGCCGTAGGTGCCGGATACCGAGTTACGACCGAACAGTTGCACCGGCTTGTTGGCCAGGTCGCCCGTCACGCCCAGGTCACCCCAGGTTTTAACGTCGGTTTTAGCGCCGCACAGACGAGTGGACGAGAAGATCGCATCGACCTGTTCCATGGTCAGGTGCTGGATCGGGTTGTCCTTGTGCACGAAGACGGCCAGGGCGTCCACTGCAACCGGAATAGCGGTTGGCTTGTAGCCGTACTTCTGCTCGAAGGCAGCCAGTTCGGTGTCCTTCATCTTGCGGCTCATCGGGCCCAGGTTGGAGGTGCCTTCAGTCAGCGCAGGTGGCGCAGTGGCGGAGCCAGCGGCCTGAATCTGGATGTTTACGTTCGGGTATTCTTTTTTGTAGTTCTCAGCCCAGAGGGTCATGAGGTTGGCAAGGGTATCGGAGCCGACGCTGGACAGGTTGCCCGACACACCGGTGGTCTTGGTGTAGCTCGGGATCGACGGGTCAACAGCGGCAACCGCGTTGGCAGTCGCAACGCCAGCAGCGACAAAAGTCATTGCCGCCATCAAACGCTTCAGTTTCATGCCTTACTCCTAGCAGATAGGGTGTGTTATTCGGGGCCAAGTATCAGCAGGCCGTGTGAACACTCTATGGCTGAAATATGACAATTGGATGAAAGGCCAGCATCTGGCGACAGATCGTTCCCACGCTCTGCGTGGGAATGCAGCCAGGGTCGCTCCGCGACCCTTTCAAAAGCTGGAACGCGGAGCGTCCCTTGAAGCATTCCTTTGCTGCGCGTGGGAACGATCAAAGTCGAAATTAACGACCCTTCTTCCAGAGATACGCACCCACCACAATCCCGACTCCGCACAGCACCGCCACGTAATACGCCGGCCCCATCGGGCTTTCCTTGAGCAGCAGGCTGACGACCATCGGCGTCAAACCACCGAAAATCGCGTAGGCCACGTTGTACGAGAACGACAGGCCGCTGAAACGCACCACCGGCGGGAACGCCTTGACCATCACATACGGTACCGCGCCGATGGTGCCCACCAGCAGGCCGGTCAGGGCGTACAGCGGGAACAACCAGTCGGGATGGTCGGCCAGGCTGTGATAGAAAGTCCAGGAACTGGCCAGCAACGCCGTGCAACCGACAACGAACACACGCCCCGCGCCAAAACGGTCCGCCAAGGCGCCGGCAATGATGCAGCCTATGCTCAGGAACACGATTGCCACGCTGTTGGACTGCAGCGCGGTAGTTGGCGCGAAGTGGTAGACCGTCTGCAGCACGGTCGGGGTCATCAGGATCAACACCACGATGGCGGCGGACAACAGCCAGGTCAGCAGCATCGAAATGGCAATCGCACCACGATGGTCACGCAGCACCGCGCGCAACGGCACTTCTTCGGCCAGGGCCTTGCGCTGTTGCAGCTCGGCGAACACCGGGGTTTCGTGCAGCCAACGGCGCAGGTACACCGAGAACAGGCCAAACACGCCACCAAGCAGGAAAGGAATCCGCCAGGCGTAATCCGCCACTTCAACCGGCGTGTAAACGCTGTTGATCGCCGTAGCGACCAGCGAACCCAGCAAGATCCCAGCCGTCAGGCCGCTGGTCAGGGTGCCGCAGGCATAGCCGACATGCCGCTGCGGTACGTGCTCTGAAACGAAGACCCAGGCACCCGGGACCTCACCGCCAATGGCCGCGCCCTGGATCACCCGCATCAACAGCAACAGGATCGGCGCCCACATGCCGATCTGCGCGTAGGTCGGCAACAGGCCCATGATCAGGGTCGGTACCGCCATCATGAAGATGCTCAGGGTGAACATCTTCTTGCGCCCCAGCAGGTCGCCGAAGTGCGCCATCACGATGCCGCCCAGTGGCCGCGCCAGGTAACCGGCGGCAAAGATGCCAAAGGTCTGCATCAGGCGCAGCCATTCGGGCATGTCCGCCGGGAAGAACAGCTTGCCCACCACGGTCGCAAAGAACACGAAGATGATGAAATCGTAGAATTCCAGCGCGCCGCCCAGGGCCGACAGCGATAGCGTCTTGTAATCGTTGCGGGTCAACGGACGTGCGGATTGGGAAGGCTGCGCGATACTCGAGGGCGCTGTGGTCATGGCAAGGCATCTCTTATAGTCAAATCTGCCGCCCCAACAACGCTGGCAAGGGCTCGGGCAGGACCGGCACGATAGCAAATTGTTCGAAAAAGCACATAGAGGTGCGTATTTGATGGTCAAAATGAGAACCGGATGGTCGTATCGGAGTCTACCGACCGATATACTCGCATTAAGTAATAACGTGTAAGGGTTGCTGTGCGAAAACGCCTGTCAGGTTCATAGGCGATTTCGCAGAGTTTCCCTTTAGGCGCCTGACGAAAAACGTGACGAACGCAGTATGTTCGGGGATGAATCGTTTTTCCTGAAGACGGCTATTCACTGAAATACACACGAAGAGTCACGGGTCAGAGGCACCCCCGGCATGATAGAGCTCGAACAAGAAGATCCGATCCCGCAAGGCGACCTGGCCCTGCAAATCACCGCGCTTCCTCGCGAAACCAATGGCTTTGGCGATATTTTCGGCGGCTGGCTGGTGGCGCAGATGGACTTGGCCGGTACTGCGATGGCCAGCAAGGTGGCGGGTGGTCGCGTGGCCACTGTCGCGATCGACCGCATGGCATTCCTGGTTCCGGTTGCAGTGGGTGCCCAGCTCTCCTTCTATACCCAGGCACTGGAAATCGGCCGCAGCTCGATCCAGATGATGGTCGAGGTCTGGAGCGACGACCCACTGTCCAGCGAATGGCGCAAAGTCACCGAAGCGGTGTTTGTGTTCGTCGCCATCGATGGCAGCGGCCGTACTCGTTCGGTTCCACCCAGAGCACGTTAAAACCGGGCTGCGTTAAACCCGACAAGCGTTTTGCGGTCCATTGCAGTCATTGTTACTGATCGAGAGCTGTCCCATGAGCACGCCCAACGTTGAAGCCGTCAAACTGGATGAACTGAACTGCTGGCGCATCCGCCACGGCCAGGCCGAATTGCTGGTGGCCCAGCAGGGTGCACACATCCTCAGCTATCAGTTGGCTGGCCAGCCACCGCTGATCTGGCTCAACGACGAGGCTGTCTTCAAGGCGGGCAAAAGCATCCGCGCCGGTGTGCCGGTGTGCTGGCCGTGGTTCGGTAACCTGGCGCGCAACCCGCAGAGCGTCCAGGCGATGCGCATCAGCAACGAACCCGCCGCCGCTCACGGGCTGGTGCGGGCGATCGACTGGGAATTGGGCGGCATCGAGGCCGAAGGCGAAAGCCTGAAGATCGAGTTCCTCCTGCCCTGCCCCGAAGGCGGCTTGCCAGGCTGGCCGCACAAGGTCGACCTGAAGCTGAGCATTCGCCTGGACGAGCAACTGCAGATCAACCTGACCAGTCTCAACCAGGGCACCGACACCGTCACGATCAGCCAGGCGCTGCACAGCTATTTCGCGGTCAGCGATGTGCGCCATGTGCATGTCGAAGGGCTGGACGGCCTGAGCTATATCGAGACGCTGGACGACTGGAAAACCGTGCCCCAGTCCGGTGACTTGCACTTTACCGGCGAAACCGATCGCATCTACCTCGATACGCCGCCCCGGCTCGGCATTGTCGACCCGGCCTGGGAGCGGCGCATCGAGCTGACCAGTACCGGTTCACGTTCGGCAGTGATCTGGAACCCGTGGACCGAGCGCGCCGCGGCGTTCAGCGACATGGCCGACGATGGCTGGCAGCGCATGCTGTGCATTGAAACGGCGAATGTGCTGGGTGATGTGGTGACGTTGGCACCGGGTGCCAGTCATACGCTGGGTGTGAGCATCAACAGCAAACCACTCTAAGCAACACCAGAAACCAATGTGGGAGCGAGCCTGCTCGCGATAGCGGGCTGATAGTCAACGAAGATGTTGAATGTCATGGCCTCATCGCGAGCAGGCTCGCTCCCACAGTTAGTTTGTGCAGAACCGGAATGGCGAGTTACAAATCCGACTCCTGCACCACCCGCACCTTCGCCGCATCCAGCGCATACGCCGCATCCGCCAGGTCATTGCTGACCTTCTCGATCTTCAGCGTGCCAGTCACCCACAGCGGCGTGTAGATATCAGCCAGCTTCAAGCCCTTGGGATAACGCACCAGCACCAGCTGATTGGGTGGCGGTGGCGGTACGTGGATGCAGGCCCCCGGGTATGGCACCAGGAAGAACAGTGTGCTGCGGCCCTTGGCGTCGGACTCCAGCGGTACCGGATAACCACCGATACGGATGTCCTTGTCGTTCATCGACGCTACGGTCTTGGTCGAATACATCACCGCAGGCAAACCCTTGCTCTGCTTCATGCCACCTTTTTCAGTGAAGGTGCCATTGGCTTCCGGGGAGTCGTGGTCGATTTCGGGCATGGCCTCGAGGGCTTTCTGGTCCGACTTGGGCATCAGTTCGAGCCAGTCGGTTTCCGGCAAATCGCCGGCATGGGCAAGGCCCGTACTCAGTAAAACAAGAGTCAGCAGAAGACGTCGCATGAAAATGCCCGGTAGGGTTAAGGAAATCGCCGGGCATTCTAGTCCTCCCGGGCTGCGCAGCCGAGAGGACTTTGTCGCTTGGATCAGTTCTTTTTGATCAAGCCGTAGATCACCAGCAAGATGACGGCGCCCACCAGTGCCCCGATGAAGCCTGCGCCTTCACCCGCTTGATAGAAACCCAGGGCCTGGCCGCCGTAAGTGGCTGCCAACGAACCGCCGATACCGAGCAGGATGGTCATGATCCAGCCCATGCTGTCATCGCCCGGTTTCAGGAACCGAGCCAGCAGGCCGACGATCAAGCCGATAAAGATGGTTCCGATAATTCCCATGGCATTTCCCTCTGAATGAAGTGGCTATGCGAAAGCCTAGTCAGACTTTGGCATCCTGCCATGAGAGAACGGCGGTCCCGCAATGGTTCCGCCGCTGCCAGATGAAACTATTCGGCGATAAGCGCTTCGACCTTGAGGATCTGCGCGGCCAGTGTTTCGCGGTCTGCACAACGCAGGTTGGCGTGACCGACCTTGCGGCCGACCTTGAATGCCTTGCCGTAGTGATGCAGATGGCAATCGGCGATGGCCAGGACTTTTTCAGTTTCCGGCACTTTACCGATGAAGTTCAGCATTGCGCTTTCGCCAACCTTGGCGGTCGAACCCAGCGGCAGGCCGGCAACCGCCCGCAGGTGGTTTTCGAACTGGCTGCACTCGGCGCCTTCGGTGGTCCAGTGCCCGGAGTTGTGCACACGCGGGGCGATTTCGTTGGCTTTCAGGCCGCCGTCGACTTCAAAGAACTCGAACGCCATGACGCCAACATAATTCAGCTGCTTGAGCACCCGGCTGGAGTAATCTTCGGCCAAGGCTTGCAACGGGTGATCGGTGCTGGCCACGGACAGCTTGAGGATGCCGCTGTCGTGGGTGTTGTGTACCAGCGGATAGAACCGGGTTTCGCCATCGCGAGCACGTACGGCGATCAGCGAGACTTCGCCGGTGAAAGGTACGAAACCTTCCAGCAGGCAAGCCACACTGCCCAGCTCGGCGAAAGTGCCAACCACATCTTCAGCGGTGCGCAGGACTTTCTGGCCCTTGCCGTCGTAACCCAGGGTGCGGGTTTTCAGTACGGCTGGCAGACCAATGGAGGCCACGGCAGCGTCCAGGTCAGCCTGGGACTGGATGTCGGCGAACGCCGGGGTCGGAATGCCCAGGTCCTTGAACATGCTCTTCTCGAACCAGCGATCGCGGGCGATCCGCAAGGCTTCGGCGCTCGGATAGACCGGCACGAACTGCGAGAGGAACGCCACGGTTTCCGCCGGAACGCTCTCGAACTCGAAGGTCACCAGATCGACTTCATCGGCCAGCTGACGCAGGTGATCCTGGTCGCCGTAATCGGCTCTCAGGTGTTCGCCCAACGCGGCGGCACACGCGTCCGGAGCCGGGTCGAGGAAAGCGAAGTTCATACCCAGCGGAGTGCCCGCCAGCGCCAACATGCGACCCAACTGGCCGCCACCGATTACACCGATCTTCATCGTCAACAACCTCAGGCGATGCGTGGGTCTGGATTTTCCAGGACGCTGTCTGTCTGCTCAGCACGGAAGGTTTTCAGCACCGCGTGGAACTGCGGGTGCTTGGCGCCCAGGATACTCGCCGACAGCAGGGCTGCGTTGATCGCACCGGCCTTGCCGATGGCCAGGGTGGCAACCGGAATGCCTGCTGGCATCTGCACGATCGAGAGCAGCGAATCGACACCCGAGAGCATCGCCGACTGCACCGGCACGCCCAGCACCGGCAGGTGGGTCTTGGCCGCACACATGCCAGGCAAGTGGGCCGCGCCACCGGCACCGGCGATGATCACCTCGATGCCACGCGCCTCGGCTTCTTCAGCGTACTGGAACAGCAGGTCCGGGGTACGGTGGGCAGAGACCACTTTCACCTCGTAAGGGATGCCGAGCTTTTCCAGCATATCGGCGGTGTGGCTAAGGGTGGACCAATCGGACTTGGAGCCCATGATCACGCCAACCAATGCACTCATCGTCGTGCCTCTTCTCTCTGGGCGCCCGCAGGCGCATCAAAAAACAACAAGCCACGCAGAATGCGTGGCTTGATTGTACGAATTATGGCCAGGCGAACCGGCCGAAGGCCGCGCAGTATACCTCAATGAGGCAGATAAACAGCCCCCATTGCGACCATCTGTCAAACGGCGCAAAGCACCGGTTTTATTGACCTGAAGGTCAATCCGATACACCACAAATCCCTGTGGGAGCTGGCTTGCCTGCGATGGCGTCGGCACAACACACATTTATGTTGAATTTACTGGCCCCTTCGCGGGCAAGCCCGCTCCCACAGGGATGTACGTGGTGCTCAAGAACCGGTGGTGCCCTGCGCTGCCCCGCCCTCCAGCTTGCGCCACAACAACCGCACATTCGCCTTGCGCACCAGCGCACAGCGATACAGGCGGATCTCAAGCGGCACATGCCATTGCGGACCGCCACAGACCACCAACTCACCGCGTGCCAGTTCGGCGCGCACACTCAGTTGCGGGACCCAGGCAATGCCCAGCCCTTCCAGTGCCATGCTTTTCAGGCTGTCGGCCATGGCGGTTTCATACACCGTGGTAAAGCGCAACGCGCGCTGGCGCAGCAACCCATTGACCGAACGCCCGAGAAACGCTCCCGCACTGTAGGCCAGCAACGGCACGCTAGCCTCACCCTCCAGATCGAACAGGGGCTTGCCCTGCTCATCTGCAGCGCATACCGGGAGCATTTCGGTGTGCCCAAGGTGCAGGGAAGGAAAGATCTCAGGGTCCATCTGCATGGCCGCATCCGGGTCATAGAACGCCAGCATCAAGTCACAACCGCCCTCGCGCAATGCATGCACGGCGTCGCCGACGTTGGTCGCCACCAACCGTGTAGCGATGTTCAAGCCTTCGTTGCGCAGTTGCGCGATCCAGCGCGGGAAAAACCCCAGCGCCAGTGAGTGCGCCGCCGCAACTTGCATCACCTCGCCCTGCCCACCTTCCAGATGATGCAGGTGGCGCAGCACTTCACCGAGCTGCTCGACCACGGTGCGCGCGGTAACCAGGAACAACTGGCCCGCAGCTGTCAGCTCGACCGGCGTGCGCGAGCGGTTGACCAACGTCAGCCCCAGCGCGGCTTCGAGGCTGCGGATTCGGCGGCTAAAGGCCGGTTGAGTCACGAAGCGGCGTTCCGCTGCCTGGGAGAAGCTGCGGGTGGCGGCCAGGGCACTGAAGTCCTCCAGCCATTTACTTTCCAGATTCATCACGCCCTCCCGGACACGCACCAATTTAGGTCACACGCTCGCCATCAACACGGCGTCACATGGGCATTATGCCGAATATGCATAGGCCAGTGTTTAACAGCATTGGCCCAAAATTCTCTACAAGCCTAGCATTTGCAGTGTTCCGGCACAGCCCGGGTCCATATTGAGATGATTTCTATCATGTCCTCCGCTGCATCATTCCGCACAGAAAATGACCTGCTTGGCGCTCTCGAAGTACCAGCTCAAGCGTATTACGGTATCCAGACCCTGCGAGCGGTGAATAACTTCCGCCTCTCAGGCGTTCCGATTTCGCACTACCCGAAACTGGTTGTCGGTCTGGCCATGGTCAAACAGGCCGCCGCTGACGCCAACCGCGAGTTGGGTCACCTGAGCGAAGCCAAGCACGCTGCCATCAGCGAAGCCTGTGCACGTTTGATCCGCGGCGACTTCCACGAAGAATTCGTGGTGGACATGATTCAAGGCGGCGCTGGCACTTCAACCAACATGAATGCCAACGAAGTCATCGCCAACATCGCGCTGGAGGCCATGGGTCACCAGAAAGGCGAATATCAGTACCTGCACCCGAACGACGACGTGAACATGGCGCAGTCGACCAACGACGCCTACCCGACGGCGATCCGCCTGGGTCTGTTGCTGGGTCATGACACCCTGCTCGCCAGCCTCGACAGCCTGATTCAGGCATTCGCGGCCAAGGGTGAAGAATTCAACCACGTCCTGAAGATGGGCCGTACCCAGCTGCAAGACGCCGTGCCGATGACCCTGGGTCAAGAGTTCCGCGCTTTCGCCACCACGATGGGCGAAGACCTGGCCCGCCTGAAGACGCTGGCTCCGGAACTGCTGACCGAAGTGAACCTGGGTGGCACCGCGATCGGCACCGGCATCAACGCCGATCCACGCTATCAGGCCCTGGCCGTACAGCGTCTGGCCCTGATCAGCGGTCAACCGCTGGTTCCAGCCGCCGACCTGATCGAAGCCACCTCCGACATGGGCGCCTTCGTGCTGTTCTCCGGCATGCTCAAGCGCACCGCGGTCAAGCTGTCGAAGATCTGCAACGACCTGCGCCTGCTGTCCAGCGGCCCACGCACCGGCATCAACGAAATCAACCTGCCAGCGCGTCAGCCAGGCAGCTCGATCATGCCAGGCAAGGTCAACCCGGTGATCCCGGAAGCCGTGAACCAGGTTGCGTTCCAGGTCATCGGTAACGACCTGGCGCTGACCATGGCAGCCGAAGGCGGCCAACTGCAATTGAACGTGATGGAGCCGCTGATCGCCTTCAAGATCCTCGACTCGATCCGCCTGCTGCAACGCGCCATGGACATGCTGCGCGAACACTGCATCGTCGGCATCACCGCCAACGAAGCGCGCTGCCGTGAACTGGTCGAACACTCGATCGGCCTGGTCACCGCACTGAACCCGTACATCGGCTACAAAAACGCCACCCGCATCGCCCGTATCGCCCTCGAAAGCGGCCGCGGCGTGCTGGAACTGGTGCGCGAAGAAGGTCTGCTCGACGAAGCCATGCTCGCCGACATCCTGCGCCCAGAAAACATGATTGCCCCGCGTCTGGTGCCTCTGAAGGCTTGACCAACGCTGTAGCACCGCTCACCAGGTCGAGGGACTAGACACCTCTCACCTTTTGAGGGCCTGGAGATCACTCTCCAGGCCCTTTTTTTTGACTTTTTGAAAACACCACCCGGACGCCACATTCCCCGACCTGGATCTGGGCGTACCCGCAGCGCATCATTGATCGGTTAAAGTGCGAAACCCCTTGTGGGAGCGGGCTTGCTCGCGAAGAGGGAGTGTCAGGCAACATT
The DNA here is from genome assembly GCF_028471945.1 of Pseudomonas sp. WJP1. NCBI lineage: Bacteria > Pseudomonadati > Pseudomonadota > Gammaproteobacteria > Pseudomonadales > Pseudomonadaceae > Pseudomonas > Pseudomonas sp. WJP1. The sequence continues at coordinate 6,944,520 of NZ_CP110128.1, forward strand.
ACATCGCCTGACACTCCCTCTTCGCGAGCAAGCCCGCTCCCACACAGGAAATCATCGTTCTCGGAGTGCCTTCATGAATTCCTCGACCTACCCTGCCGCCCAGCACGTCATGGTGCTCTACACCGGCGGTACTATCGGCATGCAGGCCAGCGCCCACGGCCTGGCGCCGGCATCCGGTTTCGAAGCGCGGATGCGTGAGTACCTGCACAGCCAGCCTGATCTCGTGGTACCGCATTGGCGCTTTCGCGAGATGTCGCCGCTGATCGACAGCGCCAACATGACCCCGGCGTATTGGCAGCAACTGCGTGAAGCGGTGGTCGATGCCGTGGACGTGCAAGGCTGCGACAGCGTGCTGATCCTGCACGGCACCGACACCCTCGCCTACAGCGCGGCCGCCATGAGCTTTCAGTTGCTTGGCCTGCAGGCCCGCGTTTGCTTTACCGGCTCGATGCTGCCGGCCGGCGTCGCCGACAGCGATGCCTGGGAAAACCTCAGCGGCGCACTGGTGGCCCTTGGCCAAGGCTTGGCACCGGGCGTTCATCTTTACTTCCACGGCGAACTGCTAGACCCGATGCGATGCGCAAAAATTCGCAGCTTCGGTCGACATCCGTTCAAGCGACTCGAGCGTCAGGGCGGCGGCGTGAAAGCGCCATCGATATCTACGCCATTGCACTACGACCAGCCCAGGCAACTGGCCAACGTCGCGGTACTGCCTTTGTTCCCCGGCATCGGCGCCGAGATTCTAGAAGGCCTGCTAGACAGCGGCATTCAAGGCCTGGTGCTGGAGTGTTATGGCAGCGGCACCGGACCGAGCGACAATCCCGAATTTCTCGCAGCGCTTTCCCGGGCACGTGACAACGGTGTGGTGGTGGTCGCGGTGACACAGTGTCATGAAGGTGGTGTGGAGCTGGATGTCTACGAGGCGGGGAGCCGGTTGCGCAGTGTTGGGGTTTTGTCTGGAGGCGGAATGACCCGGGAAGCGGCGTTCGGTAAATTGCATGGTTTGTTGGGAGCGCAGCTTGAGCCGACACAAGTCCGACAGTTGATGGAACTGGATCTTGCTGGAGAATTCAGCGCGTAGCTGAGTAAAGATCTGCGCTGATAGAAAAAACCCTCCAAAACTCATAGGAGGGTTATTCATTTATTTTTGTTTTGGGGTAAAAATTGATATCTCCCCTACTACGGGAACAAGCTCCTGATCATCCCCTACCCCAGTGAATACAGTAGCGTCAAACTTACCAGTGACCTTATTGTCATCATCTTTTTTCAAGTCAATCATTTTCCCTTGACTCAGGTCCCATAGTTTCTCTGCGGTAATGAATCTCAATAAATCCCTGGGGTTATTCAACTTAAACTCGTTAGTATTGAAAGCCTCCTCAGGAATTTTTATAAAAACATTGATGATTCCCGGACCACTATTGCTGAAACTCATGTACCACGAGTTTTGCACTGAAAACAGATCTACTGCTGCATACTCAAACGCTTTATCATTCAGCCTACCTTTCACATACCCCATGACACGCGATTTAGCATCCCCTTTGGCAGCCCTGTCATCTGCGCGCTTCTTAAAGGCATCATCAATATTTGCCTGCTTCATATCTGTACTCTCCGTGAATGACGCGAACGTCGCATATGACCGATTGCGACTCGATTCAACGGTAGTTTCAACCTAGAAAAAAATCAAAATTTAAAAGTCGAAAAAGCAAACCTTTATACCTTCAAAAATAAACATGACAAATGGCAGTTATATTTTTTAACAACTGATAAATTTGACAGTAGCCAGCTCAAATAAGACAGCATAAAATGGATAGGCAAAAGTCATGTCTTCGCCCATGTACCGTCGTTTCACGCAAACACTGCACTTAAACCCCTCTCTACTGTCAACTCTGACAGTAGACGCGCCAATTCCGAGCTTCTAAATTGATGAGTCAGAACTGGTTTCGCGAGGGACTGGTTCCATGCCCATACGCCGAGGAGCTGCACGATGGAAAGTTCCAACTACCCAAATGCTCAACCTGACCTCCCTGAAGATGTTCTCCCTGAACAAATCATCATTCTGAAAAACGCCAACACAAACTCTCTTGAGGGGCTTTTCCATGTTCGGTTCAAGAACGAAGCGTACGAGAAAAAGGTAGTGATCAGAAGATTTGAACAACTGGTAGTACTCTTCGACGTGCCCGCCGACATCAAGGAGGGTACGTACTCCGTTAGCGGTGGCTTCCCAGGCGCGATCCCCACCATTCCAGAATATCGGGATTTCGGCACAGTCACCTTCGAGTTGCGGGACAAATAAACATGAGGGGCGCAGTCACAATCACTGCGTACGTGTCGGCGTCGCTGGCGCACACGTCCAAGACTGAACGCGCGCGCCCTTCAAAACCCCAAAAGTTTCAAAATTCAGCCCTTGATGAACAGCCGCCAACAATCGAGCTTACATTTTCAATTAAAACACCCCACACAAAAAAAACTGGAGTTAGATATATTGCTCGCGCAGGACGCGATTAATCTAATTACAGGAGTTACACATCATGAGCATTAAAACCAAAGACTGGACCGCACAAATCGACCGAATGCCGGGAGCAGCCTCCTTCCGCACCTTTGGCACGGTAACGGTTGCTCACACGGGCATTACGCCAAAGCTGGTCATGAGTGCACTGCAAGACAAATCCTTTGATTTGCGCCTGGAATTGCAACTGGAAAATTCCAACGACATGTCGCTGCAGGTCGTAACAGACAAGTTTGTCGAGTACAAAAAAATGGGCAACTCGAATGTCACCGGCGTCAGCATCTTCTACGAAGGCAAATTGCTGCATCATATCGATAAAGTACAGATTACCCACTAAGCGCCGCATTTATTCCGCGCTGTAGAACTTCCCGCCAGAAACACACCAGGTACCTGGCGGGAAACCTCGTCGCTCACGTTACGCATTGCGCTTGTAGCAAACCCGCCAGGGCCTCAGCCTCAACCGGCCGACTGATCAGATAGCCCTGCACTTCGTCACAACGCTCAGCTTTCAAAAACTCAAGCTGCTCCGGCCGCTCAACGCCTTCGGCCACCACTTTCAATTTCAAGCCGTGGGCCATCGCAATGATCGCCCGGGTGATCGCCGCGTCTTCCGTACCCTCTCCCAGGCCCCGGATAAACGCCTGATCGATCTTCACGTAATCCACCGGGATGCGCTTGAGGTAGCTCAGGGACGAATACCCCGTGCCGAAATCGTCGATCGCAAGCTTCACCCCCAACTCACGCAGTTGCTGGAACGTCGCGATAATGTGCTCGACGCTGTCGAGTAACTGACTTTCAGTCAATTCCAACTCCAGGTAGTGCGGCGCCAGCCCTGTTTCTTCCAGCACCTGGCGCACCAGGCTGACCAGCTTGCCCTGGCGCAATTGATGCACCGACAGATTGACCGACACCCGGATCGCCTCGAGTCCCAGGCGCTGCCACTCGCAGGCTTGCCAGCAGGCCTGGCGCAAGACGAACTCGCCGATCGGGCCGATCAACCCGGTCTCCTCCGCCAGACCGATGAAATCCCCCGGCGGCACACGCCCCATGGTCGGGTGGTCCCAGCGCACCAAGGCCTCGGCGGCATTGAGCTTGCCCGTGGCGAGGCACAGTTTCGGTTGGTAAAACACTTTCAGCTGCTTCTCTTCGACCGCTTTACGCAGATGATTTTCCAGCTGCAGGCGTTCCAGGGTGCTGGCTTGCAGGCTATCGGTGTAGAACTGGAAATTGTTACCACCCAAATGCTTGGCGTGCTGCATGGCCATGTTTGACTGACTGACCAATGCGGATATTTCCCGGGCGTTATCCGGCAACAGGCTGATGCCCATGGATGCACTAACCACCAGCTCATGACCCTCAACGGTCAGCGGTAACCGCAATTTGGCCGACAAGCGAGTCGCCACCCGCGCCAGACTGGAGAGGTTGCCGTAGGCATTGAACAGCACGGCGAATTCATCGCCGGACAAGCGTGCGATGGTGTCTGCCTCAGGCAATGCGTTGACCAGCCGTCGGGCCATTTTCTGCAACAGCTGATCGGCTACCTCGTGACCCAGGCTGTCGTTGAGCTGCTTGAAGCGATCCAGATTGATGTGCAACAACGCCAGGCTGCGATACCCGCCCTGACGCACACGCTGATGCGCCTCGCTCAGCCGTTCGCGGAACATCGAGCGATTGGCCAGGCCCGTGAGTTCGTCATGATGGGTCAGGTAGCGCATGCGCTCTTCGGATTCTCGCCGTGCCGAGAGATCCGCGAAGAAGCCCACGATATGACTAACATTTCCCCGGGAATCGCGTACGGCGGTCAATTGCAGCCATTGCGGGTACATCTCGCCATTTTTGCGAGTCTCCACCAGCTCACCCTGCCAACTGCCGTGCTGCTCCAGCGCCAGATGGATCGCGCCGTAATGCCGGCGAGCATCACGACTGCAGGGCAAATCGACCACTTTACGCCCGAGAATTTCCTCGATTTCATAACCGGTCACCCGGCTGAAGGCTTGATTGACCGCGATCAGGGCGTAATTCGGATCGAAAATCACGATACCTTCGCTGGCCGCCTCGAACACCGTCGCCGCCAACTGCAGTTGTTCTTCCTGGGCCTTGCCGACGCTGATATCGCGCCGCGTGCCCACCATGCGAATCACCCGGCCGTTCTCGGCGCGCTCCACCGCCCGTCCGCGGTCCTCGATCCACACCCAGTGGCCATCGCCATGCCGCACGCGGTACTCGATCTGGTAATCCTCGGTGCGGCCTTTCAAATGCTCGACCAACGCCCTTTTCAGTGCAGGAAGATCGTCGGGATGCAGGCGCGGTTTAAGGTGGCGCAGTAATGCCGTTACCTGTTCCGGCGCCAGGCCAAACAGTTCCTGGATATGCGTGTGATGGACTTCGTCGGTTTGCAGGTTCCAGTCCCACAGCCCCAGCTCGCTGGCCTTCAATGCCAGCGCCAGGCGCGCCTCACTCTGGCTCAGCGCCTGGCTGGCCGCCTCCAGCTCCAGACTGCGCTGGGCGACACGGTTTTCCAGGTCGACCTGGATTTCGCGCAATTCGTCTTCGGCGCGTCGACGCTGATCGATTTCCCTGGCCAGCTTCTGATTGAGCTGGTCGCTGCAGTTCTGCGCCTGCTGCAGATTCTCGATCAGCGCCTGATTCTGGAAGCGTCGCAACAGGCCGCGATCGATCAACCGATTCACCTGCCAGGCGACCACACTCAGCGCACCCAGCAGAATCAGGCCGAACCAGCCCCAACCGTGCTCGTCCCCGCCCCAGAACATATAGGCAATGGCCGGCAACAGGCAGGGCAAGGTGAAGGACAGGAACGCCGGCAAACTCACCGCGTAGGCCACGCTGGCCGACAGCGCCGCGGCACCAATCAGGCCGAACACCCACGCTTGCTGAATGAAGTTATCGGCGGGAACCAGGGCAATGCCGGCACCGGCCAGGGTCAGGCCGGTGAGACCGGATCCCAGTAAAAACATGCGGCGCCAGATCGGATGCGCCTGGCGGTTGGGGATCGCCGAATCGAAGGCCGCCACCTGGATCACCCGCAATGCGACCAGCGACAGCAACCACACCAGCCAGACACTGACCAGGAAATAACGCTGCGGACTCCAGAGCAATCCGGCGCACACCAGGCCATTGATCAACATGAACAGCGTGGGCAGCAAGGAACCCTGATACAGCAGACGCGTGCGTTCGACCGCCATTTCCATGGCGAATTGTTTACGGATCACCCGGGGCTCCACAGTAGGGCCCGACAGGTCGATGCTGAGGGTCATAGGCAGTGTTCTTGTTCTTATAATGATGAGCATGTGCCCGAAACGTGGACGGAGCATACACAAGCCAATGCCCGGACCAAACTGCTCCTGATCAAAAAACAGACCAAAGTATCAGCCGTCAGCAGTGGCAAAATGCCGTCAGACGGGGCCGGCAAACGATTGCAACCGATGACTGACCGGTCGTCCCGTGCGTAACTTTCATCGGCTAAAACGAAGCGGGGTTTGCCCGTGGTGACGCAGCCCCCTAGAATGCCCTGATGCGCGATGATCTCTCCCTTCTGCTGAACTCCCTCAACGATGCCCAACGCCAGGCCGTAGCTGCCCCCGTGGGTCGTCAGTTGGTCCTGGCCGGTGCTGGTTCCGGTAAAACCCGAGTGCTGGTGCACCGTATCGCCTGGTTGATCCAGGTCGAAAACGCCTCGCCCCACTCCATCCTGTCGGTGACCTTCACCAATAAGGCCGCTGCCGAGATGCGACAGCGCATCGAGCAGTTGATGGGTATCAACCCGGCCGGCATGTGGGTCGGCACCTTCCACGGCCTGGCGCACCGCTTGCTGCGGGCGCACTGGCAGGAAGCGGGCTTGAGCCAGACCTTCCAGATTCTTGACAGCGACGACCAGCAACGCCTGGTCAAGCGGGTGATCCGCGAGCTCGGCCTGGACGAACAGCGCTGGCCCGCCCGCCAGGCCCAATGGTTCATCAACGGGCAGAAAGACGAAGGCCTGCGCCCGCAACACATCCAGGCCAGCGGCGACCTGTTCCTGGCGACCATGCGCGGCATCTATGAAGCCTACGAGGCCGCCTGCCTGCGCGCCGGCGTGATCGACTTCTCCGAATTGCTGCTGCGCGCGCTTGACCTGTGGCGCGATCACCCCGGCCTGCTGGCGCACTATCAGAAGCGCTTCCGGCACATCCTGGTGGACGAGTTCCAGGACACCAACGCCGTGCAGTACGCCTGGTTGCGCCTGCTGGCCAAAGGTGGCGACAGCCTGATGGTGGTCGGCGACGACGACCAGTCGATCTATGGCTGGCGTGGCGCGAAAATCGAGAACATCTACCAGTATTCCGAAGACTTCCCGGACGCCGAAACCATTCGCCTGGAGCAGAACTATCGCTCCACCGCCGGCATCCTCAAGGCTGCCAACGCCCTGATCGCCAACAACACCGGGCGTTTGGGCAAGGAGCTGTGGACCGATGGCGGCGACGGCGAAGCGATCAACCTGTACGCCGCGTTCAATGAACACGATGAAGCTCGCTACGTTGTCGAAACTATCGAAAGTGCGCTGAAAACCGGCTTGGCTCGCAGCGATATCGCGATTCTGTACCGCTCCAACGCCCAATCGCGCGTGTTGGAAGAAGCCTTGCTGCGCGAGCGCATTCCGTACCGCATCTATGGCGGCCAGCGCTTCTTCGAACGTGCAGAAATCAAGAACGCCATGGCCTACCTGCGCTTGCTCGAAGGCCGTGGCAACGATGCCGCGCTGGAAAGGGTGATCAACGTGCCGGCCCGGGGCATCGGCGAGAAAACCGTCGAAGCGATCCGCGACCACGCCCGCCACAGCGATGTGTCGATGTGGGAAGCGATGCGTCTACTGGTGGCCAATAAAGGCGTTACCGGCCGGGCAGCCAGCGCGCTGGGCGCATTTATCGAGTTGATCGAGAACCTCGCCGCCAAGTGCATGGAAATGCCGTTGCACCTCATGACCCAGACCGTCATCGAACAGTCGGGGCTGATCGCCTATCACGAAGCGGAAAAAGGCGAGAAGGGCCAGGCCCGGGTAGAAAACCTTGAGGAACTGGTCAGCGCGGCGCGCAACTTCGAAAACAGCGAAGAGGACGAGGACCTGACGCCACTGGCGGCCTTCCTCGGTCACGCCTCGCTGGAAGCCGGCGATACCCAGGCCGACGAACACGAAGACAGCATTCAATTGATGACCCTGCACAGCGCCAAGGGCCTGGAATTCCCCTATGTATTCCTTGTGGGCATGGAAGAAGGCCTGTTCCCGCACAAGATGAGCCTGGAAGAGCCCGGCCGCCTTGAGGAAGAGCGTCGCCTGGCCTATGTCGGCATCACTCGGGCCATGCAAAACCTGGTGATGACCTATGCTGAAACCCGACGCCTGTACGGCAGCGAGACCTACAACAAGGTTTCGCGATTCGTACGCGAAGTGCCCAAGGGCCTGATTCAGGAAGTGCGGCTGTCCAACAGCGTCAGCCGGCCGTACGGCGGCAACCAGTCGATGAGTGGCAGCAACCTGTTCAGCGGCAGCGAGATTCCGCAGACCGGCTTTAGCCTGGGCCAGACTGTACGCCACTCGATCTTCGGTGACGGCGTGATCCTCAACTTCGAAGGCGCCGGGGCGGCGGCTCGGGTGCAGGTGAACTTCAGCGAAGGCAGCAAGTGGCTGATGCTGGGTTACGCCAAGCTGGAAGCGATCTAAAGACCGCCAGCGGACCAATGTGGGAGCGGCGGTGCGACGATTCGACTTGCTCGCGAATGCGGTGGATCAGCCACTATCAATGTCGACTGACCTGACGCTTTCGCGAGCAAGCCCGCTCCCACAGGGTTATGCATCGTCTGAACTGAAAGGAAACGACTCATGGGCTCAGGCTTCTTTTCTTCCTGGACATTCTGGGCCCTTCTATCCGCAGTCTTCGCGGCAATGACCGCCATTTTCGCGAAGATCGGCATCGAAAACGTCAATCCAGACTTCGCCACCCTGTTACGCACCGTGGTGGTACTGGTCAGCCTGGCCTTGATTTTGTACGCCACGGGCCAATATCAGTCTTTAGGATCGATCTCTTCCAAGAGCTACCTGTTCCTGCTGTTGTCGGGACTTGCCACCGGTGCGTCGTGGATTTGCTACTTCCGCGCACTCAAGGTCGGCCCGGCCTCACTGGTCGCTCCCGTGGACAAACTCAGCGTGGTGCTGGTGGCCGTGCTCGGTGTGGTCCTGCTGGGCGAAAAGCTCGATCTGCGCCAATGGAGTGGGATTGGCCTGATCACGGCGGGCGTCATCATGCTCGCGCTGCGACGCTAGATATCCTTTCCTACAGAACTTATCCACTTTTCCTACAGACCAAAGTTAACAAGCCCTATTGCGCTGACTGAAGCTGAATGCAACCTGTCAGGCAAAAGCTCGAAACACTCTGCCGCTAGCCAGTAACACTTCAGCTGTGCAACATGGCGCGCGTGCCTTCCACAAATGGGAATTCCCTTTATGAAACGTTTTCTTAGCATCGCCATGGCGTTGTGCATCGGCTTGACGATGAGCCTCGACGCCAATGCCGCCAAGCGCTTTGGTGGTGGCAAAAGCGCAGGCGCTGCGCCGACACACCAGACCAGCCAGATGGCTCCTTCTTCTCCAGGCATGGGCGGCGCTGCAGCGACTGCTGGTGCAGCCGGTGCCGCTGGCGCCGCAGCCAAGGCCGGTGGCGCTTCGCGCTGGCTCGGCCCTCTGGCCGGTATCGCCGCCGGTGGCCTGCTGGCCTCCATGTTCATGGGCGACGGTTTCCAGGGCATGCAGATCTTCGACATCCTGATCATGGCGGTCATCGCGTTCCTGGTCTTCCGCTTCATCGCCGCTCGTCGTCGCAAGCAGCAGCCGCAAATGGCTCCGGCAGGCTACGCGCCGATGCAGCGTGAAGCGTTCGAGCCCAAGCCTGCTGGCGGTTCGATCTTCGGCGGAGCGGCAGCACCGGTCGCCGCTCGTCCGGTAATCAACGCTCCAGCCTGGTTCAACGAACACAACTTCATCGAAGCCGCGCGCAATCACTTCCAGTCCCTGCAGCAACACTGGGACGCGAACGAAATGGACAAGATCGCCGAGTTCGTGACCCCGCAAATGCTGGAATTCCTCAAGCGCGAGCGTGCTGACCTGGGTGACGGCTTCCAGTCCACCTACATTGATAACCTCAATGTGCAACTGGACGGTGTGGATGATCGCGCCGACAAGACCATCGCCACCCTCACCTTCAGCGGCGTGTCGAAAACCTCGCGTTTCGACCAGGGTGAAGTGTTCAGCGAAAGCTGGAACATGGAACGTGCACAGGGCGAAAACCAGCCTTGGCTGGTGGCCGGTATCCGCCAGAACGGCTGATTCCCCTCCGCGCTTCACTTGATGTAATAAAAACCCCAGCCTCGGCTGGGGTTTTCTATTTCGCGGTTGCATCTATAGCGAGCTACTGTATAAACCGCCCCATATAAACCGCGCCATACAAGCAAGAGGATCCCGGACGTGGAAGAAATCATCGAACAACTGCGTGAAGCCAACGAACCGGTACCGGTCCCCTTGGAGTTGCCCGACGAAGATCTGCTGGTCGAAATCGAAGAACAACTGTTCATCGACATTCCGTTCGTCTTCAGAGAATTCCTGCTGACCGTCAGCGACGTGGTCTATGGCAGCCTGGAGCCGGTCACCGTCACTGACCCGCAATCCCACACCTACCTGCCGGACGTTGCCGCCAATGCCTGGGATGCAGGCGTCGATCGCAGCCTGATCCCGATCTGCCAGGACGGCGACGACTACTACTGCGTCGAAGAAGACGGCACCGTGGTGCTTTGGCAGGCCGAAGAAGAACTGATCGCCGAAGAAACCTGGGAATCGGTATGGCACTGGGCGCGGGACGTCTGGCTGGAAAGCTGAGCCGTTTGACGCCCCTCACATGATCAATGCCCCGGCGAATCCTTGTGGTTTTCCAGGGTATCGAGCAAGGCCACCTGCATCCGTGTGTGCACTCGGATGAACCAGCGCCAGAGCAACGCCGCCACGGCGGCCGCAACCACGGCGATCAGGACCAGCAACTTGTTGGTCGGCAGAATACTGGCCGACAAGGCTGCCAGCAGCAGGAAAATCACCAGCAGCGAGAGGATCGGGATCACTTCGGAGATCACCCGGCGCACTCGCTGCGTGTGACGGCCCGCCATCTCCGGTTTGACGCCCATTTCCGCCAGCAACATCGACAGCGCCTTGAGCTTGCGATACGCGGCAATCAGGAAGGGCAGCGACAGCAGCAGCGCCCCGCCCCAGATCAACGCTTTCTGCCAGCTCGGGTCACTGATCCAGTCTTGCAGGTAAGTAGACATGCCTTCGGCGAAGTAAGCACCCGCGAAGAAGATCGCAATCACCAACGCCAGATTGACCCCCACCTGCAGCAAAATCCGCCGAATCATCGAAGCCAGCAACGCACCCTCGCCCTGCGGCTGGATGCTGCGCAGCCATTCGCCATACATCCCCAACACCCGAGCCAACCGTTGCGGCATCACCGCCGCCAGTTTGATTGACAGCGGGTCGGCTGCGCGGATCAGATAGGGCGTCATCAGCGTGGTAAGCACCGAGACCGCCACGGCCACCGGGTAAAGGAAGTTACTGGTGACCTGCAGGGTCATGCCCAGCGACGCAATGATGAAAGAGAATTCGCCAATCTGCGACAGCCCCATCCCGACCCGCAGTGAGGTACGTCCGTCGTTGCCGGCGATAAAGGCGCCAAGGCCGCACGACAGCATCTTGCCGAGCACCACCGCCACGGTGATCACCGCAATTGGCCAGGCGTATTGCAGCAGTATCATGGGATCGAGCATCAGGCCGATGGCGACGAAAAAAATCGCACTGAACAGGTCGCGAACCGGTTCGATCAGGCGTTCGATTTTCAGCAACTGCCGCGACTCCGCCATGATCGCGCCAATCAGGAACGCACCGAGCACCATGCTGTACTCAAGCTTGACCACCAGCAGGCAGAAGCCAAAACACAGGCCCAGCACAGTGATCAGCAGCATTTCGTTGCTTTCGAACTTGGCCACGTAGGCCAGCAAGCGCGGCACCAGCAAGATGCCAATGACCAGCGCGACAATCATGAACAGCGAAAGCTTGCCGACGGTGGAGAACACCTCGCTCGAACTGACCGTGCCGCTGACCGCGATACTCGACAGCAAGGCGATGATGCCGATACCCAGGATGTCTTCGACGATCAGTACGCCGAATATCAACTGCGCAAAGCGCTGGTTTTTCATCTTCAGGTCATTGAGTGCCTTGACGATGATGGTGGTCGAGGAAATGGCCAGGATCGCCCCGAGGAATAGCGAATCCATGGTGTTCCAATCGAACCAGCGGCCGATTTCGTAGCCGATCCAGATCATCAGCACGATTTCCAGGAACGCCGCGATAAACGCCGTGGCGCCGACCTTGAACAGCTTGCGCAGGCTGAACTCCAGGCCCAGGCAGAACATCAGGAAAATCACCCCCAGCTCCGCCAGGGTCTTGATGGTCCCTTCGTCGTGGATCAGGCTGAACGGCGGAGTGTGCGGGCCAATAATGAAGCCGGCCACAATGTAGCCCAGCACCACCGGTTGCTTGAACCGGTGGAAAAGCACGGTCACCACGCCCGCGACCAACATGATCACTGCCAGATCCTGAATAAAACTGATGGCATGCATGGCGTGGAGCTCCTTGGGTGCAATGGCTTGATCACCGGACGCGGGAAGTCTCCGATTTGAGCAGTGTAAAAATCTGCTTCTCGTGTAGGACTATTCCCTGGGTCTGGGCTTTTGCAGGGTAACACCGCGACTTCCGGCGCAAAGGCGGTGCAATATATGGAAACAGATCGATTGGGCGTGACGGCGGTCGTCCGCGTGGCGTCCCGATATCTGTTGGTTTGAAAAAACCGCTGAAGCGCCCGCAGAGGTGCGTCCCTCAAACCTTGCCTTGACCCGTGAGATCGCTATGGAACCCGGAAACGCCCAGCTGTCGATGACAGTATTGATGACCCCCGACATGGCCAATTTCTCTGGCAATGTTCATGGCGGCACCCTGCTCAAGTACCTCGACGAAGTAGCCTATGCCTGCGCCAGCCGCTATGCCGGCCGCTACGTGGTGACCCTGTCGGTAGACCAGGTGATTTTCCGCGAGCCGATCCATGTCGGTGAGCTGGTGACCTTCCTGGCATCGGTCAATTACACCGGCAACACCTCCATGGAGGTGGGCATCAAGGTGGTGACCGAGAATATCCGTGAGCGCTCGGTACGCCATACCAACAGCTGCTTCTTCACCATGGTCGCCGTGGATGACCAGCGCAAGCCCGCGCCGGTGCCGCCGCTGCAACCTGAAAACAGTGAAGACAAGCGCCGCTATATGCAGGCGCAGCAACGCCGCCAGATTCGTCAGGAGCTGGAAAAGCGTTATCAGGAAATCAAGGGCGACGCTTAAAGCAATGGATCGCAGCCTTTTGTAGGCGCTGCCGAAGGCTGCGATCTTTTAGCCGTAACCGCATTACAAACTGATAGGGGTTGCCTCGAACCGCACCCGCGGATGGGCGATCCGGTCCTGAGCTCGAACCAGCTCCATCTCGTAACTGGCGCAGGCCTGGGTTTCCAGCAACACCTCATGCACCGCCGATGCTGCGAATTCGAAAGCCGCCACCAGGCTGTCGCCCAGCAGGACGCGCGCCAGGAACAACCCCGACGTCAGGTCGCCAACACCCACCGGCTGACGCGGAAACGCCAGCAGCGGACGCTGCAGATGCCAGCTGCCTTCGGCTGTCACCAGCAACATCTCGAAGACATCCGCCTTTTTTCCAGGGTAATCCAGGTGCTTGACCAGCACCGCCTTCGGCCCACGTGCCAACAGCGCACGCGCCATCGCCAGGCAATCGAACAGCGACTGCGGCTTGCGTCCCGAGAAGCTGTCGAGCTCCAGTTGATTGGGGCACATGAAGTCGGCCACGCTGGCGGCCTCCTCCAGCAGGAAATCGCTGACTTCCGCCGGTACGCTGCAGCCCTTCTCCGGATGGCCCATCACCGGGTCACACAGGTACAGCGCCTTGGGATTGATTGATTTGATCTTTGCCACGCCCGTCAGTATCGCCCTGCCCTGGGCTGCACTGCCGAGGTAACCGGACAGTACCGCATCGCAATTGCCCAGCTCGCCAATGGCCGCGATACCTTCGACCAGATCGGGAATCTGGTGCGGCGCCAGTACGTCACCCGCCCATTGGCCATACTGGGTGTGATTGGAGAACTGCACGGTGTTGAGCGGCCAGACATTCACCCCGACCCGCTGCATCGGGAAAACCGCGGCACTGTTGCCGGCGTGACCGAACACCACGTGGGACTGGATAGCGAGCAGATGGGGTGTACGTTTCATGCGGTGAGTTATCCGTAAAACGATTGAAATTCGAGCCACGCAGTATGCGACTAAACGCAGCCTGTACGACAGACCGGCGACACAGTTAAGCTGACACTATCTTGTTGGAGCGCCCTGTTGATGCTGACCCTCGGAAATATTCTAGTACTGATGCTTTTCGCTACCGCGGGTGCGTGGCTATGGCACAACCACGGCTTGCGCGAACACGCACTGGAGCGGGTCAAGCAGCATTGCGCCAAGCTCGGCATCGAGTTGCTGGATGGCAACGTGGCATTGAAAAAAATCGCCTTCATCAAGGATGCCAATGGCCGGCGACGATTGGCTCGTGTGTATAACTTCGAATTCACCGTAACCGGCGAAACCCGCCACAACGGTACCATCACACAATTCGGCCCCCACAGCGCACAGATCGAACTGGCGCCTTATCCCGTGCCATTCGACGACACCCCCACGGTGGCCGACGTGGTCAAGCCGCGTGCCGAGGTGATCGAATTGAGCCAGTGGCGGCAGGAACATACCAAGTGGCGGCCATGAGTCGTTTGGTCTTCACTCCAACCGACAGCCGTCCAGACCTTTCTTCAGCCCCTCGACATCCTGCGACTCACTAAAAATGAGCTCAATCCGCGAATCTTGCCGCCATTCGCTGCTTTTCCATTCCAGCACCGCGTTATCCAGCGCATTCGCCGACACCCAGCCCTCGGTGCCGTGGATAACCAACTTGGCCCGCCGCCATTCAAGGCCTGCGAGCCACCGAGCGATCCTGTCGGTGTCAAAGGTCTGGCCTGGATGCCAGCGCCAACCAATGCTCCAGCCACCCTCCTGCGTCTGGCTCAAGCAAATCGGCAGCGTAGGATCGGTCCAGATCGCCGGCAACTGCGCCAGCCCCTTGGGCGCCACGAAGTTATCCACACCCGCCACCGCCTGAGCGTCCAGGCCAGGCAACTGGCTCAATGGCAAGGCCGCGTGGTGCGCCCAGTACAACGGGCGTACCGGCAACTGCACGACGAGGCGTTGGCGAGCGGTTTCATCAAGGTGCTCCGACTTGTTCATCAGCAACAGGCCGGCACTCTCCAGGGCCTCCTGTTGCGCCGGCGGTAGCGGCTTGCCAGCGGCAAGCGCCTGGGCGTCCAGAACCAGAACGCAGGGTTGGACACTCAGGACACCTTGCCACGGTGTTTCACCCAACTGCCGGAGCAACTGCGCCGGATGCCCCAGCCCGGACGGCTCGATGAACAGTCGATCCGGCCGCGCCTTGCGCAGCAAACGCCCGAGGCCGATCTGAAACGGCGCACCGTTGACGCAACACAAACAGCCTCCGGCCACTTCACCCAGTGCGATACCATCGGCGTCACGGGTCAGCAACGCGGCATCGATACCGATCTGCCCGAATTCATTGATCAACACCGCCCAGCGCTCGCCAGCGGGACGTTGCGCCAGCAGGTGCCTGATCAGGCTGGTCTTGCCAGCCCCCAATGGCCCGGCGATGACATGGGTGGGTATGTTCTGCAACATGATCGAAGATGTCTTGGGAGGTAAGGATGCGGTGGATAGGCATGTCGTTGCTGCTGGCGCTCAATAGCGGCGAGGCGCTGGCGCAGGCTTGTGTGGTCCACAGCCAGGCGGAACGGCTCGACGTGAAAGTCTGCCAGCAAAACCGCAACATTCCGCAAAAACTCTTTGCCGAAGGCTTCTGCCAGCCCAGCCTTGCCGGGCAGAAAGTCGAGGTGCAGTACGTCGACCAATGCCCTGGTGGGGCGTTCGGTGTGTGCAGCAACGCCCAAGTCGCCAATATGCCTTACCGGCAGGATATTCACTATTACGGCGTCGCCACGGATGCGGCGTATTTGCAGCCGTTTTGCGAAGCCCAGAGCCAGGGGACCTGGCTCAAGCCTTGAGGGTCAAGCGACCTCTTCATACCAAGGGCCGAACGGATCAGGCAACGAGCACCAGCTCTCTGCCCCCAGCGCCATCTCTTCATCGCTCAACAGGCAATCGTCTAGCTCGTCGGCAAGCTGCGTGAAATCGATGTTTTGGCCGATGAACACCAGTTCCTGCCGGCAATCCCCGCTATCAGCGTCCCAGTTCTGCAGGATGGCGGCTGTGCTTTCCGGGTCCTGCGGCCACTGGTCCTTCGGCACGAACCGCCACCAGCGCCCGGCAAAACCATAACGCATCATCCCACCGGCCTGGGACCAGCTGCCGGCGTCGGTGTGTTTACTCGCCAACCAGAAGAAACCCTTGGAGCGCAGCAGCTTGCCATTGAGCCACGGGCCGTCGATGAAATTGAAGAAGCGCTGCGGATGGAACGGGCGACGCGCGCGGTAGGCGTAGGACGCGACGCCATATTCATCGGTTTCCGGCACATGCTCGCCGCGCAGCTCCTGCAACCAGCCCGGCGCCTGCGCCGCTTTCTCGAAGTCGAAGCGACCGGTATCGAGGATCTTCTCTAGTGGCACTTCGCCCATGACCATCGGGATGATCTGCGCCTGAGCGTTGAGTCGCTTGAGGATTGCCGTCAGCTCATCGCGTTCGCGGCTGCTGATCAAGTCGATCTTGCTGATCAGGATGACGTCGGCGAATTCGATCTGCTCGATCAACAGATCGGTGATCGCCCGCTCATCCCCCTCCCCCAGCGTTTCGCCACGGGAAGCCAGGGTTTCGGCAGCCTGGAAGTCGAGCAGGAAATTCATGCCATCGACCACGGTGACCATGGTGTCGAGCCGGGCGATGTCGGTGAGGCTCTGGCCGTTTTCATCGCGAAAGGTAAATGTCTCCGCCACTGGCAGTGGCTCTGAAATGCCGGTTGATTCGATCAACAGGTAATCAAAACGACCCTCCCGGGCGAGCGAGCTAACCTCCTTCAACAAGTCTTCACGCAACGTGCAGCAGATGCAGCCATTGCTCATTTCCACGAGTTTCTCTTGCGCACGATTGAGGCTGACATCGCGCTGGACCTCGCTGCCGTCGATGTTGATTTCACTCATGTCATTGACGATAACAGCAACGCGCAAGCCATTTCTATTACGTAGTATGTAATTAAGAAGTGTACTTTTTCCGGCCCCAAGAAAGCCCGAAAGCACGGTTACGGGAAGGCGATTTGACATCAGAAGCTCCTCACAGGCCATTCATCAAAATTCTATCGTTGCGCGAATGTTATCATATAACATTACAAGCACGCCTCCACGATGGATTTCCTCATGAACGCACTGACTCTTCCGGACATCGCCACGCAGGCCTCACGCCAAGCCCTGCCACTGGAGTGGGTGGGCATGTGTGGCATTGCTCTTCCTGTTTTGCTCGACGGCAAAAAATCGCCTGCGACGGCCGATGCCGGCGTGAGTCTCGATAACGGCGAGGCACGCGGTATTCATATGTCACGGTTGTACCTGGCGCTGGAAACGCTCGAGCAAGAGCCGCTCACACCCAAGCAGCTGCGACGGGTTTTACACAATTTCCTGAGCAGTCACGACGGGCTATCAAACAACGCCTACCTGACCATTCACACTGATCTGCTGCTGAAAAGACCGGCTCTGCTCAGTCCTTTGGCCGGCTGGAAAAGCTATCCCGTCAGCATCGAAGCCCGTTTGAAAAACCAGATGTTCCACGTGGAACTTAAAATCGCGCTGCCTTATTCCTCAACCTGTCCTTGTTCAGCAGCGCTTTCCCGTCAATTGATTCAACAGCAATTCGTCGATGATTTTGCCAACCGGACGTTGCATCACACCGAGGTGCTGGCTTGGCTCGGCTCCCCTGAAGGCATCGTCGCAACGCCCCACAGTCAACGCAGCACGGCGCAATTGAGTCTGCGTTTGCACGAGTGTGTGGATGAGTTGCCACTGATCGCCGTGATCAACGATGCCGAGGCTGCGCTCGGCACAGCCGTGCAGACCGCCGTCAAGCGTGCTGATGAACAGGCGTTCGCCTTGGCCAATGGACAGAACCTGATGTTTTGCGAAGACGCCGCTCGACGCCTGAACGTGGCCCTGAAACGCTCACCCGGCATCAGCGGCTTTCAGATACGCGTCATCCACGCCGAAAGCCTGCATGCCCACGATGCCGTTGCCGAAAGTCGCTGGAACTGGGAGGCCACCTAATGCGTTTCCAGGCTTTGCGCCGGGATATGTACCGAAGATATGCCGCGCCTCAACAATCACGCTTCTGCGCGACTACAGGGCTTTGCAGAAAGAGTTTTGAGGGAGCACGACAAACGTCTACATGACAGCGACCGGGGTTTGGATCTAAGGTTAATCCGCTGACGCATGTGATCGAAGCATTCGAGAACAACAATCATGATCCAGATCACTCTGCCCGATGGTTCATTGCGTGAATACGATCAACCGCTGACCGTGCATGAAGTTGCCGCGAGTATTGGCCCCGGGCTGGCCAACGCTGCGGTAGCGGGTCGGGTGGACGGTCTGTTGGTGGACTGTGAGTTTGTGATCCGGGCCAATGCCAGGGTCAGCATCGTTACGCCCCAGGAACCCGACGGCCTGGAGATTCTCCGGCGCTCCTGTTCGCTGGTGCTGGCGATGGCGGTCAAGCAATTGTATTCCCATACCCAATTGCGAACCGGCTCGGCGCTGGGTGACGGATTCTATTGCGAGTTCGCTGTCGAGCGCCCAATCAGGGCCGCTGATTTGCCGCTGATCGAAGCGCGCATGCACTCATTGGCGGCGGCCAACCATTCGATTCGCCGCAGTCGCAGTCACTCCCCGTCTTGCGCCGATCTGTCGCTGTATCGCCTCGGGGACACCGACTATTTGACGAGCGGCCCGCATGTCCCCACCACCAGGGTCTTGCAGGCGTTTGCCCTCGATCACATCAACGGGACCTTGCAGCAACGCATCTATGGCACCTGCTGGTCCAGCCACCTGGAGCTGCAGCATTGGCGCCTGCCGGCCCATGTGGTGGTCGTCAGCATGGATGACAGGCAGGCGAGCTACGCCCACGCGGTCACCGAACGCCTGCGCCGCAGTGGCGTACGCGCCCTGGCGGACCTGCGCAACGAAAAAGTTCGCCACAAGATTCGGCATCACAGCCAGACGGTGCCGTACCTGGTGGTGGTCGGCGAACAGGAAAAGGCTGGCGGGTTTGTCAGCGTGCGCAATCGCAACGGGGAGGATTTTGGCAGGATGAAGGTTGAGGCGGTGTGTGAGTGGTTGGGTCAGTCGGGGATTTGAGGTGGTTGAACGGACGTCTTCCCGGGCAAGCCTCGCTCCTACAAGAACAAGGCTTTCCCGATAAGGTTAGGCTCTTGGCTTCACGGTGCCGCAGTCCTGCCCCAACCAGACCGCACGGGTATCGAGGCTACCCTTCTGCTGGATGCCGGTGGCGTTGAACGTACCGTTGACCTTGGTGGTGAACTCGCGATCGCTGAGGAAGGTGGCAACACCCGCGCCCTGCGCTTTCGGGCAGCTGAAGCGGAATTTCCACTGGTTGCCGGTGCGCTCGGTGATTTCCTGTTTGCAACCCGATTGTGGGTCGGTCAGCGGAATGTTGTCGCTCTTGACCTGCTCTGGGGTCAAGCATGCCCGAATCCCTTTGCCACCCATGGTGATGCCCTGTTTTTCCAGCTGCGCGCGCTGTTCAGGGGTCATCTGGCTTTGTATTTGACCCAGGATCAGTTGCAGATCCGGCAGGTTCTGGTCATCGACTTTCATGTTGCTCGAGGTCAATTCCCACAAACCTGGCTGAAGCATCTGCGCCTGAGCAGCCACAGGAAGTGCCAAACCAAATGCCATGGCCAAACCCAGCAGACGAACGTTCATCGAGTAACTCCTGATCAGTAGTGGCCGTTAGACGTCGCCGGCGGGCTTCGGTTCATGGGCCAATTAAATAGCGACATTCTGCACGGAACATGGTCTGTTAAGCATTGAATCTTCAGGAGCAAGGCTGCCCCCCATGGATTATTTTGGACCGCATGTCTTTGGCTATGTCATCGCCCTGCTGCACTCATTGGGCTTGGTTGCGGCAATCCATGCCGTGTTGACCGTCCGCACCGCACAAGGCTCGATTGCCTGGGCCTTGTCACTGTTGTTCATGCCTTACCTGACCCTCATTCCCTATCTGGTATTCGGCCGCAGCTCCTTCGACGGTTACATCAAGGCTCGGCGCCAGGCCAACGAGGAGATGCGCAAGGCTGTCTCCGAGCTCAACTGGCGACCGTGGGTGGAGGAAGCCCTCACCGCTCGCGCATCCAGCGCCTACGCTTCACTGAGGGCGATGCCGAAACTGGGGCGCATGCCTTGCCTGGCAAACAATGAAGTGCGCTTGCTGGTGAATGGACAGGCGACCTTCGAGGCGATTTTCCACGCCATCAGCCAGGCCCGAGAAGCTGTACTGGTCCAGTTCTTCATCATCCACGATGACCGCCTGGGCCGACGCCTGCGTGACCTGCTGCTACACAAGGCCAGCGAAGGCGTGGTGATTTACCTGCTGTACGACCGAATCGGCAGCCACTCCCTGCCCCACGCTTACGTCCAGTCGCTGCGCGACGGCGGTGTCAAGGTCAAAGCCTTCGCCACCCGCAGCGGCTGGCTCAATCGCTTCCAGGTCAACTTTCGCAACCACCGCAAGATCGTGGTCGTCGACGGCATCCTCGGCTTCGTGGGAGGCCACAACGTTGGCGATGAATACATGGGTGAGAAACCACCGCTCGCACCTTGGCGCGATACCCATGTGCAAGTACGGGGGCCAGTGGTGGCCTGCATGCAGGAGTCCTTCGCCGAAGACTGGTTCTGGGCGGCCCGCGAGTTACCGCAGCTGATCCTGCCGCAGGTTTATCCGGACGGCGGAGTGCTGTGCCAAATGCTTGCCAGCGGCCCGGCGGATGCCTACGAAACCTGTTCACTGTTCTTCGTCGAAGCGATTCACGCGTCGACCGAACGGGTGTGGATCACCAGCCCTTATTTCATCCCCGACGAAGCGGTCCTCGCTGCGTTACGCCTGGCGGTCTTGCGCGGGGTGGATGTGCGGATTTTGCTGCCGTCGAGGCCCGACCACCGAATCGTCTACGCCGCTTCCAGCCTCTATGCCTTCGAAGCTGTGCGCGCCGGTGTGCGGGTGTTCCGCTACGAACCCGGTTTCCTGCACCAGAAAGTGGTGTTGATCGACAGTGAAATCAGCGCCATCGGCAGTGCCAACATGGACAACCGTTCGTTTCGATTGAATTTCGAAGTGATGTTACTGACGGTCGACAGGGCGTTTGCTGCCCAGGTGGAGCAGATGCTCAACGACGACTTCGACCAGGCTCATGAAATCGCCAAGGAAGAAGGCCGGGAGACCCATCGCCTGCAGCAAGTCGGTATGCGGGTCGCCCGGCTTATTTCGCCCATCCTCTAGGGATTGTAGATATCGTCTCGCGTCCAGGGCAGCTCATGGCTGCCATCGGCGTGGGCTTTCACCGCGAGTATCTGGTGCAGGTTGATCCAGCCTCGGGCGAACGCATAAGCACAACCGGCCAGGTACAGGCGCCAGATGCGCAGGGCTTGATCCGGCACCAGTTTCGAGGCGGCCTCCAGGTTGTCTTCCAGGCGTTCGCTCCAGTGATCCAGGGTGCGCGCGTAATGCAGACGCAGGCTCTCGACATCGACGATCTCCAGCCCTGCTTCACTGATCTCGGCAGAGATCATCGACAGGTGCGGCAGTTCGCCGTTGGGGAACACATACTTCTCGATGAACTCCCCGGCACCGCGTCCCACAGGACGCCCATCGGTGTGCTTGGCGGTGATCCCGTGGTTCATCACCAGCCCGCCCTCTTTCACCGCGCCGAACAAGGTTTTGCAATACTCGGCCAGGTTTTCGTGCCCGACGTGTTCGAACATCCCGACGCTGACCACTTTATCGAAGCGCCCGTCCTGAGGCAGGTCGCGGTAGTCGAGTAACTGCAGCTCGACCAAATCCTCCAACCCTTCCGCTTTTACGCGTTCCCGGGCCAGGGCAAGTTGTTCCTTGCTGAGGGTAATACCGAACACCTTCGCGCCAAATTCCCGGGCTGCATACCGCGCCAACCCGCCCCAACCGCAGCCGACATCCAGCAGATATTCGCCGGGTTGCAGGCGCAACTTGCGACACAGATGACGGAATTTCGCCTGTTGGGCCTGTTCAAGGGACTCACTGCCCGTCTCGAAGTACGCGCAGGAATACGCCATGTCGCTGTCGAGCCACAGTTGATAAAAGGCGTTCGAGAGGTCGTAATGGTAGGAGATCGCCTTGGCGTCTGTTTCCTTGTCGTGGGGGGTGCGCACAGGCTGACTGTCGAGATCACCGAGCAATGCCTGACTCCACTCATCACAGACGCGGATCACATCGCTGATGGAACCTTCCAGTTCCAGTTTGCCCTCGACGAACGCAGCCCCTAGCGCGTCCAGGCTAGGATGGGTGAACTGGGTGACCATTTGTGGGTCCTTGACCACAATTGTGACACTGGGCGTCGGCCCCAGATTGAACTCATGGCCGTCCCAGAGTCGCAGGCGTAGCGGTAGCTGCAGATTCTGTAAGGCCGGTGGAAGTTGCGCGAGCATGGAAAATCCCCCTTGTTTCAGACGTCTGCTGAGAGGTTAGACCATCCTTGAAAAATAGCTGGCTATCGATTTCATAGTGAACTTCTATGATTCCAAAACTGTTCCGAATTCGCAGAAATGACCGCTCTCACCTAGATGACTGCAAATTCGGCCAACAGTTCTGTATTTTTAGAACTGCTCTTCCTTGAGCTTGAACAGTGGTTCCTGAAAGCGCAGCAAACGCCCGGCATTACCCAATACCAACAACGTACTGAGGTTGTGCAGCAACGCGGCGATCATCGCCCCTGCTGCCCCGAGCCAACCAAACGCCGCGAAAGCAACGATCGCCAAGGTCCAGCCCAAACCGATGATCACGTTCACTTGCAAGGTCTGACGGCACTGTCGACTCAAGCGCACGCAGGTACCGAGGCGCCGCAGGTCGCTACCGATCAGCACGATATCCGCTGATGCCAGCGCGATGTCCGCCCCGCCTGCGCCCATCGCCACACCAACAACACCAGCCTTGAGCGCCAGGGAATCGTTGATGCCATCACCCACCACCATAGGACGAAAACCGTTACCGATTTCTTTCAACACGCGATTCAATTTGTCCTCGGGCAAGGCCTGCGCTTCGACCTCACTGATGCCTACATCCCGCGCGAGTGTGTGAGCGACGCTGTGCCGATCGCCGGTGAGCAAAAGCTGCCGGCCCAATCCAAGGTCCTTCAGTTCGCTCAAGGCAAACCTGGCTTCCGGTTTGACGCTGTCGGCCAACAACAGCCAAGCGAGGAACTCGCCGTTGAGCGCCAGCCCGGCAATCGGGCCGTCGTGGTCGGGAACATCTGAGGTCGCTATGCCCAATTGGGCGAACAACTCCGGGCGCCCCAGCGCGGCCTCGCCCTGCTCCGTCATGGCCACCACGCCCAAACCCTGCCGCTCGCGAATGTCCGACAGCAACAGAAAATGCTCTTGTGCGACCAGCCCCGCCAGCGCCCGGCTGACCGGGTGACTGCTGGCGGACCCGAGACTGGCGGCGAGCTTCAAGACGGGGTTGCGATCCTCCAGCGGGCTCTCGATGGATTGCAGGCGCAAGGTACCGAAGGTCAGGGTTCCGGTCTTGTCGACCACCAGCGATGTGAGGTCTGCCAGCTCCTCGAGAAACGCCGAGCTGCGAATCAGAATGCCGTGCCGCGCGGCTACCGCTACCCCGGCAATCGCCGTCGCGGGCGCCGACAACACCAACGCACAAGGACAGGCAGCCACCAGCACCGCGAGCATGGCCTGGGCATCGTTGGTGATGAACCAGGTGACTGCGGCCAGCAGCAATACCAGCACCAGGTAGCTCCCGGCGTAACGCTCCAGCAACCGGGTGATCGGCGGTTTGGAACGCTCGGCGTTTTGCATCAGCGCGATCACTTTGCCGAGGGTCGATTCGTCGCCGGTCCGAGTCACTTCAATGCGCAGCAGGCCATCGAGATTGATCGCGCCACCGAACACCGCCATGCCGACGCCCGCTTCCATCGGCACCGACTCGCCGGTAATGGAGGCGGTGTCCAGACTCGCTTGGCCGGACATCACCCGACCATCCGCCGGCACCCGATCACCGGCACGGACTTCCACCAGATCGCCAGCCCTGAGCGTACCGTTGTCGACCTCGACGATGGAGCCGTCGGCCTGCACCTTGCGCGCGTGACTGCGGGTGAGTTTGCCTAAAGCATGAATGGCTTCTTGCGAACCGATCACGCTGCGCTCTTCCAGCACATGGCCGAAGATCATGATGATCGGCAGCAATGCCGCCGTCAGCAAATCGCCTGTCGCCCACGCACCGAGCATGGCCAGGGCGATCAGTTGATCGGTGATGCCATGCAGGCTTGGATACCGCAGGCTGTACCAGGCCGAACGCATCACTGGTACGGCCACCAGCACGGAAGCAACACCCAGTAGCAATTGGCTGACCCCGGTCTGTTCCGGCGACAACCAGCGCCATACGAGGCCCAGCGCGAGCAAGCCAAGTGCGAGCATGGCCAGGGTCAGTTGACGGGCAGCGCTGCGTTGTTCCGCCGAGGACAACATGCTCGGTGCAGCGGTGGTTTGAGCGGTCATTGTGCAGCTCCCTGAATGATCAGGCGGGAATCGTCTTTCGGATCAACCGTGGTGACTGAGCCGGCCTGACCCAGAATTTTCGGCATCCGCTCGCGGTAGATCCGCAGCAACATTTGCGGGTCCGCGGCTTGTTGCTGGGCGTTGGCCAGGCTCATTACCGTGGCGGTATCAGCCGACGCTTTCGCCAGCCGTTCACTCGATTGAGCATGGGCGACTTGCAGCGTGCGGTCGGCTTGTTCATTGGCGGTCTGGGTCAGCTTCTCGGCCTCGGTGCGCGCGTTGGCCACGGCCTTGTCGGCTTGCTGGCTGGCGGTCAGTACGGCGTTGAACGCATTGATCGCCGGCGCCGGCAGACTCGACTGCACGTCAACCCGAGCCACTTCGATCCCCAGCCCCTGCCCCGTCGCGGCCAATTGCGCCAAGCGTTGGTTGATACCTTGCACCAGATCGCCGCGCAGACGCTCGCGCCTTTCTGCTGCCTGATTATCCGCGCCGATCAACTCCGGACGTGCGACCAGAATAGTGTCCAGATCTCGTGCAGCCGTGAGTGCCAAGGCGCTGCGGGTCACCAGACGATCCAGGGCTGGCAACACATGCTCGCCTTGAAGTACGAAGGCATACGGCTCAGTGACCTTGTAGAAAACCCGCACATCCAGTTGCACTACACCGGCATCCCCCGTCAGCAAATAACCGGAGCCTGCCAGTGCGTCACTGATCGGCGTCGCAAAACTGGCCGCGCGATCGGCCTGCAATGCGGCATCCGTGCGCAACAGGTTTTCCACTCGACGCTCGATTACCCGGTCCGCCGCTGGCAGCAAAATCACCTGCTCAAACGGTCGCGGCCAGGCCAACAGCAAACCGGCATTCTGGATGCGATCCAGCGCGCCGAAGTGCAAAACAACCGCGCGATTTTGCGGATCAATCTGCCGCACATTGGAGAACGCCCATGCCAAAGCGGCCAACACCGTCACTGCATATAGGGCGAGAAACGCCAAGCGTCCGGCCTGAATCCACGGGCTGCTCAACTCATGTGTTCCACGTGGAACCAAATTCATGGCTGCGATCCGGGTTTGCTATCGAGCGTCGGCGGACCGTCAACCAACACCCGGAAAGGCGCGGCATCGGTACGCAGGATCAGTTTGGTGCCTGGGGTGATCACCGTGCCCAAGGTGTCAAGCGAGCGCAGCAGGTTGTAAAGCTGCGGTGAGCCGGCGTAGGCACGCGCATAAATCTGCGCGGCTTCAACCCGGGATTGCGCCTCGATGTCAGCCGCTTTCACCGTGGCATCGGCCTGGACGATTCGCGCATCACGTTCCGCCGCGGAGCGAATTTGCGCCGCTTCGCGCTTACCGATGGCGGTGCGTTCGGTCGCGATGGTTTCACGCTCGGCGCGCATGCGATCGACCGTCGCAGTGAGCGTGACCGATGGCAAGGTCAGGCGCTCGATGCCGACTTGCAGCACTCGCACACCATAGGTGGTCAGCAACTGCTGATCGATTTGCTTGCGCAGCTGCGCTTCGAAATCGGCGATGTGCACTTGATTGGCGTCGGTGTTCACCAGGTTAGCCAGATCGAAACTACTGGCCGTGGTTTCCAGGGCGGAGCCGACGAAGGTGCGGATCTGCCGAGCCGCTTCGTCCGGCTGGTTTTGCACTGCGCGCATAAAGCGCTGCACGTTGTCCGCATCACCCTGCACCTGCCAGGCAACGTAAGCCTGAACGATGATGCGCAAGCCGTCCCGCGTGCCCACATCCTGCAAACCGCTGGACGTGGTGCGCAGTCGCAGATCCACCGGGATCGCCGCTTCGAAGGGTGCCGGCCAGCGCCAGCCAAGGCCCGGCTCCAGCAACACTCGCGATGGGTTGCCAAAACGAGTGATGACCGTGGCTTCGCCCGAACGCACTTGCACCAGGCTCGCAGCCGCCACGGCAAAGGCCACCAACAACGCCGCCCAGGCCATGCGTCGCCAAGGGAATGGACCGGCTTCCTGCGGATCACCGTGGTGGTGATGGTGATGACCGTGGTGATGTCCGCCGTGGCCGTGATCGTGGCCACTGTGGTCGGCGTGATCGTGGGTATGTGGTTGGCTCAATTGGCGGCTCCTGGCTGAGCAGTTTTACGCGACGACGCAGGGTCAGCCGGCAACGTGAATGTACGCAGATCAATGGTCGGTGCATTGCTGCTGCCGCCCAGACGATGATCGAGGACCAGTAACCTGGCATTGGCCAGGCCCTGGGAAAGTTGGCCGAGATATTGCTCCAGCACGAAGGCCTGGCCGGCACTGGCGTAAGCCTTTTTCTCGGCGCTGAATTTCAGCTCGCCCGCCTTGGCCGTCGCGTTGATTTCATGGGCATTCGCCGTTGCCTGATCCCGGGCAATGCTCGCCTGCAACTGCGCCTGGTTGGTGGCTTCGGCGGCGGCTCCGCGTTCGCGGGCGATCAACGCCTGAGCGCCGATCTGTGCGGCTTGCACCCCGTGATAAGCATTGGCCGCCCCTGCCGGTGGGTGAATCGCTTCGACCACCGTGGCGAGAATTTCCACGCCACTGTTTAGTTTCTGCAGGTCGACCTGCACGGCCCGGCCGATTTCCTCGGCGAGCCCTACCCGGTCCTCACCGAGCAAACCGTCCAGGGTTCGTGAGGCGAAGTCGTGAACCAGAATGCGGCTGGCGGTGCTGCGAATCAGCGTTGGCACATCCGCGCTGTTGTAGGTTGCTGCCAATGCCGCCTGATCGCTCAAACCGATGCGATAGACAAAACGGACGTCCATGTTGACGATCTGAAAGCTCTGCTTGTCCGCACGGCTGCTGGCAATCACCTGGGATTTGTCATTCACATGGCTGGCGTCCCACAACCGGTTGGCGGTCATCGGTGCCGGGCCTTCGGCGGGGTCTGCCTGCACGGGTGCCGACGTTTCGCCGACACTGGTGGCCAATTCGTGAACCACGCCATTTTCGACACTCAGCACCCGGCCCAACGGCCACGGTAAACCTGCATGCAGACCCGGACCGAACACCGTCACCGGTTTGCCGAAACGCTCGTAGATCCCCCGCCCTTGCAGCGGAATTTCGTGAACACCGCTGAGTGACCATCCGACGAGGGCAACAACGAACAGCACCGGCAACAATGCCCGGCGCATGTAAGTGAAGGCCCAGATCTGCCTCAGGTCGATGCCAAAGCGGTTGTGCAATTCGTGCTGCAACGCCTGCAATGGTTGCGGTGGCCAGCGCAGCATATCGGCGACAAAACTGCGCGCCAGCAGCGCAGGTTCAAGTTGTTCGCGACGTGGGCTGAACAATGACAGTACGGCACGAAGTAGCAATTCGAAGGCCACGAACCCCGGCAGCAGGCCGATCAGTACGGCCAGACGCACCGGCCAAACCGAAGTTTCATTGCCGAACAGCAGGCATAACGCTCCAAGTATCAGGCTGATGATTGCAACGCGAGTCAGCTGCGCCAAGGCTTGCGCCTCGGGCCATTGAGCGCTGTTTTCCTGGGCAAGCTGACGTTCCAGAACCAGCAATCCAAAGGCCAGCAATAACCCCAGGGCCGCGCCGATAGTGGCCGACATTCCCAGCGCTGCGGGTGGCAAAGCAAGGTTCCAGGCCTGATTGACGCATAACAACGCCAGCAGCGCCCAACCACCCAGCCACAGCGTTGGCGCACCGATTTGCCTGAGTAGCTTCAGCCAGCGCTGGCTGATTCGCTCCAGTAGCCGTTCGTACCAGCCCACCGGTGCTTCAGCTTCTTCAGAGTCGACCACTGGCGCCAAGGGATTCATCGCCCGCGCCCGCCATTTCGTCACCCACCAGGCCGATTGCAAGCCAGCGACCAACACCAGCAACGCAGCGCTCTGATTGAATAACAGAGGAGGCCAAAGGGATTGCGGCGCAAACAGCCCGACAAAAAACCCCAGCACCAAGCCCATTGCCGCGAGCGCGCCGAGACCAATGGCGAACTGGCGCAATCGTGGCCCTTGAAAAACTGCCTGCTGAAAGCGCGGTAGCCTGGCTACCTGCGCTCCCTCATCACCCTCTTCGAGATCGACTTGCATACCACTCCAGTGTTTATCTTTGCCCACGCGGCATTTCGTTACGATATAACGATATGGGTGAAATTTTCGTACTCAATCGCCTTATCTAAAGATGCTCAACCTGTCGCCAAGCTGAAGCCTTGACCGAAATGCACCGGAACGCACATATTACGTTCGTAATTTTATTCAAAGACTACTTTTACCCCTCCCGATCCGCTTTCAATCCAGGAGTAAATCCATGAGCACCTATGACGTCGTGATACTCGGTGGTGGCCCCGGTGGCTACAACGCAGCCATCCGTGCGGGCCAACTGGGATTGAAGGCGGCGTGCGTAGAAGGCCGCGCCACGCTCGGCGGCACCTGCCTGAACGTCGGCTGCATGCCGTCCAAGGCATTGCTGCACGCCTCCGAACTTTACGATGCAGCCATGGGAACGGAATTCGCCAACCTTGGGATCGAGGTCAAGCCCACGCTCAACCTTGCCCAGATGATGAAACAGAAAGATGAAAGCGTGACCGGGCTGACCAAGGGCATCGAGTTTCTCTTTCGTAAAAACAAGGTCGACTGGATCAAAGGCTGGGGCCACATCGACGGTCCGGGCAAAGTCACCGTGACGGATAACGCCAGCGGCAAGACCGAACTGACCGGCAAAGACATCATCATCGCCACCGGTTCCGAACCCACTCCCCTGCCCGGCGTGGACATCGATAACCAACGCATCCTCGATTCCACCGGCGCACTGTCATTGAAAGAAGTGCCGAAACACCTGGTGGTGATCGGCGCCGGGGTGATCGGGCTGGAACTGGGTTCGGTCTGGCGGCGCTTGGGAGCGCAAGTGACCGTGGTCGAATTCCTTGATCGGATCTGCCCGGGTGTCGACGGCGAAGCAGGCAAAACCCTGCAACGCTCATTGAGCAAGCAAGGCATCAGTTTCAAATTGAGTTCAAAAGTGACCAGCGCCACGACGTCCGCAACCGGTGTGCAGCTCAGCGTCGAGCCCGCCTCGGGCGGCACCGCCGAGTCGCTGGAGGCCGATTACGTGCTGGTGGCGATCGGACGTCGGCCTTACACCCAAGGCCTGGGGTTGGAGAACGTCGGCCTCGCTACCGATAAACGCGGCATGCTCGCCAACAAGGGGCACCGCACTGAGGCCGCGGGGGTCTGGGTGATTGGCGATGTCACCTCCGGCCCCATGCTTGCCCACAAGGCCGAGGACGAAGCCATGGCCTGCGTCGAACAGATCGTCGGCAAGGCTGGCGAGGTCAATTACGAGCTGATCCCCAACGTGATTTACACCAAACCCGAGCTAGCCAGTGTTGGCAAGACCGAAGAACAACTGAAGGCCGAAGGTCGCGCATTCAAAGTCGGCAAATTTCCGTTTACCGCCAACAGCCGGGCGAAGATCAATCACGAAACCGAAGGTTTCGCCAAAGTGCTGGCCGATGAGCGCACCGACGAAATTCTCGGTGTGCATCTCGTGGGGCCAAGCGTCAGTGAAATGATTGGCGAGTATTGCGTGGCCATGGAGTTCAGCGCGTCCGCCGAAGACATTGCCCTGACCTGTCATCCACACCCGACCCGTTCCGAAGCCTTGCGCCAGGCGGCGATGAATGTGGAGGGGATGGCGACGCAGATGTAGGAGCGAGCTTGCTCGCGATGGGGCATAGGCCGTCTATAGCGGCAAATGCCCCAACGGCAATGCTCCCGGCGTCTTCACCGTATGAATCGCAAAGTTACTGCGGATATCGCTCACACCTGGCAGCTTCAACAAACAGCCAGTAAGAAACCGGTCGTAGGCACGTAAATCCGGTACCACCACTTGCAACAGAAAATCCGACTCTCCTGACACCAGGAACGCCGAAATAACCTCAGGCAATGCCGTCACGGCCAAGCGAAAAGATTCAGCCTGTTCATCGTTATGGCGCTCGACTTTCACCCCGACGAACACGGTCAACCCGAGCCCGACTTCGTCGCGATCCAGATTGGCCTGATAACCACGAATCACCCCAGCCTCTTCCAGCATCCGTACCCGGCGCAAGCATGGCGAAGCCGACAGACCGATTTCGTCAGCCAACTGCACATTGCTCAGGCGACCATCCCGTTGCAGCGCGGCGAGAATCTTGCGGTCGTAGGCATCCAGTTTCATCGTTTGGCAGATCCTGCTGGCTGAGCTGTGATTTGTTGGCAGGTTATGCCAAACCAGACAGCTTTAGAAGCGAACTACGCAAGCACATGCCCTGCTCCCTGGCTCTAGACTGGCCCTACTGAATCGACAACGAACAGGGGTGCAACATGGCGGGATTGGGGCTGTTTTTCATGGCGTTGGCAGTGGTCTATCTGTTACCCGGCCCGGACATGATCCTGCTGCTGCAAACGGGTGCCCGTCAGGGCAAAGGCGCTGCATTGGCCACGGCGGTCGGCCTGGGGATCGCCCGTGGTTGTCATGTGGTGCTGGCGGCGTTGGGGTTGGCGGCATTGTTCAAGGCAGCGCCCTGGACGTTTGACGTGGTGCGCCTGGTGGGCGCTGCCTATCTGCTGTGGATCGGCATTCAATGTTTGCGAACGACGATGCTGCCAAGCTTGAACGGGCCAGGTGCAACGGACGAAAAACCACGCTGGGGCGAAGCCATCCGCCGCGGTTTACTGACCAATCTGCTCAATCCCAAGGCGCTGCTGTTCTGCTCGGTGTTGCTCCCGCAGTTCATCGATCCACTCAACGGACCGGTGCTCGCACAATTTGCGGTCCTGGGCCTGGTGTTGGTCGGTGTCGGCTTGCTGTTCGATAGCACCTACGCCTTGACCGGTGCCGCGCTGGGTCGTTGGCTGCAACGCAGCCCCGGCGCCCAGCGCCTGCAACAATGGCTGTTCGGTAGCCTGTTGATCGGTTTCGCCGTGCGGCTGACCTTTGTTCAACAGGCTTGAACCTCATCGCACCTTGCGGCGGCGGCGCTTGACCTGCACCAGCGCCACTGCCATGACCAGCAGCACGCCACCTATCTGCAGAGCAGTCTTGTACGGTCGCAGGGCCGAACGAGCAGCGTCGGTGGCCTGGGTGACATAGCGCTTGTCGGCGTTCTCAAAGTCGGGATATGGGCATTGATGCCCAAAATCCGCCGCCCACTCCACGAATGGCCCCTCGTTGACATATCGCTGGTAGAGCGCACTTTGTTCTTCAAGGCTGCTGTTCCAGCCGGCCGCTTCACACAGCACTGCGGCAAACGCCTGGCTGGTGTGCGGCAAATTGTCGGCAGCTCGGCTGGCCAGTGCGGTCGCCACGAAGCGATAGTGGTAGCGCTGATCGGGTTGGGCGGCACTGGCTTGCTGACGCTTCACTTCGTCCTCGGCTACCAGTGGCCCGACCTTGAGTTCAGTGCTCTCAAGACTGAAGTTGCCACCTAACGTGGCATAGTCCGGCGCCATTTCGTAGCCGAGGATATCCATCCCCCACTCCCGAGCGGTCCAGGCCGCGTTGAACAGTGCCGCGGCACGTCGCGTCGGCCACCACGCCGAATCGGCCGCCATCCGTTGTTGGCCGTACAACCTGGCTTTGTGGCGCAAGCCATCGTTATCGAAATAAGCCGGCGCTTGCTCGTAGTGCCCTTCGCGCAGCAAACGCCGCCCCAGCAGATTGCGCAAGCTCGCCGCCACCGGCAGAGGTACGTAGTTGTCCATGTCCTGCTGACTGCGTGGTGGCGGTGCCGGAACCTGGGTGTCGACGTAGTGCTTGAGCTCATCCAGCGTCAGGACACGCTCGGCAACAGTGGCCGCATCGAACCAATAGATGCCTTGGCTGCGGTACAACTGGTCGAACGCCTGCAGATAATCCCCGCGTTGCAGGGCCAGGATCGCGCTTTCGCCTTCGACCCGACATTTGGGTTGCAGGGTTTCGAAATCGAAGTCCGGCGTTCTCCGATCGCCCCACGATTCATTCTGCGGGAAGGCCTTGGCTGCCTTGGCATACGCTCCAGCCGCCGCCGCTTTATCGCCATCGCGCACCGCCAGTTTGGCCCGCAGCCACCAGGCCAGGCCGCCATCGCCGGCGTGCTCGAGAAAGGTTTTGGCACTGCTGAAATCGCCCTGTTGATAATTCATCGCGGCCAGGCGGTCCGCATTGTCGAGGCTGCCGCGCGTGCTGTCCTGCAACAGCTTGATCAGTTTTTTCTCGTTCGGTGGTTGATCACCGAATGACCAGCCCAGCCGACTGATCAAGGAGGCGGTCACCAGTTGCTGCACGGGCTTTCCCTTGAGCAGTACGGCCAGTTGGTCCTCGGGCATCGAAGCCAGATCAGCCATCAACAGCTTCAACGAGGTGTAACCCACGGCCGAACCCTGAAGGTTTTGCGTGGCATAGAGTTCGATGGCGCGGTTCCAGTCACCCGCCGTCCGGGCCACGCGGGCTTCTTCACCGAGGCTGGCGACGCCCAGTTCCAGCGGATCGCTGAAGCCGTCAATGCTCAGCTGACGCGTTTGCTCGAAGGCTTTGCGCGATTGTTCCAGCAGGTCGGGGGCCGCATCAGCCTGCGAACTCATGGCGAACAACGCCCGCCCCAGCGAGTAGCCAGCCCAGGTACTGCGCAATGCCCGTTGATCAGCGGGCAGCGCCAGCACCTGGCGGAAGTATTCGGCAGCCAGCGCCTGGTCGCCGGCATTGAACGCCACCGCGCCCGCCAGATACAACTTGAGCTCGGCGGGCAGGCTCGCACCCTGTGCTTCAACCTGGCGGGCATCGGCGAGCCCGCGCAACAGTTTCACCTGCGCCTGCTGTTCATGGGTCAAACCCGCCTGCTCGGCCTGATCCCGCAGCTGTGCGTGATCGGAGGTTTCACCATAGGCTGCGCCCGGGTCGAGGGTGGCTGCCGTGACAGGCTTGAGACCGGTAATCCCATGACCGAGGCGACTCACCTCGAAACTGAAATTGCCTTCCGGCAACTCCGCCAGCGATTGTCCTCGATTGTCCAGCAGCCGCATGGGGAAATCCGGCCCGCACGCCATGGCCGCCAACGGCAGGCCAAGGCTCAGACAGAGCAAGTGACGGGGCCAGTTACGGGTGAACATTCGAAGCTCCTTGATCAATGGTTGCGCAGCGTGCCCAACCGATGGCGCGCTGTCCGCCAGCCGCTATCCGACCGTCGCGCAGGCGGGTGAAGGTAAGCAGGTTCGGCTCTTGTTGCAACGTATAACCGGCCAGCGCATCGGCGCCCTCGCAACCTTGTACCGCCAGCGTCACGCGCTCGGGCCAGGCATTATCGAGGTTGCCCACATTGGTGATAGCGATGTCATAGAGGCCTCCGTGCTCCGAAAGATTCAGTGCCAGATGACTCCCAAGAACTTCACCACGCGACACCGCGCGCAAGGTCGCCAGGCTCCAGGCTCGACGGTCGTTTGTCAAAGGCAGGCGAAACCAGATCAAGCCGGCCAGATGAGCCGGCGGATCCGCGCGCAACCGGGCAGCAAGCTTGCTCAATTGCAGCGGATCAGCCAACAGCTCCCGGCGCTTGCCGTGACGTTCAATCGCAACTTCGCTCTCCACGATGGGCGCGCCACCGACACTCGGCAACAACGCGACACCATAGGCCGGCAGGGCCAGGAAAAAGGGTTTCGACGTGAGGCGACTCCAGGCCATTGCCCATTGGCGAGCGAGGTCGGGATCGAACAAACCGCGTCGAGGATCGCTCACGGCATGTACCTGTAACACGCTGCTATCGACGGTGGATAACAACGCCGGCAACTCTGGACTGTCGAGCCACGCTGGCAATGCGGTGATGCTCAAGGCCATGGACGTCGGCAGCACAGAGCGCAGGTGCGCAAGAAACTCACGATAGGCGGGTAGCCGGGCGTTGCCCGCATCGTGGTCGATTTCCACCCCGGCGAGGATCAGTCCCTGGCCCTGCCAATCGCTGATCAGTTGCTGGATCTGCCCCATGACCTCGTCCTGATCCAGCGACTTGAGCTGGCCATCCAGGCGAACCACCGCAATCAACGGCCTGCCATCGCGCTTGAGCAGCGCCGGATCAATCCGCGCGCGACTCCAGCCCGCCTGAGGGAAGGCCTGAAGTGCAAGCACCCGCAAGGTGGAAAAATCGGCGCGACTGTCTCGCAATGCAGCGTCATGCGCTGGAGTCCATTGCCGTTGCCAGACATAGAGTTGCTGATCGAGTGGCGGTGCGTCGTGCTGCTCGCAACCACCAAGCAGCGCGAGCGCCATCAGCGAGACGATCACGCGAGTGAGAAAAACCATGAGAAAACGCCTGTCCCTGAAATGCACAAAGGGCCCTTCTCGGCCCTTTTTCGTACGACTCCTACCCTACTCAGCCATCGACCAATGGGCAATGGCTCCTGCGATGATCCCTCAGAGGTCCAGGACCAGAGGCTGCGCGCCTTGAGCCGGTACAGCACAACAAATCAGCACCTGACCTTCGTCCGGTACCTCCGCGGGTGGCTGCGGATAATTGACCTGGCCGCTGATCAGCCGGGTCTTGCAGGTCCCACAAGAACCGCCACGGCAACTGAACTCCGGGTGCAATCCGCGGCTTTCCGCCAGCTCCAACAGAGTGCCGCCGTCCGGTTGCCAACGCGCCTCCTTGGCTGAGCGCTCGAACACCACCGGCACCGAGGTGGTCGCCGCTGGCGGTTGTTCGATGATTACGGCGTCGGGGTCGGGCCGACGGCGCAACGTCGAGGGACCGAAGGTTTCAGCGTGAATCCGCGCGTCGCGAATATCCAGTTCGCGCAGGGCGTCGTACAGCGCCTGGGTAAAACTGCCGGGCCCACAGAGGACAAAATCCAGCTGATCGTAGTCCTCGACCTCGAGCAGTTCCGAGAGCCGACCGACATCGATTCGCCCGGTCAAATCGAAGTCCTCGCCCTCCTGCGCCCCTGGCTCAGGTTGACTGAGCAGGCGTACCACCCTGACCGCGTCGCCGACACGCTCGAGCAAGCGATCCACCTCGGGGCGAAACGGCTGATCGGCCAACGTGCGCGAACTCTGGAAGAACCAGGTCGGCCGGATGTGGCGGGTGCGCAAGCCTTGATAGACCACCTCACGCAGCATCGACAGCAGCGGCGTAATTCCCACGCCAGCGGCCAACAACACCAGAGGCCGACGCTCATGGGGCGCCACGGTGAAATGCCCTTGGGGCGCCCGTGCCTCCAACAGGTCACCGACGCGAACCTGTTCATGCAGGTGCGACGATACCCGACCATCACGCTTCACGCTGATACGGAAAAAGTCATCCGATGGCGCACTCGACAGGCTGTACGTGCGGATATGGGTTTCGCCATCAATGTTGAAGCGCAACGGTAAATGCTGGCCGGCCTGAAACAATGGCAACCCGGCGCCGTCGGCTGGCTCCATATAGATCGAGCGGATGTGCTGGCTTTCCGCTTCGATCCGCACCACCCGCAGCGGCCGCCATTGATCGCCCAAGGTCTTGGCTTGCAAGCGCGCCTTGGCCTGCTCCCAAGTACCCGTCAGCAAACTGGTGGGAGAAACACCGTCAAAGCGCCAGCGCAAACCGAGGGCAGCGGGACGACGCACAACGTGTTCCACGTGGAACATCCACAAACGTTCGGCACCTTGAAATGCCTCAACCTGCGGGCCTTCAAGAATGATTTCGGTGCGCCCGCTGAGGTGTAGCAGGTCACCGGTATTGAAATCGATGAACAGCAAACCAGCCTTTGGATTGATCAGCAAATTGCCCAGGGTATTGAAAAACAGGTTGCCGGCAAAATCCGGGATGGTCAGGCGATTGCCTTCCACCTGGACGAAACCCGCCTGACCGCCACGGTGGGAAACATCCACCGACCGTACGCCATCGACGTCCACGAAACTCGCGACAAAGAAGGTGTCCGCATCGGCAATCATGCCTTTGGCCGCGTCATCCAGTTCATTGAATTGCTGCGCGGGACGTGTTGCCGGATCCGCCAGGGGTACCGAACGGAACTGCCTCAATTGGATGTACTGCGGGCAATTACCAAAGGACTGATCCACCCTCAC
The DNA here is from genome assembly GCF_028471945.1 of Pseudomonas sp. WJP1. Lineage (NCBI taxonomy): Bacteria > Pseudomonadati > Pseudomonadota > Gammaproteobacteria > Pseudomonadales > Pseudomonadaceae > Pseudomonas > Pseudomonas sp. WJP1. The sequence continues at coordinate 6,981,071 of NZ_CP110128.1, forward strand.
TGCAAATTCGCTGGCGCTCATTGCACCGATATGGCCATTGATGCGATTACGGCGCCGGGTATGCAATTCAATGCCCAGCAGCCCGATCGCCGCCCCCACGCTCAACTGCGCGGGATCATCGGCAGCCGGCAAGCTGCTAAATTGCAACAATCCTGGTTCGGGTGAATGAGCAAAACCCGGTTCACCTTCAAGCACGCTGGCCCAAGGGCGACCGTCAGCATCCACCGCGCCGTACAACATGAACGGAAGCTGCTGATAAAAGGTGCGGTGTTGATCCGGCATCTGGTCGCGAATCACCCTGCGCCCTAGTACGTCCATTCGCTCACTGACACCAATATGAGCCTGCAACTCTTTCTCTCCAGCATGCCACGGTGAATGGTCCATTGCGGCTTCTCCCCTGCGCCATTGGCACAGCGTGAAGGGCCCGACAGAGTCGGGCGAAAAACATCAGGCAGTTTTTTGCAGGCCGGCGACAGTACGCGGCATGCCGACGAAACCGGGCAAGGCTTCGACCCTAGCCAGCCACGCGCGGATGTTGGCGTAGTCGTCCAGCGACACATTGCCTTCCGGTGCATGGGCGATGTAGCTGTAGGCAGCCACGTCGGCGATGGTCGGTTCGCTGCCAGCCAGGAAAGGCGTGTTGGCCAGTTCCGTATCGATCACCTTAAGCACGCTATGGGCGTAAGGAATCACTTCATCAGGGTTGTACGGCGCACCGAAAACGGTGATCAGCCTGGCCCGGGCGGGGCCAAAGGCGATTGGCCCGGCAGCGGCCGACAACCAGCGCTGCACTTTAGCGGCACCTACCGGATCGGCTGGCAGCCAGCGACCGTTCCCGTATTTTTGCGCCAGATAGACCAGGATCGCATTGGAATCCGCCAGCACCACACCTTGATCGTCCAGCACCGGCACTTGGCCAAAAGCGTTGAGGGCCAGGAACTCCGGTTTTTTATGCTCGCCCTTGGCCAGGTCGACGAAGATCAGCTCGGTCGGCAGTTGCAGCAGCGAAAGCATCAGTTCCACACGATGCGCGTGGCCGGAACGTGGGAAGTTGTAGAGTTTGATGGCTTGCATGGTCGACTCCGCAGGTCAGTGGCGCTAGTCGGGAGAGATCAGCACCGATGGCGGCCATCTTCTACCAGTCACCAAAACAACAGAATACCCAGCAAACGCAATCAATTATTTCATCCAGTGAAACAAATCATCAGTCCTGCAAAGCCGGATGTTCGCGCAGTGCCTTCACCACAAAGTCGACAAAACTGCGAACGCGCGCCGCAGCTTTGTGCCCGCCTTGATAGAGCACATGGATGGGCAATGGCGGCATTTCGAAATCCGCCAGAACGATCTCCAACTCCCCGGCCGCCACTTTGCTCGCCGACTGATAGGACAGAACCCGGGTGAAGCCCAGTCCAAGCGCAGCAGCGGTGATCGCTGCCTGATTCGCCGTCACCGTCAAACGCGGTTCTGCCCGGACACTCAGTGGCTCCCCACGCTCGAGGAAAGGCCAGTGCTTCAATTGTCCAATGGCAGACGTCGCGATAATCGGCGCCTGAGCCAGCTCTTGTGGATGTTTTGGCCGACCATGGATAGCCAGGAACTGCGGCGATGCACAGATCACCCGCCGCACTTCTCCCACCCGGATCGCATGCTGGTTGCTATCAGGAAGCTCACCGATGCGGATGGCAACATCAACACCTTCCTCGACGACACTCACCACCCGATCTACAAGCAGCGCATTGATCGTCACGTCGGGAAATCGCGTGAGAAAACTCACCATCAGTGGAGTGACGAACAACTCACCAAACAAAACCGGCGCCGTGATCGTCAATTGCCCACGGGGCTGGGCGTGACTGCCCGCCGCCGAATCCTCAGCTTCCTGCACCTCGGCCAAAATTCTCCGACAGTCCTCCAGATAACGCTGCCCCGCCTCGCTCAAATACACACTGCGCGTAGTGCGCGTGAGCAACTGCGTGCCAATGCGCTTCTCCAGCGCCGCCACCGCCCGAGTAACGCTGGCGGCCGACAGGCCCAACCGCCGTGCCGCCGCCGAAAAGCCCTGGTCCTGGGCGACGGCGGCGAAGACCTGCATTTCCTGGAAGCGGTCCATGGGCGTGTCCTCGATTCAGATAAAAAAAATCGCAACCAATGGGCTGCGATTTTTCAAGGTTCGATCAGCTGTGGATAACTTATTCCACAGTCACCGATTTCGCCAGGTTCCGCGGTTGGTCAACGTCGGTACCTTTCAGCACAGCAACGTAGTACGACAGCAACTGCAGCGGGATGGTGTAGAGGATCGGCGACAGGATGTCGTGGATGTGCGGCATGTGCACAACGTGGGTGCCCTCACCGTTAGTCATACCAGCCTTCTCGTCAGCGAAAACGATCAGTTGGCCACCCCGGGCGCGGACTTCCTGGAGGTTGGATTTCAGTTTCTCCAGCAGTTCGTTGTTTGGCGCTACGGTGACTACTGGCATGTCGTTATCCACAAGCGCCAACGGGCCGTGCTTCAGTTCGCCAGCCGGGTAGGCTTCGGCGTGGATGTAGGAAATTTCCTTGAGCTTGAGGGCCCCTTCCATCGCGACCGGGAATTGCGCGCCGCGTCCCAGGAACAGGGTGTGATTCTTCTCGGCGAACAGCTCAGCGATTTTCTCCACGGTGCTGTCCATCGCCAGCGCTTCACCCAGTCGGGTTGGCAAGCGACGCAGCTCTTCGACCAGCGTTGCTTCAACGCCATTGGCCAACGAGCCCTGTACCTGGCCCAGGGACAGAGTCAGCAACAGCAGACCCACCAATTGTGTGGTGAAGGCTTTGGTAGACGCCACGCCGATTTCGCGACCGGCCTGGGTCAGCAGGGTCAGGTCGGATTCACGCACCAGCGAGCTGATGCCGACGTTGCAGATTGCCAGGCTGGCGAGGAAGCCCAGTTCCTTGGCATTGCGCAGCGCAGCCAGGGTGTCGGCGGTTTCGCCGGATTGGGAGATAGTCACGAACAGAGTGTTGGGTTGCACCACGACCTTGCGGTAGCGGAACTCGCTGGCGACTTCGACCTGGCACGGAATGCCGGCCAGTTCTTCGAGCCAGTAACGGGCAACCATGCCAGCGTGATAGCTGGTGCCGCAGGCGACGATCTGTACATTGCGCACCTTGGCGAACAGCTCGGCGGCCTGTGGGCCGAAAGCCTGTACCAGCACACCGTTCGGGCTCAAACGACCTTCCAGGGTGCGCTGCACCACGGACGGTTGCTCGTGGATTTCCTTGAGCATGAAATGGCGAAACTCGCCTTTTTCAGCCGCTTCGGCGCCATCGCGATACTGCACGTTCTCGCGCACGACAGCCTTGCCGCTGACATCCCAGATTTGCACGTTGTCGCGGCGAATTTCGGCGATATCGCCCTCTTCCAGGTACATGAAGCGGTCAGTCACCTGGCGCAGCGCCAATTGGTCGGACGCCAGGAAGTTCTCACCCAGGCCCAGGCCGATCACCAGCGGGCTGCCACTGCGGGCCGCCACCAGGCGATCAGGTTGCTGAGCGCTGATCACCGCCAGACCGTAAGCACCGTGCAGTTCCTTCACCGTTGCCTTGAGGGCCTCGGCCAGGTCAGGAAGATCCTTGAGTTTGTGGTTCAGCAGGTGGGCGATGACTTCTGTGTCGGTGTCCGAGGTGAAGACGTAACCCAAAGCCTTGAGTTGTTCACGCAGGGCTTCATGGTTTTCGATGATGCCGTTGTGCACCACGGCCAGATCACCAGAGAAGTGCGGATGCGCGTTGCGCTCGCACGGTGCACCGTGAGTGGCCCAACGAGTGTGGGCAATACCCAGTCGACCAACCAGCGGTTCTTCGGCCAAGGCCTGCTCAAGTTCGCTGACCTTGCCCGGGCGACGCGCGCGCTCGAGCTTCTGATCGTTGGTGTACACCGCTACGCCCGCGCTGTCGTACCCACGGTACTCCAGGCGCTTGAGGCCCTCGACCAGGATGGCGGTGATGTTACGTTCTGCAACTGCGCCGACAATTCCACACATGTTATTTCTCCTGACTGACAGCCACGCAAATCAAAGTGATACCGCGGGCTTGTATCTGATCCCGCGCTTCGAGCGACAGGCGATCATCGGTAATGAGGGTATGGACGCTGCTCCAGGGCAGTTCCAGGTTGGGAATCTTGCGGCCGATCTTGTCGGCCTCCACCATTACGACCACTTCACGGGCAACTTCGGCCATGACCCGGCTGAGCCCCAGCAATTCGTTGAAGGTCGTTGTACCGCGGACCAGATCAATACCATCGGCGCCGATGAACAATTGATCGAAGTCGTAGGAGCGTAGTACCTGCTCGGCGACCTGCCCCTGAAAGGACTCGGAATGCGGGTCCCAGGTGCCACCGGTCATCAACAGCACCGGTTCATGCTCAAGTTCGCTCAAGGCGTTGGCGACGTGCAGGGAATTGGTCATCACCACCAGGCCCGGTTGCTGGCCCAATTCCGGAATCATCGATGCGGTCGTGCTGCCGCTGTCTATGATGATGCGTGCATGTTCGCGAATCCGCGCGACGGCTGCGCGGGCGATGGCCTGCTTGTACCTGGAGACCGGTTGACTAAGGTCAGCCACAAGTTCTTGAGGCAGGGTGATCGCGCCGCCATAACGACGCAGTAACAGGCCGTTGCTCTCAAGAGCTGCCAAGTCCTTGCGGATCGTAACTTCTGAGGTTTCGAAACGCTTGGCCAACTCATCCACACTGACTTCGCCCTGCTCGTTCAGCAAGGCAAGGATGTTGTGGCGTCGCTGAGGTGTGTTGCGCTTCGACATGATTTGATAAGTTTCGATTCGAAAGATAACGAAAGCAATCAAACCCTATCAGTGAAACTTCGTCAAGCGAGGAGTGATCAAAAGACCCTGTGGATAAAAATATCAACAGCAAGCCTCCCGAACCAAGCGAGGCCTGCCGGTTAATATTATTGACAGGCTATACCCTGTGAATAACTACTGGCGAGCATTAATATGTGGATAACTTAGCTCTTCTTGAGCTTCTCCGGCCGCTTCCAACCGTCGATGTTCTTTTGGCGCGCACGGCCTACTGCCAACTGCGCTTTATCCACAGTGGAGGTAATAGTCGAACCAGCCGCCGTGGTAGCACCATCCAAGATATCCACAGGTGCCACCAACGAGTTGTTGGAACCGATGAACACATCTTCGCCCAGCACGGTTTTCCACTTGTTCGCGCCATCGTAGTTGCACGTGATGGTGCCGGCACCGATGTTGGTGCGCGCGCCCACCTCGGCATCGCCAAGATAAGTCAGGTGGCCAGCCTTTGCACCTTCACCCAGATGTGCATTTTTCAGCTCGACGAAGTTACCCACATGCGCCCGCGCTTCGAGCACAGTGCCTGGACGCAAACGCGCGAACGGACCGGCATCGCTGCCTTCACCGAGAATCGCTCCTTCGATATGGCTGTTGGCTTTGATCACCACGCCTTTACGCAAGGTGCTGTCCTTGATCACGCAGTTCGGGCCAATTACCACGTCGTCTTCGATGACAACGTTGCCTTCGAGGATCACGTTGATATCGATCAGCACATCGCGACCCACACTGACTTCACCCCGAACATCGAAACGGGCCGGGTCGCGCAGGGTCACGCCTTGGGCCATCAAGCGACGGCCGGCGCGCAGCTGATAATGACGCTCAAGATCGGAAAGCTGCTTGCGGTCGTTGGCGCCCTGCACTTCCATGGCATCGTGGGGTTGTTCAGTGGCCACCTCCAGTCCGTCACTGACTGCCATTTCGATCACATCGGTCAGGTAGTACTCGCCCTGCGCGTTATTGTTCGACAAGCGACCCGTCCAGTCGGCCAGGCGATCGGCCGGAACCGCGAGGATGCCGGTATTGCCTTCCTTGATGGCGCGCTGGGCTTCGTTCGCATCCTTGTGCTCGACAATGGCGGAGACCTTGCCATCAGTGCCGCGAACAATACGGCCGTAACCGGTTGCGTCATCCAGCTCGACGGTGAGCAGACCCATCTGCCCGGGCACTGCAAGCTTGAGCAAACGCTGCAGGGTTTCGATTTCAATCAACGGCACATCACCGTAAAGCACCAGCACGGTGTCGGCCTTGATGAAGGGAACAGCCTGGGCCACGGCATGACCGGTACCCAGTTGTTTGTCCTGGAGGACAAAGTTGAGATCGTCAGCGGCCAGCCGCTCGCGCACCACATCGGCACCATGGCCAATCACCACGTGAATGCGCTGTGGATCAAGTTGTCGGGCGCTGTGGATAACATGGCCGAGCATCGAATTGCCGGCAATCGGGTGCAAGACTTTCGGCAGGGCCGAACGCATGCGGGTGCCCTGGCCAGCAGCGAGGATAACGATTTCAAGAGACATGACTGGCTACCAATCCTGGGTGGTCAGCGGCTGCGACCAACGTGATGAATTTCGGAAAATAAAAAAGGGTAGCCGAGGCTACCCTTTTTAATCAATCACACAACAAGCGCTGCCTTAGTGGCCGAACTTCTTGCGGATCTGCTGGACGGTACGCAGCTGGGCTGCGGCCTCGGCCAGACGTGCGGCAGCGGAACCGTAATCGAATTCCGCGCCCCGCTCATGCAAGGCCTTCTCGGCAGCCTTGACGGCTTCCTGAGCGGAAGCTTCGTCCAGGTCGGCAGCACGTTGCACGGTGTCGGCAAGAACCTTGACCATGTTCGGCTGAACCTCGAGGAAACCACCGGAGATGTAGTACACCTCCTCTTCCCCGCCCTGCTTGACCAGGCGGATCGGACCTGGCTTCAGATTAGTGATCAGCGGCGCGTGACCCAGGGCGATACCAAGATCACCCAGTGCACCGTGCGCAATCACCATCTCGACCAGACCGGAAAAGATTTCTCCTTCCGCGCTGACGATATCGCAATGGACTGTCATAGCCATCTGATTGCCTCAACCTAAATTAGCGCCCGTTTCCGGGCGCCGGGATTACAGTTTCTTGGCTTTCTCGATCGCTTCTTCGATGCCGCCAACCATGTAGAACGCTTGTTCTGGCAGGTGGTCGTAGTCACCGTTGAGGATGCCTTTGAAGCCAGCAATGGTGTCTTTCAGGGAAACGTATTTGCCCGATGCACCGGTGAAGACTTCAGCCACGAAGAACGGCTGCGACAAGAAACGCTGGATCTTACGAGCACGGTTTACCAACTGCTTGTCGGCTTCCGACAGCTCGTCCATACCCAGGATCGCAATGATGTCCTTCAGTTCTTTGTAACGCTGCAGAACGTACTGAACGCCGCGAGCGGTGTCGTAGTGGTCCTGGCCGATAACGTTCGGGTCCAGCTGGCGCGAAGTCGAGTCCAGTGGGTCTACCGCTGGGTAGATACCCAGGGAAGCGATGTCACGGGACAGAACGACGGTGGCGTCCAAGTGGGCGAAGGTGGTCGCTGGCGACGGGTCGGTCAGGTCGTCCGCAGGTACGTATACCGCTTGGATCGAAGTGATCGAACCTTCCTTGGTCGAAGTGATACGTTCTTGCAGAACGCCCATCTCTTCAGCCAGGGTCGGCTGGTAACCTACTGCCGAAGGCATACGGCCCAGCAGTGCGGATACTTCAGTACCGGCCAGGGTGTAACGATAGATGTTGTCGACGAACAGCAGAACGTCGTTACCTTCGTCACGGAACTTCTCGGCCATGGTCAGGCCGGTCAGTGCTACGCGCAGACGGTTACCCGGCGGCTCGTTCATCTGACCGTAAACCAGTGCCACTTTGTCCAGAACGTTGGAATCCTTCATCTCGTGGTAGAAGTCGTTACCCTCACGAGTACGCTCACCAACACCTGCGAACACGGAATAACCGCTGTGCTCGATGGCGATGTTACGGATCAGTTCCATCATGTTTACGGTTTTGCCTACACCGGCACCACCGAACAGACCAACTTTACCACCCTTGGCAAACGGGCAAACCAGGTCGATAACCTTGATGCCGGTTTCCAGCAGGTCGTTGCCGCCTGCCTGTTCAGCGAACGAAGGCGCTGCACGGTGGATGCCCCAACGCTCGTCGGTGGCGATTGGGCCAGCTTCGTCGATCGGGTTGCCCAGTACGTCCATGATCCGGCCCAGGGTCGCTTTACCGACCGGTACGGAGATGGCTGCGCCAGAGTCGGTCACTTCCAGACCGCGCTTCAAGCCCTCGGTGGAACCCATCGCAATGGTGCGAACCACGCCGTCGCCCAGCTGCTGCTGAACTTCCAGGGTGGTTGCGGCCGCGCTTTGAACTGTAAGCGCGTTGTAGATGCTCGGTACGCTGTCGCGTGGAAATTCCACGTCGATAACGGCGCCGATGATTTGAACGATACGTCCGCTACTCATAGCTGGATCCTCTGAATATTTGAACCGTTAAACCGCGGCAGCGCCGCCGACGATTTCCGAGATCTCTTGGGTGATCGCAGCCTGACGCGCCTTGTTGTAGACCAGCTGCAAATCGCTGATCAAATCACCGGCGTTGTCGGTAGCGTTCTTCATCGCGATCATCCGCGCAGCTTGTTCAGCCGCGTTGTTCTCGACCACCGCCTGGTAGACCTGCGACTCAACGTAGCGGACCATCAAGCCGTCAAGCAGCTCTTTGGCATCCGGTTCGTAGAGATAGTCCCAGTGGTGCTTGAGGTCCTGATCCGGGGTTGCCACCAGTGGAATCAATTGCTCCACGGTAGGCTGTTGCGTCATGGTGTTGATGAACTTGTTGGAAACCACGGACAGGCGGTCAATACGGCCGTCCAGGTAGGCATCCAGCATCACTTTGACGCTACCGATCAGGTCGTTGATCGACGGCTCTTCACCCAGGTGGCTGATAGCTGCTACGACGTTGCCGCCGAAGTTACGGAAAAAGGCCGCACCCTTGCTACCTACTACACACAGATCAATCTCGACGCCTTTCTCGCGGTTTACCGCCATGTCCTTGACCAGGGCCTTGAACAGGTTGGTGTTCAAGCCACCGCACAGACCACGGTCACTGCTCACTACGACATAACCAACACGCTTGATTTCGCGGTCGATCATGAACGGGTGGCGGTATTCCGGGTTGGCGTTGGCCAGATGCCCAATAACCTGGCGGATGCGCTCCGCATAAGGACGGCTAGCAGCCATGCGCATTTGTGCCTTGCGCATTTTGCTGACCGCCACTTTTTCCATGGCGCTGGTAATTTTTTGCGTGCTTTTGATGCTCGCAATCTTACTGCGAATCTCTTTTGCGCCTGCCATGTAACACCTATCAGGTTAGCAAGCGGGAGCCTTGCGGCTCCCGCTGCGGCTTACCAGGTTTGGGTGGCCTTGAACTTCTCGATACCGGCTTTCATGCCAGCGTCGATATCGTCATTGAAGTCACCCTTCACGTTGATCTTCGCCATCAATTCGGCGTGATCGCGGTTGAAGTAAGCAATCAGCGCTTGTTCAAAGCTGCCGACCTTGGCGATTTCGACGTCAGTCAGGAACCCACGCTCAGCGGCATACAGCGACAACGCCATGTCAGCGATCGACATTGGGGCGTATTGCTTCTGCTTCATCAGCTCGGTAACGCGCTGACCATGCTCAAGTTGCTTACGGGTCGCTTCGTCCAGGTCAGAAGCGAACTGGGCGAATGCCGCCAGTTCACGGTACTGAGCCAGAGCGGTACGGATACCACCGGACAGCTTCTTGATGATCTTGGTCTGAGCGGCACCACCCACACGGGATACCGAAACACCGGCGTTCACTGCAGGGCGGATGCCCGAGTTGAACATGGCCGATTCCAGGAAGATCTGACCGTCGGTGATGGAAATCACGTTGGTCGGAACGAACGCGGAAACGTCGCCAGCCTGGGTTTCGATGATCGGCAGTGCGGTCAGGGAACCGGTTTTGCCGGTCACTGCGCCGTTGGTGAACTTCTCTACGTACTCTTCCGAAACGCGGGATGCGCGCTCCAGCAGACGGGAGTGGAGATAGAACACGTCGCCTGGGTAAGCTTCACGACCTGGTGGACGGCGCAGCAGCAGGGAAATCTGGCGGTAAGCCACTGCTTGCTTGGACAGATCGTCATAAACGATCAGCGCGTCTTCACCGCGGTCGCGGAAGAATTCACCCATGGTGCAACCGGAGTACGGTGCCAGGAATTGCAGCGCAGGAGATTCCGAAGCACTGGCAGCCACGATGATCGTGTTGGCCAGGGCGCCGTTTTCTTCCAGCTTGCGAACCACGTTGGCGATGGTCGATTGTTTCTGACCAATGGCTACGTAGACGCAGAAAATGCCGCTGTTCTTCTGGTTGATGATCGCGTCGATCGCCAGAGCGGTTTTACCGATCTGACGGTCACCGATGATCAGCTCACGCTGGCCACGGCCGACAGGGATCATGGCATCGACAGCCTTGTAGCCAGTCTGTACAGGCTGGTCTACCGACTTACGCCAGATCACGCCTGGAGCAACTTTCTCGACCGCGTCGGTCTCGGTGTTGCCCAGTGGACCTTTGCCGTCAACAGGGTTACCCAGTGCGTCGACTACACGACCCAGCAGTTCCTTACCAACCGGAACTTCGAGGATGCGGCCGGTGCACTTGGCGCTCATGCCTTCAGCCAGAGACTGGTAAGCGCCCAGTACAACGGCACCTACGGAGTCTTGCTCCAGGTTGAGGGCCATACCGTAGACGCCGCCCGGAAACTCGATCATCTCGCCGTACATTACGTCGGCCAGACCGTGAATCCGCACGATACCGTCAGATACGCTGACGACAGTGCCTTCGTTACGGGCTTGGGAGGTCACATCGAGCTTGTCGATGCGGCCCTTGATAATTTCACTTATTTCGGAAGGATTGAGTTGCTGCATTGCTCTGCTGCCCCTTCAAACTCAAGATTTCAATGCTTCGGCAAGTTTCGCGATTTTGCCGCGAATCGAGCCATCGATAACCAGGTCGCCGGCGCGGATTACGACACCACCTATCAGGGCGGCATCCTCCGCAACTTGCAGGCGCACTTCCCGGTTGAGTCGTGCACTGAGAACCTTGGCGAGTTTGTCTTGCTGTTCTTGGTTCAATGCAAATGCACTGGTCACTTCAACGTCTACCGACTTCTCTTGCTCGGCCTTGTACAGGTCGAACAGAGCGGAGATCTCCGGCAACAGCGGGAGACGGTCGTTTTCGGCAACGACGTTGATGAAATTCTGTGCCTTGGCATCGAACTTGTCGCCGCACACGTCAATGAACGTGGCGGCCTTTTCTGCGCTCGTCAGTCGCGGGGCCTTGAGCACGCGCTGCAGGGTATCGTCTTGCGATACCGCTGCTGCCAGGCCGAGCATGGCTGACCAATTGGCCAGTTGCTGGTGGGCCTGAGCGTGCTCGAAGGCCGCCTTAGCGTAAGGTCGGGCCAACGTGGTCAGTTCTGCCATGATCGCCCTCGCTTAGATTTCAGCAGCCAGTTGGTTAACCAGCTCTGCGTGCGCGTTTTGATCGATTGTGGCACCCAGGATCTTCTCGGCGCCGCCGACTGCCAGCAAGCCCACTTGGGCACGCAGCGCGTCTTTGACACTGTTCAGTTCCTGTTCGATCTCGGCCTGAGCCTGAACCTTCACACGGTCAGCGTCGATACGGGCTTTTTCAACAGCCTCTTCAACAATCTGATTACCGCGTTTCTTGGCTTGCTCGATGATTTCAGCTGCCTGAGCTTTCGCTTCGCGCAGTTGCTGACCCGCTTTCTCTTGGGCCAACTCCAGGTCGCGAGCTGCACGGCTGGCAGCGTCCAGACCATCAGCGATCTTCTTTTGACGTTCGTGCAATGCCGCAATGACCGGAGGCCATACGAACTTCATGCAGAACAGTACAAAAATCAGGAACGCAACGGACTGGCCAATCAGGGTCGCATTAATGTTCACGCCAACACCTCGCAGTTACGTTGTCCATCACACCAAATTACCCGGAAGATCCGAGTAATCAGCCAGCGATTTGACCAACGAACGGGTTCGCAAAGGTGAAGAACAGAGCGATACCAACACCGATCATGGTTACGGCGTCGAGCAGACCGGCAACGATGAACATTTTAACTTGCAGCATTGGAACCATTTCTGGCTGACGCGCTGCGCCTTCCAGGAACTTGCCGCCCAACAGGCCGAAACCAATTGCGGTACCCAGTGCGCCCAGGCCGATCAACAGTGCAACAGCGATAGCGGTTAGACCAACTACAGTTTCCATCTTTCCTCCCGACTTTTACGTCGTATGGTTTAGGTTTTTTTAATTTAAAGCGGTAAAACAAATCGTTTCAGATGCCCCGTTAGGAGCACCCTCCCGTTTGACCGGGAGGGACATCAGACTAGTCGAGACTGGTCTTAATGGTTTTCTTCGTGCGCCATCGACAGGTAAACGATGGTCAGCATCATGAAGATGAACGCCTGCAGGGTGATGATCAGGATGTGGAACACAGCCCACGCCCACTGCAGAACAACGCCCAGGCCACTAAGCCAGAGCAGGCCGCTGCCGAACATCACAGCGATCAGAATGAACACCAGCTCACCGGCATACATGTTGCCGAACAGACGCAGGGCCAGGGAGATCGGCTTGGCGATCAGGGTCACGAATTCCAGCAGGAAGTTCACCGGGATCAGCAGGGCTTGAACGAAGATGTTCTTGCTGCCGAACGGGTGCAGGGTCAGTTCGCCGATGAAGCCGCCGAAGCCCTTGATCTTGATGCTGTAGAAGATGATCAGTGCGAAAACCGAGAACGCCATGCCCAGGGTCGCGTTCGGGTCGGTAGTCGACACGGCGCGGAACGGGATGTGGTGGTCGCCGGAGATCAGGATGGCCAGCTGAGGAATCCAGTCGACCGGTACCAGGTCGACGGCGTTCATCAGGAACACCCAGACGAAGATGGTCAGTGCCAGCGGTGCAATCACCGGGCTACGGCCATGGAAGCTGTCTTTCACGCTGCCATCGACGAATTCGACCAATACTTCAACGAAGTTCTGCAAAGCACCTGGTTGACCGGAAGTCGCTTTCTTGGCCGCCATGCGGAAAAGAAGAACGAAGATCAGACCCAATGCGACCGACCAGCCGAGGGTATCGACGTGGAAAGCCCAGAAGCCCATTTCCTTGGCTTCTGCTGCGGTGTGGGCAAAGCCCCAGCCGCCGGTAGGGAGCTGACCGAAGGTCAGGTTCTGCAAGTGGTGCTGGATATAGCCCGAAGCGGTTGTTTCTGCCATGGTTGCCTCAAACGCCCTAAGGTCTCGAAAGTCTTGTTCTCATCAGCAGGGGAGCGAACCAGCTGACCGACTGAGTCAGCACGAAGACACCGAATACTGCAATCGGTGCCAGTGGCTTCACACCTGCGAACACCAGTGCAAACAGCACTGCCGTCAAAATCAGTTTGCCCGCCTCGCCGGCATAAAAAGACCGGACGATGGACTGGGCTGCTCGGGCGCCGGAAAACCGAAATGCCCTGTGAGCGAAATAAACATTGGGCAGCAAGGCTATCAGGCCTCCGCAAAGTCCCGAGTACCCGGCAACGACTCCATGCCATTGCCAGAGCGCCAAAGCAGCAATCAGCAAAACGACAAATTGAGCCATTAACACCGGAAAAACTGCCAGGCGATGGAAGGGCAAGCGGTTTGGCGTGCGGGTTTCCATCACTATTGCTCTCCAATGGTCGGCTGCCAGAATTCAATAACTTGGCATAATTTGTGCCGACAAAATGCGCGCAGAGTATAGGGGCGGTTCTGCCCCTATTCAACTGTCAGGTAGTGATTTCCGACTGCGCGCTACATAAGGAATTGTTTCAGCGGATGTGTGCGAGCACGCCCTGAAGTTCATCCAAAGAATTGTAACCAATGACCAGTTGTCCCTTACCCTTCTTCCCGTGGCGGATCTGCACCGCAGAGCCTAGGCGCTCGGCCAGGCGCTGTTCCAGGCGGGCAATATCCGGGTCCGGTTTGGAGGGTTCCACAGGCTCCGGTTTGCCACTCAACCACTGGCGAACCAGTGCTTCAGTCTGGCGCACGGTCAGCCCGCGTGCGACAACATGTCGCGCCCCTTCAACCTGTTGATTATCCGGCAAACCGAGCAATGCCCGGGCATGACCCATTTCCAGGTCACCATGGGAAAGCATGGTCTTGATAACTTCCGGCAACGAAATCAGGCGCAGCAGGTTGGCCACGGTTACCCGGGACTTGCCCACGGCTTCGGCGACTTGTTGCTGGGTCAGCTGGAATTCCGTCTGCAGACGCTGCAAGGCCACCGCTTCTTCGATCGGATTGAGGTCTTCGCGCTGAATGTTCTCGATCAGCGCAATGGCAATCGCCGTTTCATCCGGGACATCGCGCACCATCGCCGGAATGGTTTCCTGGCCAGCCTGCTGGCTGGCGCGCCAGCGGCGTTCGCCGGCAATGATCTCGTAGCGACCGCCACCGATCGGACGCACCACGATCGGCTGCATCACGCCTTGTGCCTTGATCGATTGCGCCAGTTCTTCCAGCGCCTGGGGATCCATATCGCGACGCGGCTGGTACTTGCCGCGCTGCAGCAGATCCAGCGGCAGGTGCTGCAGCTCTCGCTGATCGGCCTGCACCGCCTGTTCTTCCAGCGCGCTGATACTCGGACCACTCAGCAGTGCATCCAGTCCACGTCCGAGACCTCGTTTCTTGACGGCCATGGGGATTCCTTAAGTTGCCTGAGCAGCGGCGATGCGTGAGTTTTTGCGTTGGCGACGGACCATTTCGCCCGCCAGGGCCAGATAGGCCACGGCACCGCGCGATGATTTGTCGTACGCCAGGGCCGGCATGCCGTAGCTCGGCGCTTCGGCCAGGCGAATGTTGCGCGGAATGACCGTGTCGTACAGCTGATCGCCAAAGTGTTCCTTGAGCTGGGCCGACACATCGTTCATCAGGCTCAGGCGCGGGTCGTACATCGTACGCAACAGGCCTTCGACCTTGAGGTTCGGATTGAGCAGCTCGGCGATGCGCTTGATGTTATCCACAAGGTCGCTCAAGCCTTCGAGTGCGAAGTACTCGCACTGCATGGGGATAATTACCCCGTCGGCGGCAACCAGTGCGTTCAACGTCAGCATCGACAGTGACGGCGGGCAGTCGATCAAAATGTAATCGTAGTTTTCACGGATCGGCGCCAACGCACTGCGCAAGCGGCTCTCCTTCATCTGCATTTCCAGCAGAACCACTTCGGCCGCGGTCAGGTCCCGGTTGGCCGGCAACAGCTGGTAACCGCCGTGTTCGGAGAAATGCATGGCCTGGGCCAGATCGCATTCACCGATCAACAGGTCATAGACCGAGTTTTCCAGGCCGTGTTTATCCACACCGCTACCCATGGTGGCGTTGCCCTGTGGATCGAGATCGATCAGCAATACCCGACGCTTGGTCGCGACCAGGGATGCTGCGAGGTTGATACAGGTGGTGGTCTTGCCCACACCACCCTTTTGGTTCGCAATCGCGAATACCTTAGCCATTCTTGCTTGTGTTCCCAATCATGCCGTGCGGCGCAGTATCAGCAGATGGCGTTGGCCTTGGCAACCAGGAACGGCCAGGGCGTGTTCGCTATCGAGGTGGAAGTCTGTCGGCAATGCTACCAGCTCATCGGCGGGATGAACGCCCTTCATTGCCAGCCAGCGTGTATCGGTGTCACCGAGGTGGCGCGTCCAGTTGCTGAAGTTTTCCATGCTGCTGAAGGCCCGGGAGATGATCCCGTTGAATGGCTGTGCAGGCTGGAACGCTTCGACGCGACTGTGGATAACTTGCAGGTTATCCAGTTTCAGCTCGAGTTTGACCTGGGTCAGGAAGCGGGTTTTCTTGCCGTTGCTGTCCAGGCAGGTCACTTGCGACTCGGGAAACAGGATGGCCAAGGGAATGCCCGGCATGCCGCCGCCGCTGCCAACATCGAGCCAGCGACCGTTTTCGACGAACGACATCACGCTCAGGCTATCGAGCAAATGACGGGACACCATTTCATCGGGATCGCGCACGGCCGTGAGGTTGTAGGCCTTGTTCCATTTTATCAACAGGGCCAGATAACCCAGCAGCTGTGCATGCTGGGTTTCGGTCAGAGCGACACCGAGCTGACGAGCGCCTGTGGATAACTCTTCTGCGTGTTGCGGGGTGACCAACGAACTCAAGCGCTTTGCTCCAACTGACGGCCCGCGCCGCGTTTTTTCAGATGAATCATCAACAAGGAAATGGCTGCCGGTGTCACGCCCGGGATGCGTGACGCCTGACCCAAGGTTTCTGGACGGGTCGCGCCGAGCTTGCTCTGGATCTCTTTGGAAAGTCCGGAAATGTTCGTGTAATCGATATCCACAGGCAACTTGGTGTCTTCGCTGGCCCGCAGACGCGCGATTTCATCCTGCTGGCGGTCGATGTAGCCGGCGTATTTGGTCTTGATTTCGACCTGCTCGGCAACCTGTGGATCTTCTGCACCGCCACCGGTCACGGCGACCAGACCAGCGTAGTCGATTTCCGGACGGCTCAGCAGATTGAGCAAGTTGTATTCGTGGGTCAGTGGCGTGCCGAATTTTTCGGCGATCGCGTCGCCCTGTTCGGTGCCTGGCCGTACCCAGGTACTTTTCAGACGCTGCTCTTCCAACTCGATGCTTTCGCGTTTTTTGCAGAACGCTGCCCAACGCACGTCATCGACAAGACCCAATTCGCGGCCTTTTTCGGTCAAACGCAGGTCAGCGTTGTCTTCGCGCAGGATCAGGCGGTATTCGGCACGGGATGTGAACATCCGGTACGGTTCCTGGGTCCCGAGGGTAATCAGGTCGTCGACCAACACACCTATGTAGGCTTCGTCGCGACGCGGACACCAGGCATCTTTTCCTTGGGCTCGCAATGCGGCGTTGGTCCCGGCCAGCAAACCCTGGGCGCCGGCTTCTTCGTAACCGGTGGTGCCATTGATTTGCCCGGCAAAAAACAGACCGCCGATGACTTTGGTTTCCAGGCTGTACTTCAGGTCACGCGGGTCGAAGTAATCGTATTCGATGGCGTAGCCCGGACGCACGATGTGTGCGTTTTCCATGCCGCGGATCGATTGCACGATCTGCAATTGCACGTCGAACGGCAAGGAAGTGGAGATTCCGTTCGGATACAGCTCGTTTGTCGTCAGACCTTCCGGTTCGATGAAGACCTGATGGCTTTGCTTGTCGGCAAAACGATGGATCTTGTCTTCGATCGACGGGCAGTAACGCGGGCCGATGCCTTCGATTTCACCCGCCGCGGAATACATCGGCGAACGGTCGAGGTTCGCGGCAATGATTTCGTGGGTGCGCGCGTTGGTGTGGGTAATCCAGCAACTGACTTGCTGTGGATGCTGTTCCTTGTTGCCCATGAACGACATCACCGGGATCGGTGTATCGCCCGGTTGTTCGGTCATTACCGAAAAGTCCACAGACCGGCTGTCGATACGCGGTGGAGTACCGGTTTTCAACCGACCGACACGCAACGGCAGTTCACGCAGACGGTGAGCCAGCGCGATCGATGGCGGATCACCGGCGCGTCCGCCAGAAAAGTTCTGCAAACCGATGTGGATAAGTCCACCGAGGAACGTACCGGTGGTCAATACCACCGAATCGGCCAGGAAACGCAGGCCCATTTGGGTAACGACACCGCGGACTTGTTCCTGCTCGACGATCAGGTCATCTGCAGCCTGTTGAAATATCCACAGGTTCGGCTGGTTTTCCAGGATTTCGCGTACGGCCGCCTTGTACAGAACCCGATCCGCCTGAGCACGGGTTGCACGCACGGCTGGGCCTTTGCGGCTATTCAAGACGCGAAACTGGATGCCGCCTTTATCGGTAGCAATGGCCATCGCACCGCCGAGGGCGTCGATTTCCTTGACCAGATGGCTTTTGCCGATCCCGCCAATGGCCGGGTTGCAACTCATGGCACCGAGGGTTTCCACGTTATGCGTCAGCAACAGGGTCTTGACCCCCATACGTGCTGAGGCCAGTGCTGCCTCGGTACCGGCATGACCGCCGCCGATGACGATCACTTCAAAACGGGAAGGGAAATCCACCACGCACCTCGTGCCTGCTTAAGTAGGTAATTCAGGAATAGTTTGAGCTCAGGTTTTTGGACCTGGTCGACAAGTATAGGGACTTCGCCCTTCCTAAAGAACCCTTTGCACAAAATTTAACCAGCTGTGGAAAAGTGGCGGTTATAGAAATTAAAAAGAGAGAAATTTATTAAATCTTTGTTTTTATGTTTATTTCTACTGACCGGCCTTTCTGTGGATAGATTGCTATAGCCCTTTAAATCCGTCGTGTACAGAGATTCAAAACCCTGTGGTCATGTGCCAATGAGGCCCTTGGATAACCGGTTTAAGCCTGTGGATGAATGAGGTGCTTATCCACAGGGGTGGTTATCTTCAGTTTTGAGGCCCTGTTATCAACTGCCCTTAGCCGGGGTTATTAACAGGGCTTAATCCACAGAAAAGCGTCAATCTAAGGAAATTCAGGCAGGGAAAAACCGCTCAAGCGGAATAAATCTGCTCGGCACTGGAGGGGTGTTTTGGAAATGGAGGAGGCAGACAGGCCAGAACGGCCTGTCTGTGAATGGCAGAAGGACTATTTTCCGATGCAGAAGCTGGAAAAGATTCGCCCCAACAGGTCATCGGAGCTGAATGCACCGGTGATTTCGCCCAGGGACTGCTGAGCTTGGCGCAAATCCTCGGCCAGAAGTTCGCCGGCACCCGCCAGGGTCAATTGGGCGCGGCCATGCTCAAGGGATGCACTGGCGTGACGCAAGGCTTCCAGGTGGCGCCGGCGAGCACTGAAGCTGCTTTCCGAGGTCTGTTCGTATCCCATGCAAGCTTTCAGGTGATCGCGCAGCAACTCCAGGCCCACTCCTGCGGACTTGGCGCTGAGGCTGATGGTGACGTGCCCGTCATCGCTGACTTCCAGGGCCATGGCTTCGCCTGTGAGGTCGGCTTTGTTGCGGATCAACGTGACTTTCGCAGGATCAGGGCGGGTTTCGAGGAACTCGGGCCATAGCGCGAAAGGATCGAGCGCTTCCGGCGCCGTTGCATCGACGACCAGCAGTACCCGATCGGCCTCGCCGATGGCTTTCAATGCCCGCTCCACACCAATCTTTTCCACATGGTCATCGGTGTCGCGCAGCCCGGCGGTATCCACGACGTGCAGAGGCATGCCATCGATGTGGATATGTTCGCGAAGGACGTCTCGGGTGGTGCCGGCGATCTCAGTGACGATGGCCGCTTCACGGCCGGCCAGGGCATTGAGCAGGCTGGATTTACCCGCATTCGGACGACCGGCGATGACCACGGTCATGCCGTCGCGCAGCAAGGCGCCCTGTCCGGCTTCTCGCATCACGGTGGATAACTCATCGCGCACTTTGTCGAGCATGCTCAGTACGTGGCCATCGGCCAGGAAGTCGATTTCCTCTTCCGGAAAATCGATCGCCGCTTCGACATAAATCCGCAGGCCGATCAGTTGTTCCGTGAGGTTATGCACACGTGCCGAAAAAGCGCCCTGCAGCGAACGCAATGCGTTGCGAGCCGCCTGTGCAGAACTGGCTTCGATCAGGTCGGCGATGGCTTCGGCCTGGGCCAGGTCGAGCTTATCGTTCAGGAATGCACGCTCACTGAATTCCCCCGGCCGGGCCAGACGGCAGCCCAGTCCGAGGCAACGCTGAAGCAACATATCCAGGACGACCGGGCCGCCGTGGCCCTGTAATTCCAGGACATCTTCGCCAGTGAACGAGTTCGGTCCGGGAAAATACAGCGCGATGCCCTGATCGAGCACCTCGTCGTTTTCACCGAGGAACGGACCATAGTGAGCGAACCGCGGCTTGAGTTCGCGACCGCTGAAGGCCTCGGCGGCAACGCTGGCCAACGGCCCGGAAATACGAACGATGCCTACTCCACCCCGACCTTGAGCGGTGGCGACGGCGGCAATGGTTTCACGAGGAGCGCTCATAAACCGGTATCCAGACAAAAGTGACAGATAGCAAAACGCCCCACTAGGGGGCGTTTTGAGTGGTTACCCACAGTGTAAGTCAGGCAGTCGCTTTGGCGGCGGCTTCGATCTTACGAGTGATGTACCACTGTTGGGCGATCGACAGGCAGTTGTTCACTACCCAGTACAGCACCAGACCAGCCGGGAACCACAGGAAGAAGAAGGTGAAGATGATTGGCATCAGCTTCATCACCTTGGCCTGCATCGGATCCGGTGGAGTCGGGTTCAACTGCTGCTGGATGAACATGGTTGCACCCATGATGATTGGCAGAATGAAGAACGGATCCTTGATCGACAGGTCGGTAATCCACAGCATGAATGGTGCTTGGCGCATTTCAACGCTTTCCAGCAGAACCCAGTACAGCGAAAGGAATACCGGCATCTGCACGAGGATTGGCAAGCAACCACCCAGCGGATTGATCTTCTCTTTCTTGTACAGCTCCATCATGGCTTGCGACATTTTCTGCCGGTCATCGCCATGTTGCTCTTTCAGCGCGGCCAGTTTCGGCGCTACTGCACGCATGCGCGCCATGGATTTGTAGCTGGCAGCCGACAGTGGGAAGAAGATCCCCTTGATCAGCATGGTCAGGAAGATGATCGACCAGCCCCAGTTACCCACAATGGCGTGAATGTGTTGCAGCAACCAGAAGATCGGTTGTGCGATGAACCACAGGATGCCGTAGTCGACGGTCAGTTCCAGACCTGGGGACAACTCTTTCAGGACAGCCTGGCTTTTCGGACCGGCGTACAGAACAGCGCTGGTTTCAGCCTTGGCACCCGGAGCAACGGTCAACGAAGGACCGGTGTAACCGATGATGTAGTTACCTTTGCTGTCTTTACGGGTCTGAACGACGTTGTTTTCGCCCTTCGCCGGAATCCACGCGGTCACGAAGTAGTGTTGCAACCAGGCAACCCAGCCTCCGGTGACGGTTTCTTTAAGCGCAGCCTTGTCCATGTCCTTCATGGACACTTTTTTGTACGGTTCCGAACTTGTCCACAGGGCGGCGCCCAGGTAAGTCGCGGTACCGGTGGCGGTGCTGGAAGACGGATCGGAGCTGGCGTCGCGCTTCAATTGCGCGAACATTGCACCGGACCAGGGCTGTGCGCTCTGGTTGTCGATCAGATAGGAAACGGTTACGTCATACAGGCCGCGTTTCAGGGTGAAACGCTTGATGTAGTTGACGCCGTCCTTGCTGAACTTCAGGTCCACGACCAATTGGTCCTGGCCATCAGCCAGTTGGTAAACCTTCTTCTCCGCCGAGTAAACCGGACGACCGGTAGGACTTGCGTCCGGGCCGTTGCTGCCAATCAGGCCACTTTGTGCCAGATAGGTCCGCTCGTTGCCGTTGTCGAACAGCTGGAATGGAATTTCCGGATGGTCCTGACGACGTGGATACAGCGGCAATCTCAGTTGGGCAACATCACCACCTTGTGGATCGATGGCCAGATCGAGCACATCCGTTTTGATCTGGATGAGGTCGGTGCTTGCAGCAACCGGAGTTTCGGCAGGTGCGCTGGTATCGTTTGCGGCGTGCGGAATGTCGTCACTGACGGACGCTTTATTGCCAGTGGCCGTATCCGGGAGGCCCGGTGCGGTCGTACTGGAAGCAACATTCTGAGTCGGCAGGGCAGCCTGGCCATAGTCCTGGTTCCATTTAAGAACCATAACGTAGGACACGATTGCCAGGGCGACGATCAGGATCGTGCGTTTGATATCCATGATTACTCGGCCATCGAAGAAGAACGGGAGGTAGGGATAGATGGAACCGGGTCATAACCACCGGGATTCCACGGATGACAGCGACCTAAACGACGAAAGGTCAGCCAGCCACCGCGAAGAAGGCCATGATTTTCAATGGCTTCTAACGCGTAGCAGGAACAACTGGGGTAGAAACGACAGTGACTGGCCATCAGGGGACTAATGGCGTAGCGATAAAACTGGATCGGAACGAGTGCCAGTTTACGCATCTGGACTGTCTACCCCTACAGTTTCGGTTTTGACTGCTGGTACCGGCGTGCTGCGTGCCAGACGCTTCCAGAGTTTGCCGAAATGCTGAATCAATTCGGGGTTTTCTACGTCACCCAAACCTTTGCGCGCGACGATAACGATGTCCCAGCCGACCAGCAAATCCTGGTTCAGGCGAAACGATTCGCGCATCAGACGTTTGAGGCGATTGCGCTCGACGGAGAGCTTTACGCTCTTTTTCCCGATAACCAGCCCGAGACGGGGGTGATCAAGATCGTTGTTGCGCGCAAGGAGCAGGAGATTTTTCCCCGGTACCTTGCCGGTAGGGGAGTCAAAGACTGCCTTGAAATGCCGGGGGGTAAGCAGACGCTTTTCCCGACTGAAGTCCTGACTCACCTCCAGTGCCGGCTTATCAAACTGCCAGACGCGCACGACCTTTGGCGCGACGACGCGACAGAACGGCACGACCGTTCTTGGTAGCCATGCGAGCACGGAAACCGTGGGTACGAGCGCGTTTGATAGTGCTTGGTTGGAAAGTACGTTTCATTGTCGTGTTACCTGGTTCGTCCACAACGGGCCGGAATGGCCCCCGTTTTAAGAGACCGGGGATTCTAGAGAAAGCAAGCCTCTAGGTCAATTTCCAACCAACGTTTCCTTATAAATAGATCTCCAGAGGTTTTCCCGGCCCTTGACCCTTCACCAAACATAAAAATAAAGAAGGAGAGTATTTAAAGCTTTTCTGTAAAGCTTATAAAGACTAGGGCCGCCATCATCTGTGGATAACTACCTTCAGCCCTTGTTCCACAAGCTGTACAGAGAATGACAACTACAGTGGAAAACCGTGTTCAGCCTGTGCTGCGCCCTCGGAAAACCTGTGGGTGAAAACTGTCTTTATCCACAGGCAGGTTATCCACCGAGTTTCACCCCCACTTGTGCAATGAGCTTAGAGGTGGTTATCCACAGAGCTTATGCACAGACCATTGGTCGTCTTTTAGACGTTCAAAACCTTGATTCTTCTCGGTGCATGACTCACCTACGTGTGGATAAGTCAGCGTCTGGCCGTTACAATGGCCGCTTGTTTTTGCCTCACCGGCTTTCAACTTAGGGGATATCCGTGTCAGTGGAACTTTGGCAGCAGTGC